>JAEXHR010000332.1 GCA_023449855.1 Pseudomonadota bacterium | reverse complement strand
ACCCGGTTGTGGGGCGGCATGCTGGTAACGCTGGTCGTTGCCATCACGGGCATCGTCGCGTCCAAGCCCATCGGCATCGCGCTGGCGCTGGGGCGGCGGTCGAGCATTCCGCTGATGCGTTTTGGCTCCATCGCCTTCATCGAATTCTGGCGCGGCGTGCCGCTGATCACCGTGCTGTTCTTTGCGACCTATATGCTGCCGCTGTTTCTGCCCGGCAATTTCAGCGTCGATGGCCTCGTGCGGGTGCTGATCGGCGTCGCACTGTTTGCTGGCGCCTATAATGCGGAGGTGATCCGCGGCGGCCTGCAGGCGATCCCGCGCGGGCAGGCGGAGGCGGCGAGTGCGCTCGGCTTGTCATGGTGGAAGACGACGCGTCTCGTGGTGCTGCCGCAGGCGCTGCGCCATGTCATTCCCGGCCTCGTCAACAGCTTCATCGCGCTGCTGAAGGACACCTCGCTGGTGTCCATCGTTGCGCTGTTCGATCTGCTCGGGCAATTGCGTGCGGCCTTCGCCGATCCCGCCTGGTCGTCGCCATCGACGCTGTTCACCGGCTTTGCTTTCACGGGCATCATCTATTTCGTGCTGTGCTTCGGCATGTCGCGCTATTCGCTGTTCGTCGAGCGCCGGCTCAACGCACATCGACGGAGTTGAGATCAATGGGCGCAAGCGCAAATCCCATCGTCGGCATCAACGGCCTCAACAAGTGGTTCGGTGACTTTCATGTCCTGCGCGACATCGATCTCAACGTCGGCGCCGGCGAGCGCATCGTGATCTGCGGACCGTCGGGCTCGGGCAAATCGACGCTGATCCGCTGCATCAATGCGCTGGAGGAGTTTCAGGAAGGCCGCATCACCGTTGACGGCATCGAACTCGGCCCCAATTTGCGCCGCGTCGATGACATCCGCCGCGAGGTCGGCATGGTGTTCCAGAGTTTCAACCTGTTCCCGCATCTCACGGTGCTGGAGAACTGCACGCTGGCGCCGATCTTCGTGCGGCATATGCCGAAGAAGGATGCCGAAGCCGCTGCGATGAAATATCTCGAACGCGTGCGCATTCCCGACAAGGCGCATGCCTATCCCGCCCAGCTCTCCGGCGGCCAGCAGCAGCGTGTCGCGATCGCCCGGGCGCTGACGATGAATCCGAAGGTGATGCTGTTCGACGAGCCGACCTCGGCGCTCGATCCCGAAATGGTGAAGGAAGTGCTCGACACGATGGTCGATCTCGCCGACGAGGGCATGACCATGCTGGTGGTGACCCACGAGATGGGCTTTGCGCGTCAGGTGGCCGATCGCATCGTGTTCATGGATTCCGGACAGATCCTCGAAGTGAACAAGCCGGATGCGTTCTTCGATCACCCGCAGCACGAGCGGACGAAGCTGTTCTTGGGGCAGATACTGCGGTGAGGCCACCGCACCCTCATGGTGAGGAGCGTGCCACTTGGCACGCGTCTCGAACCATGAGCTGACCGGGCTCTTGAGTGCGTGGCCATCCTTCGAGACGCGCGCTCTGCGCGCTCCTCAGGATGAGGGCGGAGTGTGGTGGCTCACACCTTCTCGAACGGCACCTGGATGTCGCTCTTACGCTCCAGCCATTCCGGCACCGGCAGGTTCTTGCTGCGCATGAAGGCTGGGTTGAACAGTTTCGACTGATAGCGCCCGCCGGAATCGCACAGGATCGTGACGATCGTCTTGCCGGGACCAAGCTGCTTGGCGAGACGGATCGCCCCGGCGATATTGACGCCGCTGGAGCCGCCGAGGCAAAGGCCTTCATGTTCAGCCAGATCGTAGATGACCGCCACAGCCTCTTCGTCGGAGATCAGGAATGCGTCATCAACGGCGGCTTTGGCCTGCTGAGCGATCGGCGTGATGCGGCCAAGGCCGATGCCTTCGGTGATCGATCCGCCATCGGATGCCTTGGCTTCGCCCGTCTTGAAATAGCTGTACATGGCCGCGCCATGCGGATCGGCGCAGCCGATTACGACGCCCTTGTTCTTTTCCTTCAGATAGGTGCTGGTGCCGGCGAGCGTGCCGCCGCTGCCGACCGCGCAGATAAAGCCGTCGATCTTGCCATCGGTCTGCTGCCAGATCTCGGGTCCCGTGGACTCGTAATGCGCTTTGGCGTTGTCTAGATTGTTCCACTGATCGCCGAACAGCACACCGTTCGGTTCGGTCTTGCGGAGCTGATCGGCCAGACGTTTGCCGACATGCTGGAACTGGTTCGGATTGGAATAGGGAACGACCGGCACTTCGATCAGCTCGGCACCGGCGAGCTTCAGCATGTCCTTCTTTTCCTGGCTCTGCGAGTCCGGGATGACGATGATGGTCCGATAGCCGCGTGCGCTGGCCACCACAGCAAGGCCGATGCCGGTGTTGCCAGCTGTGGACTCCACCACCAGACCGCCCGGCTTCAGGTCGCCGCGCTTTTCGGCTTCCAGAATCATCCATTTGCCGGCGCGGTCTTTCACCGACTGGCCGGGATTCATGAATTCGGCCTTGCCGAGAATGGTGCAGCCGGTGAGTTCGGAGGCGCGTTTCAGCTTGATCAGGGGCGTGTTGCCGATGGCTTCGACGACGTCTTTGTTGAAAATCATGAGCCTGCAATTCTCGGAACGGTTGACGATGCTGCGTTCAACCTAGTGAACGCTGCGAGGTCATACAAGGGAAGCGCGGGCAGGACGGGGGGGCCTCGGAGCAGGCGCCTTATTTCGCTTTTGCGAAGACCACTTGTCGCACGTCGATATTCCCTGACAAGAAACCAGCCTCGCAATAGGCCAGGTAGTATTCCCACAGACGGCGGAAGCGGTCGTCGTAACCGAGCGGCGTCAGATTCGGCCATGCGGCGCGGAAATTATCTCTCCAGGATGCCAGGGTCCTGGCATAATCGAGCCCGAAAACGCGCTCCCGGATGACAGGCACACTGAAGCGCTCGCCGAGCGACTTCAGAATCTCCGGCGATGGCAGCATGCCGCCCGGAAATACGTAGCGCTGGATGAAATCGACCTCGTTGCGATAGGTCTGGAAGAACTTGTCCTGGATGGTGATGGCCTGAATGCCGGCAAGGCCGCCCGGCAGCAGGCGATCACGGATCTGCGAGAAATAGCGCGGCCAGAATTCTTCGCCGACCGCCTCGATCATCTCGATTGACGCGATGCGGTCATAGTGGCCGCGCTCGTCGCGATAGTCCTGGAAGCGGATCTCGACCTTGTCGGCAAGGCCGGCATCCTGCATGCGCTTGCGCGCGAAATCGCGCTGCTCGGTGCTGATGGTGAGACCGACCACATTCACATCGTAATTCCTGGCCGCATATTCGGCGAAGCCGCCCCAGCCGCAGCCGATTTCCAGCACTTTCTGGCCGGGCCTGAGATCGATGGCTTCGGCAAGCCGGCGATATTTGTTGTGCTGGGCGGCGGTGAGATCCTGCGTGCCATCCTCGAAGATCGCCGACGAATAGGTCATGCTCGGATCGAGCCAGGCCGAATAGAACGCGTTGCCGATATCGTAATGCGCGTAAATGTTCTTGCGCGCCTGCCGTTTGGTGTTGCGGTTGAACCAGTGCCGGACGACCTGAACCAGCCGCATCACCGGGTTGTTGCCAAGCATCGACTGGATCAGGTCGTGATTGACGCAGAACAGATAGAGGAATTGCGTGAGGTCGGGCGTGTCCCAGTCACCATGCAGATAGGCCTCGGCGATGCCGATATCGCCGCCATTGATCAGACGTGACGCAAAGGCGTAGCTGTGCACCGTCATTTCCGCAGCGGGTCCGGGCTCGCGGCCGCCGAGCCGGTAGCGCCGGCCATTCGGCAACGTGACATCAAGCGTGCCGCGGGTCAGGTGCGCGCCAAAGCCGAGCGCCATACGGACGATCCTGGGCAGGTCCGCCAGGATTCGGGCCGCATTTTCCGGTGTGACGCTCTCCGGAACGGTCAAAGTGAGCTCAGACATGCGTATCCGCCGTCGAAGTTTGCGTTGTGCGTTGCGAAAACGCTCAGCGTGCCGATGACTTTGCGGAAATATAAGCGCGGCTTTGTTCGCTCGCCAAGCCGGTATTTCCGGCATGGCCCGATGGCTTCGGGACGAGACGCGCGCCTTTGAGCCACAGCCGCAGCGCCTCCCAGTGGATCGCGGCCATGATCTTGAAGGTCACGAGCGGCAGCCCGAAGAACGAGCGCAGCAGCGCGCGCGACGTCAGGGGGCTGCGATGTCCGTGGAAGGTTGCGGCCAGCAGCGGGCCGTCGGCATCGGTTTCCAGGATACGCAGCTTCACCTCATCGGCCGGGGGCGAAACGCGAAAATGATAGCGCATGGCCGTCGCGATGAAGGGCGAGACATAGAACAGCTTGTCCTGCATCTGCCGGATGCCGGAAACAGTCTGTTCCCCCGCCGCGACCGGCAGCACATAGGGATGGATGTCACCGAAGGTGTTTCGCACCTCATAGATGATCAGCGCGAGCGCGCCATCGGCACGATAGCAAAAATAGACCGACAGCGGATTGAAGGTGTAACCGAGCAGGCGCGGATAACAGAGCAATTCGACCCGGCCGCCGGTCAGATCGATGCCATGCGCCGCCGCGCATCGCTGCGCATAGGCGCGCAGAGAGAGGCCGTCGCGTTCGCCGTGGTCCTTCTCATGGAAGCTATAGAGCGCGGCACGATTGATTCCGAACAGCCGTGAGGTCCGGTCGGCCTCATCCAGCTGGTCGAGGTCGATCAGCAGACTCATGACGCGATAGGTGAAGCGATGGCCCATCGGTTTCAGGCGCGCATGCATGACATCGCCGAAATACAGCGCCGCCGGTGCGTTCGACGTGGGAGCGTCCACCACGATCCTTACTCCGCTGCTTCCGCGAGTTCGGCTGGCGCTGTCCGCCATGGCACCGTGGCGCCAAGTGCTTCGGCGATGGCCAGGCCCGAGCGCAGGCCGTCCTCATGAAATCCGTATCCGGTCCAGGCGCCGCAGAACCAGGTGTGGCGCTTGCCCTGGATGTCGCCGAGCCGTTTCTGCGCGGCAAACGCCCTGGCGTCGTATTGCGGATGCTCGCACATATAACGTCCGAATGTCAGCGCCGGATCCGGCGCGAAAGGCGGATTGAGGCTGACGAAAAGCGGTTTGTCGTCCGGCAGTCCCTGAAGCTGGTTCATCCAGTAGGTGACCGCGACGTCGTTGACGTGAGCGCCTTCGCGCTTCCAGCGCAGGAAGTTCCACGATGCCCATGCCTGGCGACGCTTCGGCATCAGCCTGGTGTCGCGATGCAGATAGACGATGTTCGGCGCATAGCCGATATCGCCGAGCACCGCTGTTTCGTCCTCACTCGGATCGGACAGCAGTGACAGCGCCTGATCGCTATGGGTGGCGACGACGACGTGGTCGTAGAGAACGTGATGACCGTGGCTGTCGTGGACCGTGACGCCATGAGCGCTACGCTCGATGGAAGTGACCGCGCAGCCGAGCCGGAGGTGGTCGCCGAATGTGGCGGTCAGTTTCTCCACATAGCGCTGGCTGCCGCCTTTCACCGTGCGCCAGATCGGACGGTCATATTGCAGCAGGCGATGATTGCTGAAGAACGCGACGAAATTCTCGGCGGGGAAATCGAGCATGCGGTCCGCCGGCGCCGACCAGATGGCGGCGCCCATCGGAGCGAGATAGTCGGTGAGCAGACGCGGCGCAAATTTTCGCCAGCGGAAGTAGTCGCCGAGTGGCATTCCGGCGAGCAGGCCTGCGGCATGATCCTTTACGCTCTGCTCATTGAAGGTGAGGATGTCGCGCAACATCCGCAGATAGGACGGCGACAGGATATTACGCTTCTGCGCGAACAGGCCGCGCGCCGTATCCGCCCAGTTGTTGCCGCCGCCTTTCCATTCGAACCGGCCGGCATCGGCGCTGACGGCAAAACTCATGCAGCTCTCGACGGTCTCGACGCCGAGATGGGCGAACAGGGCGGTGAGATCGGGATAATTGAGTTCGTTATAGACGATGAAGCCGATATCGACCGCGATCGCCACGCCGTCATAATCGATCGTCACGGTGTGGCTGTGGCCGCCGGGGCGCAACTCGCGGTCGTAGACCGTGACGGGATAGCGCTGCGACAATGCCCAGGCCGCGGCATTGCCGGCTATTCCCGTTCCGATCACTGCGATGCGCATTCCGAGGTCCCCTCAGCCGGTGAAATGATAGGCGAGCTACGGTCGAAATCGGCGGAGGGTTTCACCGGCGGAACGCCGGACGGAGCGGGGATTGGCGTCAGCAATATCGGGACACATGAAATCTTCGTAAGCCGGGCGGGCGCGCGTGGTCGGTCGCAGGCAGGATAGCGCGGTGAAATAAGGGAAACTGTGCAAATGGGATCGTTCCGGGCGGTCCAACGCTCGAGGCGGCTTGCACGTTCCGACACCGAAGAACACTGTCCGCGGCATTCGCGGGCGGCTAGAATGGCTGCTCGTTTCATTGCCTTTGCATCACCCGGTGAACGTGTCGCAATCTGCCACCATCAATGCCCGGACTCCCTGCATTTCGCGGGAATGCCGGCCCACGACGTTCGGGTGGCGGCAGTGACCGGTACGCCATCGCGAATCATCGGTCGCGCACTCACGGCGTTTGCGATTGCCGCAACGTCTTCCGGCTGCATGCTGACCTCCGATCTGCCCAATCCGGCGCTGGATATCCCGCCCGCCTACCGAGAGGCCGGGACGACGAAGCCGGGCGCCGCAACGCCGTCGCTGGACTGGTGGCGCGGCTTTCGCTCGAACGAACTGACCCAGCTCATGGAGGAGGCGCAGACCGTCAATCTGGATATCGCCGCTGCGGTGGCGCGGATCCGGCAGGCCGATGCGCAGGCGCGAATCACCGGCGCTGCCTTGCTGCCGACCCTGAGTGCTGGCGGACAGGAGAACTATTCCCGGACCTCGGGATCGAGCGCCAGCGGCCTCTCGATCGGCGGCCGCGAGGTGACGAATTTCTCCGCCTCGCTGTCGGCAAGCTATCAGCTGGATTTCTGGGGCAAGAACCGCGATGCGGCGCTGGCCGCCGAGGAAACGGCGAATGCCAGCCGGTTCGATCGTGAGACCGTCGCGCTGACGACGCTGGCCGCCGTCGCCAATGCCTATTTCCAGGTCCTGACCTCGCAGGACCGCATCCGCACCGCCGAGCGCAATATCGCCAGCGCGCAGCGAATCCTCGACGCCATCAAGCAACGCTTCAGGGCCGGGACGGGGACCGATCTGGATGTCGCCCAGCAGGAGAGTGTGCTTGCCAACCAGCGCGCGGCGGTGCCGCCGCTGCGGACGACGCTGGCGCAGAACGTCAACGCACTGGCCACGCTGGTCTCGCGCCCGCCGGAAAGCGTCCGCGTCGCTGGTGGGTCGCTCAACGCCATCGCGGCACCGCGGGTGACGCCCGGCATTCCATCGGAGCTGCTGACCCAGCGGCCGGATATCCGCCGCCAGGAATCGCGGCTCGCCTCTGCGACCGCCAATGTAGGCAGCGCCCGCGCGCAATTCTTCCCGACCATCACGCTGACCGGATCGGGCGGCTATCAGAGTTCGGCGCTGGTGGCGCTGTTCAACCCCAACGCAGCCTTTTTCAGCCTGGTCGGCGGCCTGACCCAGCCGATCTTCGACGGCGGTGTCATCAAGGGCAATTTCGAGCTGACCCAGGCGCAGCAGGACGAACTGCTGCAGACCTATCGCAAGACCGTCGTCTCCGCCTTTGCCGATGTCGACAACGCCCTGGTGGCAATCCGGCAGACCACGGACCGGCTGCGGCTGCAGCGCGAGGTGGTCCGTGCCTCGCGGCGGGCATTCGAACTGTCGGAACAGCAATTGCGGGCTGGAACCGCTGACATCGTAACTGTGCTAAACACCCAGCTCACGCTGTTCCAGGCCGAGGACACCCTGTCCCAGGCCCAATTGGCGCGGCTGCAGGCCATTGTCAGCCTGTATCAGGCATTGGGCGGCGGCTGGGAGCCGAAAATGGAAAGACCGGTCAATGCTCTTTAAGCCGGACATGAAAGCCGCCAGCGATGGCGTGACCAAGGTGGCCGGCAAAGCGCGCCGCCGCGTGGTCTCCATCGCCGTGTTGCTGCTGATCCTTGGCGGCCTCGGCTATATCGGCTGGCGCGCGATGCAGCCGCAGCAGGGCGGTGATTTCCGCCGCGGCGGTTTCCGGCCGGACATGATGACCGTGCCGGTGCTGGCGGCGACGCCGAAGATCGAGGATGTGCCCGTCTATCTCGACGGCGTCGGTGCGGTCCGTGCACTCAACAATGTGACCGTGCGCGCGCAGGTCGATGGCAAGCTGATCAAGGTCAATTTCAAGGAAGGCCAGGACGTCAAGGCTGGCGACGTGCTCGCCGAGATCGACCCCGTGCTCTACAAGGCGCTATACGATCAGGCCGTCGCCAAGAAGGCGCAGGACGAGGCGACGCTCGCGAATACCAAGCTCGACCTGATCCGCTACGAGCAACTGGCCCAGTCGAATGCCGGCTCCAAGCAGCAGGCCGATACCCAGCGCGCGCTCGTCGCCCAGCAGGAAGCGCTGGTAAAAGCCGATCAGGCCGCCATCGACAACGCCGCGGCCACGCTGAGCTACACCAATATCGTCGCGCCGCTGTCCGGCCGCGCCGGCCTGCGTCAGGTCGATCAGGGCAATATCATCCATGCCTCGGACACGACCGGCCTCGTGGTGATCACGCAGCTGCAGCCGATTGCCGTGCTGTTCAGCCTGCCGCAGCAGCAGATCACCCGCGCCAATGCCGCCGCGGCCAAGGGCACCCTGTCCGTGGATGTGTTCGGCAATGACGGCGTCACGGTGATCGACACCGGCACACTGACCGGCATCGACAATCAGGTCGATCCGACCACCGGCACTGTGAAACTGAAGGCCGAATTCCCGAACCCGAACTACCAGCTCTGGCCTGGCCAGTTCGTCAATGTCCGCCTCAAGATCGATACATTGAAGGCCGCCATGGTGGTGCCGACCTCTGCCGTGCAGCGCGGGCCGGCCGGGACATTCAGTTATGTGGTCGGCGAGGGAGACATCGTCAAAGCCGTGCCGGTGACGGTGACCCAGCAGAATGAACTGTCAGCCGTGATCGCCAAGGGTCTGTCCGCGAGCGACCGCGTCGTCACCACCGGCTTTGCCAATCTGTCCGACGGCGCCAAGGTCAGCGTCGGCACCAATACGAACGAGCCCACACTCGATCTCGCACCACGCAAGCGCGGCGGCAGCAAGGGCGGTGATGCGGGCGAGCGCCGCGGCAAGCGCGGGGAGGGCCAGCAACGTGGCAGCGACGGCAATCCGTCGACGCCGATGGGGCAGACGCCCCCCGCCGCAGGTCAGGGCAACGCGCCGCAAGGAGCGAAGCAGCCATGACCTCTCACACGAACGGCCGTCGTGCTTGATGGCGCGACAGTGAAGAGCGCACCGATATGAGCGTCTCCGAACCCTTCATCCGCCGACCCATCGCAACCTCCTTGATCGGGGTGGCGTTGTTGATCGGCGGCCTGCTCGGCTATTTCGCGCTGCCGGTATCGGCGTTGCCGCAGGTCGACTTCCCGACCGTTCAGGTCTCGACGCAATTGCCGGGGGCAAGCCCGGAGGTGACGGCCTCGCTGATAACAGCGCCGCTGGAGCGCCAGCTCGGGCAGATCCCGTCGCTGGTGTCGATGACATCGACCAGCTCTTTCGGCGTCAGCCAGATTTCGCTGCAATTCGACCTCAACCGCGACATCGACGGCGCGACGCAGGACGTGCAGGCGGCCATCAACGCCGCGGCCGGCGTGCTGCCGCGCAACCTGCCTTATCCGCCGGTCTATGCGAAAGTGAACCCGGCCGATGCGCCGGTGATGACGCTTGCGCTGACCTCCGACACCGTCTCGCTGCGCGCCATGAGCGACCTGTCGGACACGCTGCTCGGTCAGCGTCTCAGCCAGATTTCCGGCGTCGGCAAGGTCGGCGTGCTGGGCGGCCTCAAGCCGGCCATCCGTGTACAAGCCGATCTGGCACGGCTTGCCGCCTATGGCATCGCCATGGAAGACCTGCGCACGGCCATCGCCAGCGCCAATGTCTCCGGCCCCAAGGGCTCGCTCGACGGTCCGCAGCAAGCCTATACGATCGCGGCGAATGACCAGATCGTCGCGGCCGAGGCCTACAAGCCGATCATCGTCGCCTATCGCAACGGCGCGCCCGTCACCATCGGCGACATCGCGCAGATCGTCGACGGTCTCGAGAACGACCGCACCGGCGGCTGGTACCAGGGAACGCCGGCTGTGATCATCGAGATCCAGCGGCAACCCGGCGCCAATGTGATCGAGGTGGTCAGGCAGATCCGCGAGGAAATCCCCAAGGTCCAGCGCCTGATGCCGGCGGGCGTCAAGCTGACCATCGTGAGCGACCGCACCGTGACGATCCGTGCCTCGGTGCACGACGTTCAGTTCACGCTTGTGCTTGCCGTCATCCTGGTCACGCTGGTGGTGCTGCTGTTCCTGCGCTCGCTGCGCGCCACCTTGATCGCCGGCGTGGCGCTGCCTCTGTCGTTGATCACATCCTTCGGCGTGATGTATTTCGCCGGCTTCAGCCTCGACAATCTCTCGCTGATGGCGCTGACCATCGGCACCGGATTCGTCGTCGACGATGCCATCGTGATGATCGAGAACATCGTCCGCCATATGGAGGAGGGCGAGAGCCCGATGCAGGCGGCGCTGAAAGGCGCGAGCGAAATCGGCTTCACGGTCATCTCGCTCACGGTCTCGCTGATCGCGGTGTTCATTCCGCTGCTGTTCATGTCGGGCCTCGTCGGCCGCATGTTCCGCGAATTCGCGCTGACACTGACCATCGCCGTGGTGATGTCCGCCGTGGTGTCGCTGACGCTGACGCCGATGATGTGCTCGCGGCTGCTGAAGAACGTGCATGACGAATGGCAGGTGCCGGGCCTCGCCGCCATAAGCCGCGGTATCGATGGAATGGTCGCGTTCTATCACCGCACGCTGCTCTGGGTGATGAAGCATCAGCCGGCGACGCTGGTGGTGACCTTCATCACCATCGCGGCCACGCTCGGGCTCTATGTGATCGCGCCGAAGGGGTTTCTGCCGCTGCAGGACACCGCCTCGATCACCGCCGTGACCGAGGCCGGGCCCGACGTATCCTTTGCCGAGATGCAGAGCCGGCAGACCGCTGTGGCTGCAGTCATCCAGGTCGATCCGGATGTGGCCGGCGTGGTCTCGGTGATCGGCGGCGGCTCGGTCAATCCGACCACCAATGTCGGGCGTCTCGTAATGACGCTGAAACCGCTTGGCGAGCGCAAGGACAATATCGTCAAGGTGATGGAGCGTCTGAAGGAACGCGTCGCCACCATCCCCGGCATGACCGTCTATTTCCAGCCGGTGCAGGATATCCAGATCAGTACGTCCTCCAGCCGGTCGCAATATCAGTACACGCTGACCGGAACGGACGCGACCCAGGTCACCGAGTGGTCGCAGCGCCTCGTCAAGCAGTTGCGCAACGATCCCATGTTCCGCGATGTCTCGTCGGAGGCGGCCGTGGGCGGCCTGCGCGCTTCGCTCGACATCGACCGGCAGCGCGCGGGGCAGCTCGGGGTCAATCTGCAGTCCATCAATGACACGCTGAACGATGCTTTCGCCCAGCGGCAGATCTCGACCATCTACGGGCAGTCGAACCAGTATCGCGTGGTGCTCGAAGCATTGCCGTCGCAGCAGCGTGATCCCGGCGTGCTGTCGAAACTGTATCTGCCGGGCGCCAGCAACGGGACCACCAATGCGCAGGTGCCGCTCTCGGCCGTCGCGACATTGACCCGGACGACGGCGCCGCTCGCGATCTCGCATCAGGCGCAATTCCCGGCGGTGTCGCTCAGCTTCAATCTCGCGCCCGGCGAATCCCTCGGCAATGCCGTCGAGGAAGTGAAGAAGATCGAGACGCAGATCGGCATGCCCACCAGCATTGTCGGCATGTTTTCGGGCGATGCTGCGGAATTCTCGAAATCGCTGGCGGGGCAACCCTGGCTGATCCTCGCCGCCATCGTCACGATCTATATCGTGCTCGGCGTGCTCTATGAGAGCTACATCCACCCGATCACCATCCTCTCGACACTGCCCTCGGCCGGCGTCGGCGCCATTCTCGCGCTGATGCTGTGCGGCCAGGACCTGTCGGTGATCGGCCTGATCGGCATCATTCTGTTGATGGGCATCGTCAAGAAGAACGCCATCATGATGATCGACTTCGCCCTCGATGCCGAACGCGAGCGCGGCATGGCGCCGGAGGCGGCCATCATCGAGGCCTGCCTTCTGCGCTTCCGCCCCATCATGATGACGACATTGGCCGCCTTGTTCGGTGCCTTGCCGCTGGCCGTTGAAAGCGGCACCGGCTCCGAGCTGCGCTTTCCGCTCGGCGTCTCCATCATTGGCGGCCTGCTTCTCAGCCAGTTGCTGACGCTCTACACCACGCCGGTGATCTATCTGGCGCTCGACCGCATCAGCCTGCGGTTCCGGCGCCCAACCCCGCCCGTGGCCGGCGCGTCGGGAACGGCGGGGGCAGGAGGGCCGCCCTAGTGGCGATCTCGATCTCAGCGCCGTTCATCCGCAGGCCGGTTGGCACCACGCTGCTGGCGATCGGCCTGTTTCTGCTCGGCCTGGTCGCCTATGGCGTGCTGCCTGTCGCAGCCACGCCGAATGTCGATTTCCCGATGATCTTCGTGCAGGCGAGCCGGCCCGGCGCCGATCCCGCGATCATGGCATCGACCGTCGCTGCGCCGCTGGAGCGACGGCTCGGCATCATCGCTGGCCTCGATCAGATCACCTCGACCAGTTCGCTGGGCTCGGCGCGCATCCAGCTCCAGTTCGCCATCGGCCGCGATGTCGATCGGGCGGCGCGTGACGTCCAGGCCGCCATCAACGCATCCATGGCCGATCTACCGACCGATCTGCCGGCGATGCCGACCTTCCGCAAGGCCAATCCCTCGGCAGCGCCGGTCTTCATCCTCGCGCTGACATCGAAGACCATGTCGGCGGCGGCCATGTATGATGTCGCCGACACCGTGATCGTGCAGCGCATCGCGCAGGTGCCGGGCGTCGGTGAGGTGACGGCGAGCGGCGCCGATCAGCCGGCGGTGCGTATCCAGCTCAATCCGGTTGCGCTCTCCAATGCCGGCATCGCAACCGACGATGTGCGTACCGCCATCGTCAATGCCAATCCGCTCGGTCCGGTCGGCATCTTCCAGGGATCGCGTCAGAGCGAAACGATCTCCATGAATCCGCAGATGCGGACCGCGGAAGAATTCCGCGAGATCATGATCAAGAGCTCGAACGGCAACTTCCTGCGCTTGTCCGACGTCGCCGATGTACAGGATGCCACGCGCAACAGCCGCTCGGTCGCCTGGTTCAACAAGCAACCGGCGGTGCTGATCCAGATAACCAAGCAGGGCAACGCCAATGTCATCGACACCGTCGATCGCGTGAAGGCGCTGATCCCGGATCTCAAGCAGTGGATTCCCGCCGGTATCGAGGTTTCGGTACTCACCGATCGTACGGGCACCATTCGCGCCAGCGTCGAGGACATGGAATGGACGCTGTTCGCGACCGCGATCCTCGTGATGGCCGTGGTGTTCCTGTTCGTGCGCCGCGGCGTGCCGACGATTGCCGCCGGCATCTCTGTTCCGCTGTCGCTGGCCGGCACGCTGGCAGGCATGTGGCTGGCCGGATTCTCGATCAACAATCTGTCGCTGATGGCGCTGGCGATCTCCGTCGGCTTCGTGGTCGACGACGCCATCGTCATGATCGAGAACATGTATCGCAATCTCGAAGAAGGCATGGCGCCGATGCAGGCGGCGCTGGAAGGCGCCAAGCAGATCGGTTTCACTGTCGTTTCCATCAGCCTGTCGCTGATCGCCGCCTTTATTCCGCTTTTGTTCATGGATGGTCTGGTCGGCCGCCTGCTGCGCGAATTCTCGCTGACGCTGACCTTCTCGATCGTGGTCTCGACGCTGGTGTCGCTCACGGTCACGCCGATGATCTGCGCGCAATATATCCGCGCCACCACGTCATCCACCGAAACGCGCTTCGACCGCATTGTCGAAGGCGTGCTGTCGCGCGTGATCGCATTCTATGAGCGCACACTGCATGTCGTGCTCGAATTCCCGTTCATGACGCTGCTGGTGTTCTTCGCCACCATCGCGCTGACGGTGACGCTCTATATCAAGACCCCGAAGGGATTCTTCCCGGAAGACGACAGCGGATTTGTCATCGGCGCCACGCGCGCGTCGGCGGATGTCTCGTTTCAGGCCATGCTCGGTCTGCAGCAGGAGGTCGCCGATATTGTGCTGTCCGATCCCGACGTTGCCAGCATAGGCTCGTCGCTGGGCGGCACCGGTGGACCGGGCGGTGGCGGTGCCAATCGCGGCACCTTGTTCATCGCGCTGAAACCGCCGGAAGAGCGCGTCAACAAGGCGTCCACCAATGACGTCATCAACCGGCTGCGACCGAAACTGAGCGCGCTGCCCGGCATCCGCCTGTTCATGTTCGCCGCGCAGGATCTGCGCGCCGGCGGGCGTCAGAGCGACTCCAACTATCAATACACGCTGACCTCCAGCAATCTCGATCTCCTGAACAAATGGGCGCCGCTGGTCGGCAAGCGGCTGGAGAGCGTCGAGGGCATCACCGATGTGTCGAGCGATCGCGATCCCGGCGGCCTGCAGCTCACGTTGCAGATCAACCGCAAGCTGGCATCGAGTCTCGGTGTCGATGTCTCCGATATCGACAATGCGCTCAACAATGCCTTCTCGCAGCGGCAGATCTCAACGGTCTACACGCAGCGCAACCAGTACAAGGTGATCCTCGAGATCAACAGCAAGTTCCAGAACGATCCGTCGAATCTCGATCGCATCTATGTGGCCGGCACCAATGGCGCCCAGGTGCCGCTGTCGGCCATCGTGAAGATGACGCGCACGCTGTCACCGCTGGCGGTCTTTCACTCGCAGTCGATGCCTTCGACCACGGTGTCGTTCAATACGTTGCCGGGCGTGCAGCTCGATTCCGTCACCGCCGCCATCCAGCGCGCCGTCGATGAACTGCACATGCCGGAGGGCATCCGCGGCGGCTTCGAT
Organism: Pseudomonadota bacterium; assembly: GCA_023449855.1. Taxonomy (GTDB): domain Bacteria; phylum Pseudomonadota; class Alphaproteobacteria; order Rhizobiales; family Xanthobacteraceae; genus Tardiphaga. Next base: position 4,818 of record JAEXHR010000332.1, on the reverse strand, counting down.
GGCAATGCCGGCGACTTCAACAAGACCGCCGGCCGCCAGCCGCTGCTGATCCTCGGCGCCTTGATCGCCATGTATATCGTGCTTGGCGTGCTCTATGAGAGCCTGATGCATCCGCTGACGATCATCTCGACGCTGCCATCGGCGGGGCTCGGCGCGTTGCTGGCGCTGCAATTGACCAACACGCCGCTGACGGTGATCGCCTTTGTCGGCATCATTCTCCTGATCGGCATCGTCAAGAAGAACGGCATCATGCTGGTCGATTTTGCCCTCGAGGCAGAGCGTCACCGCAACCTGTCGCCGGCGGAGGCGATCTTCGACGCCTGCCGGGCGCGCTTCCGCCCGATCCTGATGACCTCGCTGGCGGCGGCCTTTGCTGCCATCCCGCTGGTGGTGGCGACGGGCCCCGGCACCGAGCTGCGCCGGCCGCTGGGGATCACCATCATTGGCGGGTTGTTCGTGTCGCAGATTCTGACGCTTTATACGACGCCGGTGATCTATCTGCTGATCGACCGCCTGCGGAACAGATACCGGCCACAGCCGCATCCGTTGCCAGCCGAATAGCGCCGCGGCGGTTGAAGCCGGCCCGTCCGCGGCGTATAGCGGGCAATGTCCAGCACCCAAGAAATCCCGAGCGGCGATCTCATCGAGATCCCGGAATGCCCGCATTGCCAGAAGCCGGTGCCGCTGTGCATCTGCGACAGCATCGAGCCTATCGACAGCAAGATCGAACTGCTGATCTTGCAGCATCCACAGGAGCAGGACAGGGCGCTCGGCACGGCCCGCGTTGCCGCTCAGCATTTCGAGAACGCGCAGGTGCGTGTCGGCCTGTCCTGGCCGAGCCTGTCCAAGATCCTCGGTCGCACCGTCGATCCCGCGCGCTGGGCGATCCTCTATCTCGGTTCGGCGAAGGTGGCGGATTACGACACCGATCTCGACATCCTGGCCATCGACCGCAAGGGCGAGGCGGAGGTCAATCAGAAGGCGCTGCTGCGTGACATCGAGGGCGTGATCCTGCTCGACGGCACCTGGAGCCAGGCCAAGGCCCTGTGGTGGCGCAATGCCTGGATGCTGAAATGCCAGCGGGTGATTCTCGGACCGGCCGCCCCGTCACTCTACGGCAAGCTGCGCAAGGAACCGCGCAAGGACGGCCTGTCCACCATCGAGGCCGCGGGCATGGTGCTGTCGGCGCTGCAAAAGAAGCCGAAGATTGCCGAGACGCTCAATGCGAGCTTCGAGCGGATGCTGGCGAGGTACCGCGAGGTGCAGGCCGAGATCCCGGAACTGGCGCCGAAGCCGAAAAAGCGTGATTGGCGCCGTCGCGGCAACAAGAAGAAATAACCGGGCAGGGCGAAAGCCCGTCCGGATGTCGCCAATTCTGATCTAAGTGTTTGATTGGATTGATGGAGGCCACGTCGGGAATCGAACCCGAATAAACGGTTTTGCAGACCGGCGCGTAACCATTCCGCCACATGGCCCCATAACGGGTTAGTTACAGACCGTTCGCCGTTTAGGCAATGCCCGGTTCGTATCTTTCACGGGTTCCCACAACCCGTCTTGGCGCGACCTCAGCAGGAGGCGTGCCAGCCGTCCGGGAAGGGAATATGCGGCCACGCGCCGTCATTGTCGTTGGCCGCGGTCGGAATCGGCGCGAGAAACATCATCTGGCTGCGGAAATCGTCCTCGATTTCAGCCTCGATCTCGGTCCGGACCGCTTCCAGAATGTAGTCAAACTCGGCTTCGCTCATCGTCAAACTCCCTGTCTTGCGGGCAATTTGACGAAAAGCCTTTGTGGTCACGTTGAACGGATCGCTCAAATTGTAGCGATCCACCGCCCAAGGCCGCGATGGTTGCCGGAGCGTTACGACGACGGACGCAATTTGCAGATAATCGTCGAGGCGAATCGCGCCGGCAGCGCCGCCGATCAGATCTCGATCGGAACCGCGAGCCGGCCGATCAGCAGCGCCACCTCGTCGAGATGGCCATCATCGTCGAGATCGCGGTCATGCGTCCGCACGGCGTCTGCGAGTCGGGAGACGCATTCGTCGTCGCTGATGAAGGGCAGGGAGTTGATGTCGGTCGGAAGCGCGCGGTCGGTGTGCGTGGCGGGCATGAATCACCTCGTTCGATTCTGGACTGAAGTCGACGTCGGACCTCAAACTTTGCGATGCAATAAGTCGAAAACGCGACGGAGCAGGCCGATGGAGCGGCTCGATCTGTCGCCAATTTCGATGCAAGAACGACGCCAGACGCTGAAAAATCTCACGATTTCATCGGTTTCGCGAAGTTGTCCCCGGCCGTGACGATGAGATGAAACATTCCGCATTTCCCACTTTCCAAGCCGGGATCGCTTTGTTATACGCTGCCGCACGCGACGCGGTTCGCGTTTTCCCTGGTAGCTCAGCGGTAGAGCATTCGACTGTTAATCGAATGGTCGCTGGTTCGAATCCAGCCCGGGGAGCCATTCATCCTTTCCAGAAATCGATGTTTCCAGCATAGTCCGCGAGCTGACGCTTGCGTGCCAACTGTGCTTTCCCGCACCTTGCCCGCGGCATCGCGTTGCCGTAATTCCTCAGCTTCGAGATCTTCCAGACTCACGCCAAGGGATTCCCATGTCCGACTTCTCCGCCGCCCGCCAGAAAATGGTCGATGGTCAGATCCGTCCGAGCGACGTCACCGATCTGCGCATCATCGACGCCATGCTGTCGGTGCCCCGCGAGGAGTATGTGCCGGCCAATCTGCGTCCGATGGCCTATCTCGACCTCGATCTCGACCTCGGCGCTGCCGGCGAGGCCAGGCGCTACCTGCTTAAGCCGGTCGTGCTCGCCAAGATGCTGCAGGCTGCCGAATTGAAGGCCACCGACAAGGTGCTCGTGGTCGGCTGCCCGAGCGGCTATTCCGCCGCGGTGATCGGCCAGATCGCAGGCAAGGTGACCAATTCGGGCACCGAGGGCGACGCCGGGAACGGCCCCTATGACGTCATCGTCATGCTCGGCGCCACCGAAGTCTCTCCGACCGGCCTCTACGGCCAGCTCGCGGTCGGCGGCAAGCTGCTCGGCGTGTTCGCCCAGAGCAAGCCGCAACGCGCCACCATGGTAACGCATTCCCACGATGATTTCGGTAGCCGGCCACTGTTCGACGCCGTCGCGCCTGTCCTGCCGGGCCTTGAGCGCAAGGCCGAATTCGTCTTCTAAACGTCATGCGGGTTTGATCCAGACGTTACAGTAACTGGCTGGGGCGGCATAGGAATGCCGTCGGGAACGTCAAGTGTGGCTAGTATGTCCCAGCCGCCAAGTTTCCACGTCGATCTTGCCGCGAGAGGTTCCGTCTCGCGCATGCGAGGAATATGGTGAGTGGAGACTCGCTAACGGACTTCATCTGTCCGGAGCAGCACCGCTGCGTCCCGGATAGGTGAGTGGCAAGAATGGATTACCTAGAATGGGCCGCGTAAAAGTTTCCACCGGCGCTGCTGTTGCGGCCTTGTTGTTGTCGCTCGCCGGCACGGCTCCGAGCCTCGCCGATACGATCGAAGCGGCACTCGTCCGCGCCTATCAGAACAATCCCCAGCTGAACGCCCAGCGCGCCTCGGTCCGCGCGACCGACGAAAACGTGCCGCAGGCGCTGTCCGGTTATCGTCCGAAGGTCGCGATCACCGCGAGCGGCGGTTATCAGTACACGGACGCTGTCAGCTCGATCGGTGGCCAGGCTGTTGCGCTCCATGGCGTGCAGGTGCCACGCGCGGTCGGCGCGACGGTGACGCAGACCATGTATAACGGCAACCAGACGGCCAACCGCACCCGCGCCGCGGAAGGTCAGGTCTCCGCCGCGCGCGAAGGTCTTCGCGTGCTCGAGCAGACCGTGATGCTGTCGGCCGCAACCATCTATATGGACTATCTGCGCGACTCGGCCGTGGTCGAAGTGCAGAAGAGCAACGTGCGTGTGCTGGAGCAGACGCTGAAGCAGACGCGCGATCGCTTCAATGTCGGCGAAGTGACCCGCACCGACGTCGCCCAGTCCGAAGCCCAGCTCGCCGCCGGCCGCACGCAGCTGCTGACCGCCGAATCGAATCTCACCACCACGCGTTCGAATTTCCGCCGCATCATCGGCAACGAGCCGAGCAACCTGCAGGCCGGTTCGCCCGTCGATCGCTACCTGCCGGGTTCGCTGCCGGCCTCGGTCGATCTCGCGCTCATCGAAAACCCGAACGTCACCGCGGCGATGTACGGCATCGATGTCAGCTTCCTCAATGTGAAGGTCAACGAAGGCGCGCTGTTCCCCACGGTGTCGCTCCAGGCCAGCATCCAGCAGGGCTGGGATCAGTCGATCACCGCGCCGCGCGGCCTGACCGCCGCTGGCATCGCGCAGGTTTCTATCCCGGTCTATCAGGGCGGCGCCGAATATTCGCTGATCCGTCAGTCCAAGGAAACGCTGGCGCAGCAGCGTCTGGCGCTCGAGCAGGTGCGTGACCAGACCCGCGCCAGCGTCGTCCAGGCCTGGGGCCAGTTGCTCGCGGGCAGGGCGCAGGTCGCTTCCGCGCAGGCACAGGTGCAGGCTTCGGAAATCGCGCTGAACGGCGTGCGCGAAGAAGCCAAGGCCGGCCAGCGCACCACGCTCGACGTGTTGAACGCGCAGCAGGCGCTCGTGAATGCGCGCGTTGCGCTTGTTACCGCGCAGCATGACCGCGTGGTCGCGTCCTACGCCGTGCTCAACGCGGTCGGTCGCCTGTCACCGACGGTGATGAAGCTCAACACCAATGTCTACGACCCCAGCGTCCACTATCATCAGGTGCGTGACAGCTGGGCCGGCGTGCGCACGCCCGAC
>JAEXHR010000325.1 GCA_023449855.1 Pseudomonadota bacterium | reverse complement strand
GCGCCGCTCCGGGGAGGAAGAAGGGAGCTAACTCACCCCCCGATAAAACTCCGATTCCATGTCGGCGAAATCAGCACTTCATTCACGCACACATGCGGCGGCATTCCCGCGATGAAGGCGATGGTCTTGCCGAGATCTTCCGGCTGCAGCATCCGCGCCATCACTTCCTCGCTCGGCGGCACCGGGCGATTCTTCATGATCGGGGTCGCGACCTCGCCGGGCGACAGGCAGCAGGCGCGCAGGCCATTGACGCATTCTTCCATGTTGAAGGAATGCGTGAGCGCCAGCACCGCATGTTTGGTCGATGTATAGGCCGGCCCGGTCATCTTGGAGACGATGCGTCCGGCCCAGGACGCTACATTGATGACGCAGCCATCCTTCTGCGCGCGCATCGCGGGCAGCACGGCGCGGATGCAATACATCAGGCCCTTGAGATTGATATCGACGATCTGGTCGAAGCCCTCCTCGGTGACATCCTGCCAGCTGCGCTTCGGCAAATTTATTCCGGCGCTGTTGACGAGCAGGTCGATGCGGCCATGCTTGGCGAGGATGGCATCGGCGACTTTCTTCGCATCGGCCGCGTTGCTGACATCCAGCGCCATTGCCTCGATCGGCTTGCCGCCGGCGCCGAGTTCCTTGACGACGTCGTTCAGCACCTCGGTGCGGCGGCCGGAAATGATCACCGTCCAGCCATCGGCCAGCAGCGATTCTGCGCCGGCCTTGCCGATCCCGGTGCCGCCGCCGGTCACCCATGCAATCTTCTGAGTCACGTCATTCTCCCTGATCGTTTCTTCTGCTTGAGCACGATCCTCTCCGAAAACCGGTGCGCACTTTTCGGGATCATGCTTTTGATGGCGCGCGGAGTGTTCACCAATTATGCTGGCAACACCAGCCCACATCGCGTGCGAGATCTGCGTTGACCAAGCCTGCCGACACCAAGCCGCCCATCGACCAGGACCGTCTGTGGGACGACCACATGGCGCTCGCCGCCATCACCGATCCGGACAAACCATGGACGCGGCGTTCGTTCTCGCAGCGTTTTCTCGATGGCCGCGCCTGGCTGAAGCAGCAATATGAAGCCGCGGGCATGACGGTGCGGATGGATGCCGGCGCCAATGTGATCGCGCGGCTGGAAGGTTCAGTCGACGGCCTGCCGCCGATCATGCTGGGCTCGCATTCCGACACCGTGCCATCGGGCGGTCGCTTCGACGGCATTTCCGGCATTCTCACCGCCCTTGAGGCTGTGCGTGCGCTGCAGGCATCGGGCTACAAGTCGCGCCATCCCATCGAGATCGTGGATTTCCTCGCTGAGGAGCCCAGCGAATACGGCCTGTCCTGTGTCGGCAGCCGCGCCATGGCGGGCGAGCTCGATGCGAAGATGCTGACCTATACGAATGCGGCGGGCGAGACGCTGGCGGACGCGATCAGGCGCGTCGGCGGCGATCCGGGCAGGATCGCATCCATGGAGACGCCGACATTCGCCGGCTATCTCGAACTGCATATCGAACAGGGCGTCGTGCTGGAGACAGGCAATCTCGACGTCGCGCTCGTCACCAGCATCGTCGGCATCACGCGGGTCGAGATCGTGCTGACCGGTGCTGCCGATCATGCCGGCTCCACATTGATGGAATATCGCCGCGACGCCAGCCTCGCCGCCGCCGAGACCGTGCTGCTGGTGGCGCGCAAGGCGAATGTATATGCCGCGCGAAAGCAGGGGCACTTCGTCGCCACCTGCGGCATTCTCGAGATCAGCCCCAATGCTTCCAACGTCGTCCCCGGCGGCGCGCGCATGATCCTCGATATCCGTGCCGAGAAAGCCGAGATCGTCGCGGATTTCGTGGCGATGCTGGATCGCGAGACGCAGGCGATCGCCGAGCGTGCAAAAGTCGAGCGCACGAAGTTTGGCATCGTCTCGCAAAATCCGCCGTCGCCTTGCGACGATCATCTGCGCGATATCCTGGGCCGCGCGGCGGGCAAGCTCGGCTATTCCTCCACCACGCTCGCGTCGGGCGCCGGCCACGACGCTGCCTTCATGTCGCATATCGGCAAGAGCGCGATGCTTTTCGTGCCGTCGAAGGATGGCAAAAGCCATTGCCCGGAGGAATACACATCGCCCGAGCAACTCGCCGTCGGCGCCGCCGTGCTCTATGAAGCCGTGCGCCTGCTCGACGGGCAGAACGACTGACGCATGATCAGGCTTGCATGAGCGACGCGGTCGTCAGGCCAACTGCGCCGGCGCGGCGTCGCCGTCGGAAGCAGCGAGAAAATGCAGGACTGCTTCGCCATGCATCGGCCGCGCAAAGGCGTAGCCCTGCATGAAGCAGGCTCCCTCGTTGCGAAGGAAATCGATCTGCTCCGCGGTTTCGACGCCTTCGACGATGCAGTCATGGCCGAGATCGCTGCACATGCCGATCATGGTCTTGAGGATCAGCCGCGCTGCCGGATCGGTGTCGATCCTGCTGATGAAGCTGCGATCGATCTTGATCTTGTCGAGCGGCAATTCGCGGATGCAGCTCAGGCTCGAATAGCCGGTGCCGAAATCGTCCAGCGAGATGCGAGCGCCGAGCGCGCGCAGGGCGTTCAGGGCCTGCGAGGCCTGAGCGAGATTGCGCATCACGCTCGTCTCGGTGATCTCGAAGTCGATCCGGCTGGGTTTGACACCGCTTTGCTGGATCACGGCAATCAGCTTGAGGATCGACAGTGTCGAGGCGACATCGATGGCGGAGAGATTGAACGAGATTCGGATGTGTTCCGGCCAGCTCGCAGCGCCTTCGAGTGCCTTGCGCAGCAGCAGCGGCGTCAGTTGCGCGATCATGCCGGAGCGCTCGGCGGCGACGATGAAGGTCATCGGCGGGACGTCGCCGAGTTCCGGATTGCGCCAGCGTGCCAGTGCTTCGAAGCTGACGGGACGTCCGCTGATCGCGCAGACGATTGGCTGATAGGCGATCCAGAGTTCGTTCTCGAGATCGGCATTCAGAAGCGCCTGATCGAGCTGGCTGGCTTTGCGAATGGTCGCCTCATGCTCGGCGCTGAAGCACTCGACCCTGCCACGCCCGTTCTGCTTGGCGAAGTGCAGCGCATAGTCCGCACGTTCGAACAGATCCTCCGCAGTCTTCGCGGCGTCGGGAAACTGCGCATAGCCGATGGAGCAACCGATCCGGATCGTGATGTGGTCGATCTCGAACGGCGCATCGAACAGGGCGACGATCTTGCGTTCGGCTGCGGCGAGCGCTTCTTCGTCCTGCAGCATCCCGCTGAACATCACGAATTCGTCGCCGCCGAGACGCGCAAGGAAGGTCTGCGTATCGAGGCTCGTGCGCAGTCGCTCGGCGACGGCGACCAGCAGGCGATCGCCGACGCGATGGCCATGAATATCGTTGATGGGCTTGAAGCCGTCGAGATCGAGAATGCAGAGCGAAAGGCGGCGTTCGGCTCGGTCCGCGGTCGCGATAGCGCCGTCGAGCTGGGCAAAGAAATTGCGGCGGTTCGGCAGGCCTGTGAGCGGATCGGTATTGGAATTGCGATAGTTCCGATCATTGAGCAATTGCAGCTCGGCCTGCTTGATGCGCAGCGCCTTCTCCGAATTCACGCGTTGCTCGAAATCCTTGTGGTTGCCGAGCAGCATGACGACGACGATCAAAGTCACCACGACAAAATTGAAGGTCATCGCGACGAACACCGGATTGTCGCTTGACCCGAAATAGATGGCGAAGGGGATCACCACGAAATTCATCACAATCAGCGCGGCGGGGCGCAGATGCATCAGGCAGAAGCCGCAGCCGATCGAGGTCACCGCCATGAAGAAGGCGATCTGGCTCTTGCCGAGATCGCTGCTATAGGGCAGCAGGCTGAAGCTCCAGGCACAAAAAGTGATGCTCAGAATGGTGGAGAACATGATCGAGGCGTGCAGCCTGTTGACGGCCTGATCGAGCGCGAATTCGCGGTGTCGCGATCGCCACCAGGTCACGATGCGCGATGCGGAAATCACGCTGAGCGCGATCGGCAGATCGAACGTCAGAAGCCGCGGTGCCGCGCCTTCGAATGTCAGCGCGAGCGCCCATGTATTGAAGACGACGATGGTGTACATCATCGGAATTTGCCGCGTATAGGCAGCAAGCTTCGCCTTGATCAATTCCGGGTTGTCGCGCGGCAACCGCAGGAAATCCGGCAATCGGTCGGCGAGTGAGGCGATAATCCTGGACATCGTGCCGGATCCAAATTGAATAACTACTGAAATAGGTTAGTCAGCTAAATACCTAGCCGAACTTGTTTAAGATTGAGCTGACGGGTTCCGCGAAGGGTAGCAGGCTTCATCATGATCTATGTCAGTTCGCTGAGCGGACTTCCCCGACTTGCAGCTTCGCTGGAGCGCTTCGATCTGCTGACATTGCTGTCGCCGAGCGCGGAAACACGCGATTGGAGCGAACTTACGCGCGAGCGACATGTGCAGTTGTCGTTTCACGACATCGTGGAATTGAGTCCGGATCTGATTGCACCCGATGCGGATGCTATCAGTGCCATTCTCGATTTCGGCCGAGGTGCTGCGGAGGATCGCGCATTGCTGATCCATTGCTGGGCCGGCATCAGCCGTTCGAGCGCTGCGGCCTATGTCATCGCTTGCGATCGCAATCCCGGCTATGAGGCCGAAATCGCCGGTGAACTGCGCCGCCGTTCGCCTTATGTGACGCCGAACAGACTGATGGTGAAACTTGCAGACGACTTGCTTGGACGCGATGGCCGCATGAGCGAGGCCATCGCCAGGATCGGCCGCGGTGCCGAGACTGCGGAAGGCGAGCCGTATCAGTTGCCGCTGCGCTGGCCTATCTGAGCACGGCGGCGACGCCGAGCAGGAAGCCGATCTCGAACGACTGCTCGATGGCGCCGAGCACGTCGCCCGTATAGCCGCCGATCAATCGCTTTGCCCAGCGTGCGAGCATGGCACCGAATACAGCGCCGAGCAGCAGGCCGAGCATAACGGATTTGAACGAGACGAGCACAAGCGGGATTGCTGCGAGCGCAGCGGTCATGAGCAGGACGGCGATTTCCTCGCGTCGCACTGGCGCTTCCGCGTAGCTCACTTTCATCGCAGCAGTTTCGCCAGCGTAAGCGAGGCGGTTCATTACGAAAGCCGGCATCGCACGCGCGGCCGCATGAACTGCAATCAGTGCCGCAGCGCCGGCCCAAATCGGCAGTGTCGCCAGCGCCGCGATGCGCAGCGCGCAGCCGAGACAGAGTGCCAGCGCGCCGTAGGTGCCGATGCGGCTGTCCTTCATGATGGTGAGGCGCTTCTCCACGGTCCAGCCGCCGCCGAAGGCATCGATGGTGTCGGCGAGGCCGTCTTCATGCAAGGCGCTGGTCAGCACAATGCTAGCGGTGACAGCGAGAATGGCGGCGATCGGCGGCGACCAGATCTGGCACCCGACGGCAAAGACCAGCGCAGAGACGAGGCCGATGCCCGCGCCGATGAGCGGAAAATACTTCATCGCGCGCGCCAGCCAATCAGGCGCGGGCGTGCTGGTGGAGCGCGGTGTCGGCACCACCGTCAGGAAGCGGATCGCATTGAGCAGATGCGGATCCAGCGTCATCTAGATGCGTCCGGCCAGCACATCGTCGAGGCTGGCGACATCGGTGAGAAGTCGCGCAGCGGCGCGGACCAGCGGCACCGCGAGTAGTGCGCCGGTGCCTTCGCCGAGCCGCAGCCCGAGATCGAGGAGAGGTGTCGCATCGAGCGCCTTCAGCACGATGTCATGCCCGCGCTCGGCAGAGCGATGTGCGAACACGCAATAGCCGCGCGCCTCCGGGCATAGCCGGATGGCGAGCAGTGCGGCCACGCTGGAGATGAACCCATCGACGATCACCGGCCGCCGCTGCGATGCCGCACCGAGTATCGCGCCCGCCATGCCGGCGATTTCGAGTCCGCCAAATTCTGCGAGCATATCGAGCGGCGCACTGGCGTCGCAGCGCGCGGCCGCCATCTCGATGGCTGCGCGTTTGCGCGTCATGCCTGCATCGTCCTGTCCGGCGCCGACGCCGATGCAATCGTCGAGCGAGGCCGGTGCAAGCCGATGCGCCAGCAGCGCGGACGATGCCGTGTTGCCGATACCCATTTCGCCGAGCGCGATGATGTCGGCGCCGGCTTTGATCTCGCCAATGGCGACGCGTATGCCGCGCGTCAACGCGTCGGCGGCTTCGGCCTGCGTCATTGCGGGCTCGCGTGCCGCATTCGCCGTGCCCATGCGCACCTTGGCGTCGATCAGGCCGGGATGAAGCGGCAATTCCGCCGCGACGCCGATATCGATCACGCGGACATCGATCCCATTGGCCTTCGCAAACGCATTGGCGCTGGCGCGGCTGGCCAGATAGGTCATGACCATCGCGACCGTCACGGCTGACGGATATTGCGACACACCCTCGGCGACGAGCCCGTGATCGCCGGCGAACACCAGCAGCACGGCCTTTTCGCCGCGCGGCTCGCCGGGATGGCGGATCATGCCGAGCTGGATCGCCAGCTCCTCGATTCGCCCGAGCGAACCCGGTGGCTTCGCCTTGCCGTCGATGATCGCGCGCAAGCCGGCCTCGGTGGCGGGATCGAGGGGCGCGATAGCCGGCGGCAGCCAGATGGGATTTTGCGTGGTCAAATGCGGGTTCCTTTGGCCGTCTGTCTCGCTCATCCGCAACCGCTCGGTCAACTGCCGGCTTGAGGTCCGGCCGTGGTTGACCCGGGCTGTGGCTGCAGATAGCGTCCGCCGCGACGGTCCTTCCGCGAGGAGGGCGAAAAGGGAAGCCGGTGCGATACCGGCGCTGCCCCCGCAACTGTAAGCGATGAGCCCGCGCCGATGCCACTGGGAGTTCCTTAATTTAGGAATTTCTGGGAAGGCGGCAGCGGGCTGCGACTCGCGAGCCAGGAGACCTGCCGTCGCGCATTGTGCTTTGGAGGCGTCGTCGGGGCGGGGTGCACCGGACGGGAGCGAGCGGGTGAGATCATCCGCGCGACCCAACAAAGCTCGTCCGATTTGAGCCTGAGATGGATCGCACAGCTTCGACCTTGCCCGACGACTCCGTAGTGACTGAATTGCCGCGCCCGCTGCCTTCTGCGCCGGTGGTCGTCAGCGTATGCGTGAATTGCAAGTCGTCCGACGGCGCCGTGGTCGGTCCCGCGATGCTGGAGGCCGTGACAGCGGCGCTGGACGAGCGGGATGTTGCCGTGATGGTTCGGCCGGTGCAGTGTCTCAGCGTCTGCAAGAGGCCAACTACGGTCGCAGTCACCAGTCAGGACGGCTATACATTCCTGTTCGGCGATCTCTTGCCTGACACTGGCTCCGATGCAGTCGCGTCCTTCGTGCAGTCCTATCAGGCATCCGATTACGGCCTTGTGCCCTGGCGCGAGCGTGCCGATGTGCTGCGCAAGGGCATGGTCGCGCGCGTGCCGCCGCTGCGCTGGTCGCCCGAAGATGGCAGGGCGCCGAAATGACGTCGCTCGGCACCACACTCGTTCTCGGCGGCGCGCGCTCCGGCAAGTCGGCTTTCGCCGAGCGGCTGATCGGCGAGATGAATCTCACAAAGGTCTATCTCGCCACGGCGACTGCTGGCGACGACGAGATGCAGGCGCGTATCGCGCATCATCGCAGGCAGCGCGGTGAGGGATGGATCACCGTCGAGGAGCCGCTGGCACTGGTCGATACGTTGACACGCGAGTCCACCATCGGCCGCGTCGTTCTCGTCGATTGCCTGACGCTGTGGCTCTCCAATCTGATGATGGCCGAGCGCGATCCCGAGGTTGAGGCGAAACGTCTTGTGCGTTTTCTCGATGTCTCGCGCTATCCCATCGTCTTCGTGTCCAATGAAGTCGGTCTCGGCCTGGTGCCGGAGACGCCGATCGGTCGCGCCTTTCGCGATGCGCAGGGCCGCCTCAACCAGACCCTTGCCGCCGCCGTGAACAATGTCGCTTTCGTCGCCGCCGGCCTTCCTCTTTGGCTCAAGCGTTTTCAGGAGATCTGAATGTCCCGCGTTCCCGTCACCGTCCTCACCGGTTTTCTCGGCGCGGGCAAGACCACGCTGCTGCGTTCGCTGCTGACGCAAGCGGATGGCCGCCGCATCGCCGTGATCGTCAATGAATTCGGCGATGCCGGCTTCGATGGCGGCCTGGTCGAGGAATGCGCGGCGAAAGCCTGCGCGCCCGGCGATATCGTCGAGCTCACCAATGGCTGCATCTGCTGCACCGTGGCCGACGATTTCGTGCCGACCATGGAGAAGCTCTTGTCGCGCGAGCGCCCGCTCGACGCGATCGTCATCGAGACTTCGGGTCTCGCATTGCCGCAGCCGCTTCTCAAGGCCTTCGCCTGGCCGGCCGTGAAGACCCGCGCGACCGTCGACGGCGTCGTCACCGTGGTCGATGCGTTGGCGCTGTCCGAGGGCCGCATCACGCTCGACGAACATGCGCTTGCCGAACAGCGCGCTGCGGACGAGGGGATCGATCATGACGATCCCATCGAGGAAGTGTTCGAAGACCAGCTTGCCTGTGCCGATCTCGTGGTGCTCTCCAAGAGCGATCTCGTCAGCGCCGAGCAGCTTGGCGAAATCGAGGCCAAGTTGAAAGCCGAGCTTCGCGCTGGCGTCGGTGTCGTCCGCTCCAAGGGCGACCTCGCACCAAAAGTGCTGATCGGCCTCAACGCCGCCGCCGAGGACGACATGGCCGCGCGCGTTGGTCATCACGGCGAGGAAGAGGAACACGATCACGACGATTTCGACAGCATCGTCATCAAGCCGACCGCGGCGATCGATCTCGACAGCATGCGCGCCCGCGTCAGCGATGCGCTCGGCCTCGATGGTGTGCTGCGCGTCAAGGGCCATGCCCGCATTGCCGACAAGCCGGCACCGGTCGTGGTGCAGGCCGTCGGCGCGCGCGTCGACCTCGCCTTCGCGCGGCCGGATGTCAGCCATCCCGAGCATCTGGTGGTGATCGGGCTGAAGGGTTTCGATGCAGACGCTGCGCGTAAAGCGCTGGCGGGTTAGTTTCTTTCCCTCCCCCAAGCGGCGAAGCCGCGCAGTGGGGAGGGTGGATCGAACGCGTAGCGTTCGAGACGGGTGGGGTGCCACAAGCGCTGACGTCACGTGGGGACCCCCACCCCGACCCTCCCCACAAGGGGGAGGGAGCATTACGGTCCTCGCTTTGCAAAGAGACACACCGCACGCATGCACCTCAAGCTCGACACTTCCGGCAGTATAGACGACGGTGACGTTGCCCGCGATCTCGGGCAGGACAGCGCCGATATCGTCGTTATGTCGGCGGCGGACAGCGATCTCGCCGCTTTCGGTGTCGCGCATGCGAGCCTGCCATCCGACTTTCCGAGTGTGCGGCTGACCAATCTGCTTGCGCTCGGTCATCCCGCGTCGGTGGATCTCTATGTCGAGCGTACGCTGGCGCGCGCAAGGATCGTCTTGTTGCGCATGCTCGGCGGCATCAGTTACTGGCCCCATGGCGTCGAGAGCCTGCGTAGTGATGCGATTGCGCGGGGCGCGCTGTTCGCCTGCATTCCCGGCGAGATGGACTGGAATGCCGAGCTTGCCGCCCGCGGTACGCTGGATGCCGATGCGACCCATGCGCTGTGGCGCTATTGCAGCGAAGGTGGCGTCGAGAATGCGACGCTGGCGCTGCGCTACGCCGCGCATCTGATCGGGCAGGGCGGCAGGCCGCCGGCCGCGCGGCCGATGCCTTCGGCCGGCTTCTGGCCGCAGGCGCCTGCAGAGGATACGCGGCCGAATGCGGTGATCATCTTCTATCGCGCGCTGGTGGCTGGCGGCGACACGGCTGCGATCGAAGCGCTGCGCGATGCACTGGATGCGCGAGGCCTCAATCCAGTCTGCCTCTATGTCACCAGCCTCAAGGACGAGCGTTCTGCCGCCTTCCTGCGCGCGGCACTCGCGGCGTTTCCGCCCGACGTGATCGTCAATGCCACGGCCTTTGCGACCGCGACGGCCCATGACGATGCCGGCGTGCTCTCTGCTTCGGGCTGCCCGGTGCTGCAGGTCGCCCAGGCCGGCATCTCGCATGCGAGCTGGCAGGGCTCGTCACGCGGTCTCAATCCGCGCGATCTTGCGATGCATGTGGTGTTGCCGGAAGTCGATGGTCGCATCTTTGGCAATGTCATTGCCTTCAAGGAACGCGGCAAGAGCGATGGCGGCTTCGCGCCGACGCTGCTGAGGCCGGTGCCGGATCGCATCGATGCGACGGCCGATCTCGCCCGCGCGTGGGTGCGCCTGCGCCGCACGGATATCGCCGAGCGCCGTGTCGCGCTGATCCTCGCCAACTATCCCAATCGCGACGGCCGCCTCGCCAACGGCGTCGGTCTCGATACGCCGCAAAGTCTGGTCGATATCATCGCGGCGATGCGCGCAGCAGGCCATGACGGCGCCGATGCACCGGCGACCTCGGCTGCAATGATGACGCTGTTGCAGCACGGGCCGACCAACGCGCTGCATGAGCGCGCGCTGCGCAGCGGCGGCGTCGCATGGGCCGTCGAAGACTATCGCAAGGCCTTTGCCGCATTGCCTGATGCCGTGCGCAGGGCAATTGACGCGCGCTGGGGCGATGCTGCCAGCGATCCACATGTGGTGGACGGCTCTTTCCGTCTCGGCCTGCATCGCTTCGGCAATATCGTCGTCGGTGTGCAGCCGGCGCGCGGCTACAATATCGATCCGAAGAGCACCTATCACGATCCCGACCTGGTGCCGCCGCATCACTATCTCGCTTTCTATCTTTGGCTCCGCCAGGAATTCGACACGCATGCAATCGCGCATGTCGGCAAGCACGGCAATCTTGAATGGCTGCCGGGCAAGAGCACCGGCCTTTCCGCCGACTGCCTGCCCGATGCGATCCTCGGCCCGACGCCGCATCTCTATCCTTTCATCGTCAACGATCCCGGTGAGGGCATTCAGGCCAAGCGGCGCACTTCCGCGGTGATCGTCGACCACCTGACGCCGCCGATGACGCGTGCGGAACTGCATGACGATCTCGCGCGGCTGGAAAGCCTGGTCGACGAATATGCCGCCGCCAGCGATCTCGATCCGAAGCGTGCAGCGGTCATTGCCGAGGACATCCTGTCCTTCGCGCGTGCGCAGCAGCTCGATAGCGACGTCGATATCGACCGCGACACGCCGACCTATGAGGCCTTGCGTGCGCTCGATGCGCATCTGTGCGATCTCAAGGAAATGCAGATCCGGGATGGGCTGCACATCTTCGGCCGCAAGCCGGAAGACGCGCAGCGCAACGACCTGCTCGTGTCCATCGCGCGGCTGCCGCGCTCCGATATCCGCGCGCAGGATGCTTCGCTGCATCGTGCGCTGGCTCAGGATCTCGGTCTCGGTAATTTCGATCCGTTGACGCGTGAGATGGCCGACGACTATCTCGGTCCGCGTCCGAAGGTGCTGGCCGAAGTTTCGGCTGCACCTTGGCGGACGACGGGCGATACGATCGAGCGCATCGAAGCGCTCGCCTTGAGCCTCGTCGCTGGTGAACGTATTTGCGATCCGGGCTGGATGCAGACGACCGACGTGCTGGGCTGGATCGCGAAGTCGCTGCGGCCCGCCATCGATGCTTGCGGCGATGCCGAGATAACGGCTTTCCTTCAAGGTCTCGGTGGTCGCTTCGTGAGGCCTGGCCCTTCGGGCGCGCCGACGCGCGGACGACCCGATGTGCTGCCGACCGGTCGCAATTTCTTCGCTGTCGATGTCCGCGCGGTGCCGACGCCGTCGGCATGGCGGATCGGTCAACTCGCGGCCGAACGTCTGGTCGAGGCCTATTGGCAGGATGCCGGCGAATGGCCGCGTAGCATCGCGCTCTCGGCCTGGGGCACCGCGAATATGCGCACCGGCGGTGACGATGTCGCCCAGGCACTGGCGCTGATCGGTGCGCGGCCGGTATGGGAGGAAACGTCGGGCCGCGTCACCGGCTTCGCCATCACGCCGCTGTCCGAATTGAAGCGTCCGCGTGTGGACGTGACCTTCCGCGTCTCCGGCCTGTTCCGTGATGCGTTCCCGACCCAGATGGACATCATCGGCTCGGCCGTCAGCGCGGTCGCCGAACTTGATGAGCCCGATGAGGCCAATCCGATCGCCGCGAATGTTCGCGCCCGCGCGCGTACGCTCGAAGCCGGCGGGATGAATTGCGAGACCGCGCGAAAACAGGCGATGCGCCGCGTGTTCGGCTCGAAGCCCGGCGCTTATGGTGCGGGACTGCAGGCGCTGATGGATGAAGGCGGCTGGAGCAATCGGGCGGATATCGCCGACGTCTATCTGAATTGGGGCGGCTATGCTTACGGCGCCGGCACCGAGGGCGAGGATGCACGCGGCGAGTTCGCCGAGCGGCTCAAAGCCGTCGATCTTGTCGCCCAGGCCCAGGACAATCGTGAGCACGATATTCTCGACTCCGACGATTACTATCAGTTCATCGGCGGCCTAGCCGCCACAGTGCAGACGCTGCGCGGCTCGGCGCCGCGCGTGGCTCATATCGATACCTCGCGGCCGGAGGCGCCGATCGCGCGGTCGCTGGCGCATGAGATCTCCCGCGTGGTGCGCGGCCGCGGCGCCAATCGGAAATGGATCGATGGTGTGATGCGCCACGGCTACAAGGGCGCATTCGAGATCGCGGCGACGGTCGACTACCTGTTCGGCTTTGCTGCATCGACGAATGCCGTTGGCAATCACCATTTCGATCAGCTTTTCGCAGCGTATCTCGAGGACGAGCGGGTTCGCGAATTCATGGCGACTGCCAATCCGGCCGCGCTCCAGGAAACCGCAGCGCGTTTCGCCGAGGCGATCCGCCGTGACCTGTGGACTCCGCGTTCCAACAGCGCACAACTTCTGATTGCCGAACTGATGCAGACGAGAAACATTGCGAGGGAACACGCATGAGCGAGACCGCAGCAGACACCGCCGCCGAGAACCTCCGGCACAAGGAAAAGGCCGCCAAGCACAAAGCAGCCAAAGACAAGATCATGGCGACCAAGACGGGCGAGAAGGGCCTCCTGATCGTCCATACCGGCACCGGCAAGGGCAAGACCTCGGCGGCGCTCGGCATGGTGTTTCGCCATATCGGCCACGAAATGCCGGTGGCGGTCGTGCAGTTCACGAAGTCGCCGAGCTGGGACACCGGCGAGGCGCGCGTACTGGCGAAATTTCCCGAGCTGGTCACGCTGCACATCATGGGCGAGGGTTTTACGTGGGAGACCCAGGACCGCGAGCGCGACATCGCCGCAGCATCTGCCGGCTGGGAGCGCGCCAAGGAGCTGATCCGCGATGACCGGCATCGCATGGTGCTGCTCGACGAGCTCAACATCGTGCTGCGTTACGATTATCTCGACATCAATGAAGTGATCGCCTTCCTGCGCGACGAGAAGCCGGCGGACAAGCATGTCGTCATCACCGGCCGCAACGCCAAGCCGGAGCTCATCGAGATGGCCGATCTCGTGACGGAGATGACGCTGGTGAAGCATCCGTTCCGCGCCGGCATCAAGGGCCAGAAGGGCGTCGAATTTTGATGAAGACTGCCACGCCCGCGCTGATGATCCAGGCGACCGGCTCAAATGCCGGCAAGTCGACGATCGTTGCCGGGCTGGCGCGCGCATTGGTGCGCCGCGGCCTCAAGGTCGCGCCGTTCAAGCCGCAGAACATGTCCAACAATGCCGCCGTCGCCGTCGATGGCGGCGAGATCGGCCGGGCGCAGGCAGTGCAGGCGCGCGCGGCGCGGATGCAGCCCAGCGTTCACATGAATCCGGTGCTGCTGAAGCCGGAGACCGACACCGGATCGCAAGTGATCGTGCAGGGGCAACGCTGGGGCACGTTGCGCGCGAAGAACTATCTTGAAAAGAAAGCCGTGCTGCTGCCTGCGGTGCTGGAGAGCTTTTCGTTACTTGCCGATCAGGCCGATATCGTGCTGGTGGA
Organism: Pseudomonadota bacterium; assembly: GCA_023449855.1. GTDB lineage: Bacteria > Pseudomonadota > Alphaproteobacteria > Rhizobiales > Xanthobacteraceae > Tardiphaga. The sequence goes on along the minus strand of JAEXHR010000325.1, from coordinate 8,046 downwards.
AGGTGCCGGCAGTCCTGCGGAGATCAATCTGCGCAAGGGTGACATCGCCAATATGGGCTTTGCCGCGGCGGCCGATATCCCTGTCGTGCTGGCGGGCGATATCGATCGCGGCGGCGTCATCGCCTCGCTTGCCGGCACACATCTGGTGCTGGAACCGGAGGAACGTGCGCGCATCCACGGTTTCATCGTCAACAAGTTTCGCGGCGATCCCTCGCTGTTCGATGACGGTCTCAAGGCCATCAGCGATCTCACCGGCTGGCGCTCGATCGGCGTCTTGCCGTGGCTGCCGCAGGCGGCGTTTCTGCCGGCCGAGGATGCCGTCAATCTCGACCGTGCGCAGGCTTCGAACGCAACGCGCGTCATCGCCGTGCCGGTGCTGGCGCGCATCGCCAATTTCGACGATCTCGATCCGCTCGGCATGGAGCCGGGCGTCAAGCTCGTCTTCGTGAGGCCCGGCGAAGCCATTCCCGGCAATACCGACGTCATCATCATTCCCGGCAGCAAATCGACCATTGGCGATCTCGCTTTCCTGCGCGCGCAAGGCTGGGACATCGATATAGCAGCGCATGTGCGCCGCGGCGGCCATGTGCTCGGCCTGTGCGGTGGCTATCAGATGCTCGGTCGTCGCATCGCCGATCCCGACGGTGTCGATGGCGCGCCGGGCGAGGTCGATGGTCTCGGCCTGCTCGATATCGAGACGCTCATGAGCGGCAATAAATCGACCACCATCATCTCGGGCACGCATGTCGGCACCGGCGCCGCCATCGAGGGCTACGAAATCCATATGGGCCGCAGCAGCGGCCCGGATTGTGCGCGGCCGCTGCTAACGATCGGAGATCGCCCTGACGGCGCCAGCTCGCGCGATGGCCGCGTCCAGGGCACTTATGTGCATGGCCTCTTCACTGGCGACGCTTTCCGCAAGGCATGGCTGGCGGAGCTCGGCATCGCGTCATCCGTTGCCTATGATGCGCAGATCGAAGCCGCGCTCGATGCGCTGGCGGATCATTGCGAGGCACATCTCGATATCGATGCGCTGATCGAGATCGCCCGCAAGCGACGTTAGCTCCGTCATTGCGAGAAGCGTAGCGACGAAGCAATCCAGTCTTCGTTTGTGGCTTTCTGGATTGCTTCGCTGCGCTCGCAATGACGGTTAAGACGATTTAAGGTCACAACAACAATGCGAGTGAGGTGTAAATCACGATTTCCAGCCCGCAGGTCGCAACATACACGCGCAAGGCGCGGCGGATGTCGTTCGGTTCGGCGATCCGGCCGTTCGCATTGAGATAGGGCTCGTTCGCGACGCCTTCCGGATAGACACGCGGGCCCGACAAAGCGATGCCGAGCGCGCCGGCCATGGCGCTTTCCGGCCAGCCGGCATTGGGTGAACGATGATGCCGCGCATCACGGAGCATCGTCTTGAAGGATGCGACGATCGATCCGCCTGCGATGGGAGCGGCGAGCGCGACCAGCACGCCGGAGATGCGCGCCGGCACGAGATTGACGAGATCGTCGAGCCGGGCTGCTGCCCAGCCGAAATCGACATAACGGGTGCTGCGATGACCGATCATCGAGTCCGCGGTGTTGATCGCCTTGTAGGCGATCAGACCGGGCAGGCCGAGCAGCGCCAGCCAGAACACCGGGGCGACGATGCCGTCGGAGAAGTTCTCCGCCGTGGATTCGATGGCGGCCCGTGCGACGCCGGCCTCGTCGAGTTGTTCGGGGTCACGGCCGACGATCATGGCGACGGCCTTTCGCGCGGCAGCGAGGCCTCCTTCCGCGAAGGCGCGATGCACGCGGGCGACGTGCTGATACAGGCTGCGTTGTGCGATCAATGTGGAGGCGATGAGGGCTTCGACAATGAGGCCCAGCCAATGGCCGTGCAGGAGATCGCTGAGCAGGGCGCCTGCCAAGACCGACACAGTGACGACGATCACGACCGTCAGCACGCCGGCAAGCTTGCGTCTGCGCTTCGACCAGCTCTCGCGATTGAGCTTTCGCTCGAGCCAGCCGATGCCATTGCCGATCCACACCACCGGATGCGGCGCGCGGCGCCACAGCCAGTCGGGATCGCCGATGATGGCATCGAGCAGCAGTGCCGCGACCACCAGCAAGAGCGCTTCGCCATGCACCAGCATCACGGCGCCACGCGGTTGATTTCGGCGGTCAGACGATCCAGCGCCTCGATCATGGTCGGACCACCGCAGGCGGTGAGGCGTTCCGGCAGCACCAGGCGCTTCGATGGCGGATAGGTCTTTTCCAGCGCGGGATGCAGCAGGAAGGCGCGGCCTTCGTCTTCGGCGAAATCGGTATTGTCGGTGACCAGCAGCAGGTCGGGCTTCAGCGTGACGATGGCTTCCAGCGAGGCGAAGCCGCCGGCTTTCAGACCGAGTTCACCACCGGCATTCTTCAGGCCGACGGCCGATAGCAGCGATGTGGTGAGATTGTCGCCGCCTGACACCCAGCCGCGGCGCGACACCGCAAGCACGCGAAGCGGGTTGCGCTGTGCGGCTGCGCGCGCATGGGCAATTGCTGCGTCGAGCCTGGCAATCTCGGCTTCGGCGCGCTCGGGATGTCTGACGATGGCGCCCATGTCCCGCAGCTGCTTCTTCACATCGTCGAGCGAACGCGCCGGGGCGAATTCGGCGACCTTCAGCCCTTTTTCCTTGAGCAGTTCGCGCGTCGCCCGCTTGGTGAAGCGGCCGGCAACGACCACATCCGGCTTGAGCGCCAGCACATCTTCGGCCTCGCCCGACAGCAGGCGGAACTGCGCCGCCTTGTCCTTGTCCCATGAACGGAAGGGATCGCGGGCAAACGGGCTGATCCCGAGGATCTGTGCGGGATCGGCGAGGGTGACGAGCAACTGATCCGTACACAGATTGATCGAGGCGATGCGCGGCTGCTCTGCGGCCTGCAGCGGATCGGCGACAAGCAGCGAGACGACCGCAGCCATTGCGGCGCAAAGTCTCTCGCGCTTGGCCCGATATGATGGCATGAGAGACGCATGAAACATGGTGGCGATCTCACCCAGGCGATGGCCGAATTCGGCGGCGCGGCGGATGACTGGCTGGATCTTTCGACCGGCATCAATCCATGGCCGTGGCCGATCCGCAAGCTGCCCGATGTCATCTGGCAGCGGCTGCCCTCGCGCGCCGACGAGCAGGCTTTGCTGGCCGCGGCGCGTACCACGTATCGCGTGCCGGAAAGCGCCGGCATCGTCGCCGCCGGCGGCACGCAGGCATTGATCCAGTTGCTGCCGCGTCTCGCCGTCGATGGCGCGGTCGCGATCGTCGGCCCGACCTATAACGAGCATTCCGCCGCCTGGAGCGATGCCGGGCATTCCATCGCGGCGATCGGCGATCTCGCGGAACTGCCGGCGCATGCCACGCATGCCGTCATCGTCAATCCCAACAATCCCGATGGCCGTATCGTCGATCCGCATCGTCTCGCCGAAACTGCGGCAGTGCTGCAGCGGCGCGGCGGCTGGCTGGTGGTCGACGAGGCCTTCGCCGATGTCGAAGCCGGCATCAGCGCCGTCGCCTCCTGCGGCAAGCTGCCGATCGTGATCCTGCGGTCGTTCGGCAAATTCTATGGGCTCGCCGGCATCCGGCTTGGCTTTGCGATCACGACTCCCGATCTCGCTCACCGCATCCATGCGCTGCTCGGCCCATGGGCTGTGTCCGGCCCGGCGCTGCATGTGGGCGCCAAAGCCCTGAACGATGCGCCCTGGGCGATGCAGACACGCGTGCGTCTCGCGGCGCAGGCGATCAAGCTCGACGGCGTATTGCTGAGGGCCGGCTTCGAGGTGATCGGCGGCACCTCGCTCTATCGTCTCGCGCGGCATCCCGAGGCGTCCGCTCTGCATCGCCGGCTTGCGCAGCAACGAATCTGGTGCCGCAGTTTCGACTGGTCGAAGGACATGCTGCGCTTCGGGCTGCCCGAGGACGCCGAGGCGCTCGATCGTCTTGCGGCAGCGCTGGCGAAATAGAGGCGACATCGCTCACACGCCCGCCCAGGGAATGATGACGGCGCGATCGCCATGCGATGCGCGAAACGTGCTGACGCGGAAGACATCGGCAAGGGTCGCATCCGACAAGGCCTCGGCAGGCGTGCCATGTGCGACCAGACGACCGTTCGACATCACCAGTACCGTATCGGCAAAGCGTGCGGCGAGGCCTAGATCGTGGGTCACGACGATCACCAGCACGCCGCTATCGGCGGTGCGGCGCAGATTGACCATCACATCGAGCTGGTAGCGCGGATCGAGCGAGGCGGTGGGCTCGTCGGCAAACACGATCGGCGCCTCGACGGCGAGCACGCGAGCCAGCGCCACACGGCTGCGCTCGCCGCCGGATAGTTCGGTGACGGGGCGATCGGCGAAGCCAAGCGTGTCGGTCGCTTCCATGGCGCGTTGAACCGCGGCTTCATCGGCAGGCGCTAGCCGCGCGGGATCGGTGCCGCCATGCGGATAGCGGCCGAGCGCGACGACGTCTTTCGCCACCAGCGGCCAATGCACGAGATGGCCTTGCGGCAGATAGCCGAAACGCTTAGCGCGCTCGCGTAGAGAGAGATCGGCGAGAGAAGTGCCTTCGACGGCGATGTGGCCGGTTGAGATCTGCAAGCCGGCGAGGGCGCGCAGCAACGTCGTCTTGCCGGCGCCGTTGGGACCGACGAGCGCAACGAGGTGCGCCTTGCCGAGCGACAGCGACACATCCTGCAGCACCTGGCGGCCGGCCAGCGCGACGCTCAGCTGGCTGGCTGTGAGCAGCGGTGTCTCGCTCATGCGATGCCTCCGCCCAGCGCGCGGCGTTCGCGCATGATCAGATAGAGGAAGAACGGCACGCCGATGATGGATGTGAGCACGCCGACCTTGATATCGGTGGTCGCCGGAATGATGCGCACTGCGATATCTGCGGCGAGCAGCAACGCTGCGCCGGTGAGCGCGCTCGGCACCAGCAGGCGCGCTGGATCGTGGCCGATGATCGGACGCATCAGATGCGGCGCAACGAGGCCGATGAATCCGATGGTGCCGGCAACGGCGACGGCGCCGCCGACGCCGAGTGCAACGCCGACGATGACCAGCAGCCGCAGGCGCGACACGTTCACGCCGAGGCTCTGCGCGGTCTCCTCACCAAGGCTGAGCGCACGGAAGGCCGAGCGCTGGCTCATCAGGATCGCGGCGCCGGCGAGGATGAACGGCATTGCCAGCGTGACATGGCGGAAGCTGCGGTCCTCCAGCGAGCCGAGCAGCCAGAAGGCGATTTCAAGCGCGGCGAATGGATTGGGCGAAAGGTTCATCACCAGCGCCGTCGCAGCGCCGGCGAGGCTGGAAATGGCGAGGCCGGCGAGGATGAGCAGCAATAGTCCGGCATTGCGGCCGGCGATGGTGAGCAGCACGAAGACCGAGGCGAAGGCCATCGCGATGCCCGCCACAGGAAGGGCCCATGAGCGCACGTCGGCGAGGCCGAGCGAAATCATCAGGACGGCGCCGAAGGCAGCCGATTGCGGCGCGCCGAACAGCGACGGCGAGGCGAGCGGATTGCGCAGCAGGCCCTGCAGCGCGGCGCCCGACAGGCCGAGAATGGCACCGATGGCCAGCGCGAGGATCGCGCGCGGCAGGCGGATCTCGCGGACGATGATCTGCTGCACATCGCTGGCGCCGCCGAACAGCGCATCGAGCACCGTCAGCGGTGGCAGACGAACCGGGCCGATACCGAGCGACGCCAACACGAGCAGGGTCACGAGCGCGATCAATGCGATGATGGCGATCGTCGAGCGCTGTCGTGCCGGCCGTCCGGTTACCATGTGGCGTTGAATCCTGCATAGAGTGCGGGGCCAGTCGTACCGAAGTTCAGCACTTCCTGGTAGCGCTCATTGAGGATGTTCTCGCCGCGGGCGAACACCTTCCAGTTGGCGTCGAGCTTGTACTCGCTATAGAGATCGACGCGGGTATAGGCATCGACAACGCCGACCTCGTTGGCGCTGCTGTAGCGCTTCGAGACGGTGGTGATGCGTGGCTCGATCAGCCAGCGATCGTTCGGCGTGATGGTGACGGCGAAGCGCGCGAGATTTTGCGGGCGGCGCGCCAGGATCAGTCCGGTCGTCAGATCGACGGCGTGCAGATAGGTATAGGCGGCGTTGAACTTGACGAGGCCGGGCAGCACATCGACGGTGGCACCGACTTCGAGACCGCTGGTCTCGGCGCGGGCGACATTCGTATAGTAGCCGAGCGGGCGCGAGGCATCGCTGACGAAGTTGATGAGGTTTTTGAAGTCGTTGGCGAAGCCCGTCACCGAGAGCACGACGCGGCCGTTGAACAGGCTCTGATCGATGCCGGCATCGTAACCGAAGCTGGTTTCCGGCGTCAGGTTCAGGCTGCCATAGGTGCTGTCGTAGAGCTGGAACAGCGTCGGTGCCTTGGCGCCCGTACCGGCGCTGGCGCGGAGCTTCGTTCCGGTCTCGGAGATATTGTAGGCCGCGGTCGCACGCCATGTCTCGAACCGCGCGACATTGACGACGTCGTCGACACGGCCGCCCAGTGTCACGTTCAGTCGCTCACCGATCGGCACCGACCACAGCGCGAAGGTCGAGTTGGTGTCCTGCTGTTTCGCCAGCAGCGGCGTCATCAGGCCCGCGATGGGCAATACATTGGTGGAGAAGGTCTGAGCCGTCTCGCTTTGCGTCTTGGCGCCGTAGATCAGTGTGCCGAATGCGCCGAGCTTGAGATTGGCTTGATATTCTGCGCCAAGGCTGTTGCCCCAATAGTCCGACGTCTTCACCGTCGTGTTCTGCGGCAGCATGTTGGTTCTGTAAGTGTAGTCCGTGAACGAGCGCTCGGTGTGGGTGTTTGACACCGTTACGTTGTGCGTGAGAATGCCGCCGAATGAATCGATGCCGACACGACCATAGATGGTCTGCAGCAGGCGATCAGCGGAAGCCGGCGTGTCCGGGAATGTGCCGGTCGCCGCATCATAGGCCGAGCGCGTGAAGGACTGCACGGTGCCAGCCTCAAGGCGGATGCCTTCGCCGGCATCGTAACCGATCCGCGCCGAACCGCCGACGCGATCGAAACCGTCGCGTTCGAGACTTGGGAATTTCGCTTCGATGGACGGGATGCGATAGCCGTAACGCGAGAAGCCGTTGGAGTGCTGACCGCCGCCGGTGAAAGCATAGGACCACGGGCCGCTGGTGCCGACCACCGAGCCTTGCGTCACCACGGTGCCGTAGCTGCCGGCTTCGGTGCGCACATTGAATTGCGCAGGGCCGCTGCCCTTCTTGGTGATGATGTTGATCACGCCGCCCATGGCGTCGGAGCCGTAGAGCGCGCTTTGCGGGCCGCGCAGCACCTCGATGCGATCGATGGCCGAGGGCGCGAACATGGCGAATTCGAAATCGCCCGATGCCGCGGTGGGATCGTTGACGCGGATGCCGTCGATCATCACCAGCGTCTGGCCGGTATTGGCGCCGCGCAGGCGGACATTCGCCGTGCCGCCGGGACCGCCATTTTCGGAGATATCGAGGCCGGGGACGCTGCGCAGGGCATCGACCAGCGAGCCGGGATTCGACGTGGCGATGGTCTCGCCGGAGACCACGCTGATGGCGCTGCCGGTTGCGCTCAGCGGTTCCGCCGTGCGGCTCGCGGTGACGACGACTTCGGACAGTTGCTGCGTGCTGGATTGCGCCTGCGCCGCTTGAGCAGACATAGCGAGAACCGCTGCGCTACTCGCAGCGATCATTCGGATAGACATGAGATTCCTTACCGTCGACCCACCGTCGAACGAGCTGAAACATGTCCTCGGCCGGTCTCCTGGCTCACAGTGGTTTCCAGCTCCGCCTTCCCGAGCATGCTCAGTGGCGTAAGGGAGCTGGACGAACTGCTTACAGTTGCGGGGGCAGCTGCGGCATCAGGGGAGGTCTCTCCCCACACCGCATTCCCGTTTCACCTCCTCGCGGAGGCACCGATGACGGTTTTTTAGTGGCACAGCGTAACGCTCTGCGCAACAGGCTTCTGTTCGTCATTGCGAGGAGCCCTTGCGACGAAGCAATCCA
>JAEXHR010000192.1 GCA_023449855.1 Pseudomonadota bacterium | reverse complement strand
TATAAACGCCATGGTTCGAGACGCGCGCCAAGGAGCGCGCTCCTCACCATGAGGACGGTGGCGGTCTCAATCCGAAAACGCTCTAGCTCCTCGCCGCAATCAACTGTCGGATAAACTCCGGCGCCTTCGCGCTCGGCAGCCAGCGCGTCACGGCGATCATGTCGGCGTCGCGATCGATCCAGATCATGTTGCCGCCTGCCCCCAGCGCATACACCGCTGTCTCCGGCGCCGACTTGTTGGCATGCGGCCCGCGGTTCAGCCACCACAGGAAACCGTAATTCGGCTGCAGCGCCGACTGCGCCCACATCGCATCGATCCAGCTTTGCGACAGCAGCCGCTGGCCATTCCATTCGCCGCCGCGCGCCATCAACAGGCCGAAGCGCGCATGGTCGTCGGCGCCGATGAACATGCCGCCGCCCCAATGGCCGCCGCCCGGCACCGACTGCATCCGCTGGCCGTCGATCTCGACAAAGGAATTGTCATAGCCGACCCAGCTCCAGTCCTTGGACGCGCCGATCGGCTCCATGATGCGCGCACGCAGCACCTCCGGCAGCGACCGCTTGAACAGATGCAGCAGGCTGAGCGACAACAGGTTCACGCGCACATCGTTATATTCGTAGAAGCTGCCGGGCTTCTGCCATTCACGCAGCTCGCCCTTGCGGCTGTTGTCGGCATTCGGCGCGACCAGACGGTTGTGATCGATCTGGTCCGGCTTGCCGAACAGCTCGCCGCGCCATTCGCTGGTCTGCTGCAACAGATGCCGCCAGGTGATCGGAGCATTATGCGCATCCGCAAACAGCGGCCCCGGTACGCGCTTGGCGACGGGTTCGTCGATATCCCCGATCAGCCCGTCATCCACCGCAAGGCCCGTTAGCGTGGCGAGATAGCTCTTGGCGATGGAGAAGGTCATATCCGTGCGCGCGACATCGCCCCACGATGCCAGCAGGCGCCCGCCTTGCAGCACCAGGCCCGTCGAACCGCCGCGCTCGCGCACCGGCCCAAGCACTGCGCTCCATGGCCCGGTTTCATTCCAGTCCACATTCGGCGCATAGCGGCCATCGTCGTAATAGAAGCTGCGCGGCCACGGCGTCTCATTCGCCTGTGCAAAGGCCACAGCCGCAGCGAGCCTGTCCGGCGCATAGCCGGCCGCCTGCGGATCGATTTTGTCCCAGCCGCCCGCGGCCGGGAAATAACGTGCATCTGTCATGGAGAATTCAAGCCCGCTGGTGTCAACACGTCCTGCTTATCGACCGGATAGCCATCGACGGCAACCTGTACCGGCGCGAGTTGTCTTGCGACATCGCGCGGATCTCTGCACCAGGGCGCCCGCCAATCACCCCGTCGTGATGCCGGCGCGCGTAATCATCGCGATCCCCGAACGTAACGCTATCGGCACAAGCCAGTGCGTCACGTGAAAGGACGAACATGAAAGCGTTTTCTGCAGCCATCACCGGGCTGGGCATTGCCTTGCTCAGCTCAGCACTCATTCCCTCTGCGCGCGCAGCCGACACGGTTCGCGTCCGCGGAACTGTGGAGAGCGTCGAAGGATCCAGCCTGACGGTGAAGACCCGCGAGGGAAATTCCACCGCCATCAAGCTGAACGACAACTGGAAAGTGACCGGCGTGGTCAAGGCCTCGCTCAACGACATCAAGCCCGGCGACTTCGTCGGCATCGCCTCGCTTCCCAAATCCCGTGGCGGCGACGGCGCGCTCGAGGTTCTGATTTTCCCGGCAGCCATGAAAGGCACGGGCGAAGGCAGCTATCCCTGGGATCTGAAGCCGAACAGCACGATGACCAACGCCACCGTCTCCAATGCCGTGAAGGACGTGGACGGCCGCAACATCACGGTGACGTTCCACGGCAAGGAAAAGGTCATCTCGGTCGCGGAAGACACGACGGTCGTCACCTTCGGCCCCGCCGCACAAGGCGACCTGAAGCCCGGCATGGCGGTGTTCGTCCCCTCGCAAAAGGCGGCAGACGGAACGCTCTCCACCGGCAACGTGGTCGCCGGCACCAATGGCGTCGTACCTCCGATGTGAAAGCTTCGCTCTGGCGCGCTGCCCGCATCGCGCCAGAGCTGTGATTTCTGCCACCGCCGCAGAACGATCACCTTTTGCCGGACGATCGGGCGCGAAGGCAGGAGCACCATGACCGCCGATCCACCGCGCTCGCGCACCGGCCCCACCGCGCGTCAAGGCCGCGTTTCATTCCGTTCCACATTCGGCGCATGGCGGCCCTCCTCGTAATAGAAGCCGCGCGGCCATGGCGTTTCATTGCCTGCGCAAATGCGACGGCCGCAGCGAACTTGTCCGGCGCATAGCCGGCCGCCTGGGATCGATTGTGTCCCAGCCGCCCGCGGCGGGAAATATGGCTTGTCAGTCGTCGAGAATGCGAGTTCGTTTTTGCGCCTTCAAACAGCGAGGGACTTGTCGAGACATTTGTGGTTGCCTCGCGCTGTCGAGCGCGTAGCGCAATCGACCGTTGCTAATCAACAACGGCATCGAACGCGTCGCCCATTGCGCGCCATCGAGAATCGGAATCAATGTAAAGTTGAACGAGTTCGCATCCGATTTTCAGCAATGGGCAGGCCCTTGTCGATCCCCAATTTCAAGCTTCTCCTGACGGCGATGTTTCCTGCAGGGACCAACGCTTGGGGAGATAACAGTTCAAGCGACGTTCCGAAATGGCCGCCTGATTTGTTCGCATTCGCGGCCACTCTGGCCGAACATCACGGCTTGTATGCCGAGATGGAATTCTCGGGCGGATGGGACTCCGTGTCTTACGCCTTCAAGCCGGCCTTTGGCGCCAGGGTATCCGCTGCCGCGACAGCTTGGGACAAAACCTTGGAACCTCCTCAAGCTGTGTCGGATGCCTGGGGTCGGCTTTTTGCCAAGCGGCGGCGCCCTCGCAACTGGAGTTGGCAGCGCGACGTCATCTTCCTCCTCGTCGTGGCCGACGTTACGTGCTGCGGGATGGGCGGCGAAATATTCGCGCGAGAGATCAATTTTTTCGCGAGCGTCACATTCGAGGATTTGCGTCTCTACCATGGCAAAGCAGGAGGAAACTTTCTCCCGAATCTTCCCAAGAGCATATGCTGGAAAGTTCCGCCATCGTTCTGTTGCGTGCAACCAAAGACGAACACCCCGTCCGTCGGCTGCACATTGCGGTCATTGAGCCATCATCTCGCGCTTCTACCGCCCGTCGGGGTGGTGGAAACCACATGGCTGGACGCGGCGCCGCAGGAAACGCCGAGCGATAATTTCAACATACTATTGATCCCATTTCCCTTTCATATTTCTGCAAGTGATTTCGTACCGCACGTCGTCGCCCCGGACAGCACGAACTCGTTTTTCTCGATCCGCCAGAGCTGGCTCTCACATAAAGGAAAGCCTCTCGGGATCGTTTCGGTTGCGGAATTCATCATCGCAATGATCGATGAGGCGGAGCGCGAAGCAACGGTCGTGCATGCGGTGGTGCTCCCCGAACTCGCATTGGACGGAGCGCTTGTCGAGCGGATCGCTCGCAGGATCGGAAAGCGTAAAAAGAACCTCGAGCTCTTCGTTTCGGGTGTATTGGATGAAGTCCGGACGGGCCATTTTCAGAATTCTGCGTTTACCGCATGCTTCTTGCGCGGCGAGATGACCCACTACTGGCGGCAGGTCAAACACCATAGATGGAAGTTGGATGAAGCCCAGATCAGCCGATACAATCTGGGTTATTCACTGAGACCGGACAGGAACTGGTGGGAGCAAATCGACGTCTCGAAACGTCGGTGCGCGTTCACGGTCATTCGTCCGGGGGCGAGCTTGGCAACACTCGTCTGTGAAGATCTCGCGCGATTTGATCCCGTCCTCCCCGTCATCAACGGCGTCGGGCCAACGCTGCTCATCGCACTGCTGATGGATGGGCCACAATGGGAAAGAAGATGGCCGGGACGATATGCGACTGTTCTGGCCGACGACCCCGGAACATCGGTGCTGACGCTGACTTCCCTCGGGATGATCAACCGATCCACTCAAACGGGCGAGCAGCCTTGCAGACAAATCGCCCTCTGGAAGGAAGCTGGGTCGAACACGCGAGAACTTTCGCTTCCCGTCGGTGAGCATGGCCTCGTCCTTTCGCTGTCCATGCGACGTCAGGAACGGCTCTCACTCGACAAGAGGAAATTCTCGGCGGAAACTTCCATGTTTTATCTGTCCGGAACACGGGGCGTTAAAGTGAAAGACAGTTCACTTCTAAGAAAGTTTACCTTTGACTGATAATCGCTAAGCGAGGTACCGATAGGAGTCTGGAGAACATGGCCGTGCTACAGGTCGGATACCCTTTACAATCCAAGGAACTTGCCAAGGAGTTGGCGAAACGCTCCAAGAGATCTGGCGCACCGAAAAAGCACGCTGTGGTCGCCGCGAAGTTCAAGGCGATGAAGAAGCGTCGCCTCGCGACCAAAGCCAGTTCCCCGCGAACCAAGAAAATGGCGAGCAAGTAAGCCGGCCATCCGCCGGTCTTCTGGATCATTTTGTCGCCCACGACGACTCTCGTGGGTTCGTTCGATCCGAAAACGATCTTCCAGGGCCACGTGGAGCGGGTAGAGGGAATCGAACCCTCGTATTCAGCTTGGAAGGCTGCTGCTCTACCATTGAGCTATACCCGCATGCCGCGTCAGGTAACACGTTGCGGCGGGGGTCTCAACCTCTCTGCGGACGAAGTCCCCAAGCCTCCTGCCCTGTCATCGCCCGGCTCGACCGGGCAATCCAGTAAACGCCGGCTTCTCCGACGAAGCCGCATCGCCAGTGTCTGCTGGACCCCCGCTTTCGCGGGGGTGAAAGATCGAGTGCCAGGCGAAAATGTTCCTATTTTGTTCTTGACGAATTCCGATTGAGGATTATTGTCTCCGTCGTCCGGCTCCGATGAGAGGGGCGAGCGCGATCGTCACGTTCGCGGGGCTGGATGCGGTGGACGCCAAGGTTTGGGCGTCGCGCGGTGCCTGGAC
>JAEXHR010000171.1 GCA_023449855.1 Pseudomonadota bacterium | reverse complement strand
GGTATCGCTTCGCTCAACCCATCCTACGCGCTCTCAGAAATAGGCGATCGCGCGGCCGCAGATCGCGACGCTGAGCCAGATCGCCAAAGACGCCCATGCACCTTGTCTGGCTCCCGCCGGCATTGGCGCCAGCGGTGGCAAGGCCGCGACCTTCGGCATGATGGATCGCTCGACCCAGAGGACATTGAGCAGACCCAGCACGATCAAGGCGGCCTTGATCTGAAAGACACGGTTCAGCACGACATGGCTGGCCTCGGCGGTGAACAGCACAAGGCCCGACGCGATCAGGCCAAGAAAAGCTGCAATCGCGAGTTGCCGCGCCTTGCGCAGCAATGGACCGGGCGCTGTCGCGGATAATCCGCCTGCCAGGCGCGTGTCCATCACGGCAATGGCGCCGGCGAAGAGCATCAGCGCAACGATATGGCCCACATTGGCGACCATGTAGAGCCAGCGCGACTGCCGAATCGCCGCGCCGATGGTGGATGCCTCGATGGCGACGAATAGCGCGGGAGCGGCTTCGGTCATCGCATCACGCCGCTAGCGGAGTTCGTAGGTCTTGCCGTCCACCGTGATGCGCTCGGCGCGCATTTCATCCTTCTCGACCGTGGACGGATAGCCATAGGCGGATGCCGTCTTGCCGACCGCGACCACATCGGCCGAAGCGCCGCGCGATGTCATCCTGGACGTCGGCGCCAGTGTCACGGTCCAGGACTTGTCACTGCCCTTGATGACGACGGTCGCGTGGGGATTCTCGAATTTCAGGCTCTCGATCGGCCCGGTCACAGTGACGGGTTTCGCAGCATCGTAACTGCCCCAGCCGTGATGCGCGACGGCAGCGGCCGTGGTGAGAGCGATCAGGGCCATGCCGCCGATGGCGGTGCGGAGAATACGCTTCATCTGTCAGCTCCATTGCTGGCGATTGTCGTTCGACTTCACCTTACAACGCCCGAAACGAAACCTGGTTTACGCCGCGGCGGCTTGATGTCGTTCTTCAGGAAACACCGCGCGCTCTTTCCCGCATAGCCGGGCCGCGCAAAGGTCCAGGCGCGGCATTTGTTGTCGCCCTGGCAGGCATCGCGGCAGACATCGCCGCGCTCCGCCTTGTCGTCGTTCTTCACCTCGAAGGACCGGTAGTCGCCGCCATAGCGATCGGTCGAGATCTCGACCGGGCCGCTGCGCGGCTCGATCACGCCGGCGCCGCGCACGCCGGAAACGCAGCAATAGCTCTGCACGCGCGGCGGGACCTTGTCCTTGAGCCAGCAAACGGCATTCTCGGAATTGTCGCTGGGATAGTTGAAGCTCCAGGCACGGCACTTCTTGTCGCGCTCGCAGATCAGCGCGCATTCGGCCGGATCGCCCGACACCGACACCGAGCGCTGATAATCGTTGCCCGGCCGGTCGAAATTGGTCTGCGCCCGGGCAGATGCGACCGGCGCCAGCACCAGCATGGCAAGTGCGGCCAGACATGCCCCGAACAGGCTGCTCCTCAACATGCAAACAGGCTTCCAGCTGGTGGCAACAAGGCGATCGACGAACTGCCATAGGACCGCGCGCCACCTGTACGCCCGATGAACGGATTGACAGAATCCGCCCATCCAACTCACAAGCGCTTGAGCTAGAAGCAGTATTCCTTGTAGGCCGGCGCCACCGTGCCGCCCCAGGCGCCGTTGAATTTGGCGAGCATTTCCTCGGCCGGCGTCTTACCGCTGTCGATGATGCGATCAAGCGGCACGAGGTGGCGCGTTTCGTCGCAGCCGTCGGCATCAAGCTTCGCGCGGCGACGCAGCCCGCCATGGGCAATGGCCAGGCACTCCCTGGCGATCTCGAACAGGGAACGATCCTTGATCCCAGCCTTGAAACCAAGGCGCGGCACGTCATCGCGCAAGGCCTGACGCTCAGCAGCGGTCCAGTGCCTGGCGATGTCCCAGGCCGCATCGAGCGCGGCGTCATCATAAAGCAGGCCGACCCAGAAGGCGGACAGCGCCGGCAGACGATCCGAGGTCACGCCATCGGCGCCGCGCATTTCCAGATAGCGCTTGAGACGGACTTCCGGGAAGATCGTGGAGAGATGATTTGCCCAGTCGGAGAGGGTCGGCTTCTCGCCGGGCATCTTGTCGTTCCTGCCCTCGAAGAAAGCACGGAAGGATGAGCCGGAGACGTCGATGTAAGTATCGCCGCGCTTGACGAAATACATCGGCACGTCGAGCGCGTAATCGACCCAGCGCTCGAAACCCATGCCGCTTTCGAACGCCCAGGGCAGCATGCCCGAGCGATTGTTATCGGTATCGCGCCAGATCTCCGAGCGGAACGAGAGGAAGCCATTCGGCTTGCCTTCGGTGAACGGCGAATTGGCGAACAGCGCCGTCGCCACCGGCTGCAGCGCCAGCGAGACACGCAGCTTCTTCACCATGTCGGCTTCCGAGGAGAAGTCGAGATTGGTCTGCACCGTGCAGGTCCGGTACATCATGTCCAGACCATACGCGCCGACCTTCGGCATGTAGTTGGTCATGATCTTGTAGCGGCCCTTCGGCATCACCGGGATCTGTGCCCGCGACCATGACGGCGTCAGGCCAAGGCCCAGAAATCCAATGCCGAGCGGCGTCGCAACCTCGCGCACCTGCGCGAGATGCGCCATCAGCTCGGCCTGCGTCTGATGCACCGTCTCCACCGGCGCGCCGGAGAGCTCGAACTGCCCGCCCGGCTCCAGCGAGATGGCGCCGCCACCGGTGACGTCATAAAGGCCAATAATATTGCCGGCCTCCATAATCGGCTCCCAGCCGAGCAGATGCTTCATGCCATCCAGCAGCGCGCCGATGCCGCGCTGGCCGGCGTAAGGAACCGGGTTATGGCCTTCGAGCGTGAACGGCGTTTTCTCGTGCTCGGTGCCGATGCGGAATTCCGAAACCGGCTTCACGCCTGCTTCCAGCCACGCAACGAGTTCGTCGCGCGACTGCAGCGGCGTCATATCGAGTTGGTCACGCGCCATGAGAAGTCCAGTCGAAAGGCGCTGCAATCCGATGCGCGCAGTGTCGGGAACGCCGGCCATCCGATCGGGACGCCAACGCAGAGGGAATTTGAAACGTCATCGCGCCGGAGCGGCGTCTTTGGCGACCGGCGCAGAAATTGCCGGCGTGTCATGGCACGCGCAACCGAGCCGGTCCAGCAGACCGCACAACTTTGCTGCATCTGCGTCGGTGAGCTTGGAGCCGACATGTTTCTCGATGGCCAGCGCATAGGCGCTGCCCATCTTCTTGTGCAGCTCGCGTCCGGAAGGGGTGATCTCCACGAACAGCCCGCGCTTGTCCATCTTGCATTCGCGCCTGCTCGCGAGCCCCTCGTCGACCAGCCGGTCGATCAGCCGCGAGGTCGAATATTGCGGTATCAACATCTGCTTTTCGAGCTCGACGGGACGCAGCTCGCCATTCGGCGAGCGCGACAACTCCATCAGCGCGTCATACCATGCGAGCGGCGGAAAGCCGGCACGCTTGAGATCCTGCTCGACGCCGTCCAATACGCGGCTCTGCACCCGCATCAGGCGGATCCAGGCGGCGGCGGCCTCGGTGGAAGGTTTACGTTTCATCACACAGTCCAAATGATGGCCTATCCTAGCCACTCGATGCACCTGCATCAATCTTGACTATTCCATGCCGATGCATTTAGTCACGCCCCGGCGTTAACCCAATGTCCTTAAGGAGAAATTTCGATGAAGCTGTATTATTCGCCCGGCGCCTGCTCGCTGTCGCCGCATATCGCACTTCTCGAAGCCGGCCTGCCCTATGATCTGGTCAAGGTCGATCTCCGGGCCAAGAAGCTGGAAGGTGGCGAGGATTTCCTGGCCGTCAATCCGAAGGGGCAGGTGCCCGCCCTTGGTCTCGACACCGGCAAGGTGGTCACCGAAGGCCCGATCATCGTGCAGGTGATCGCCGACAAGGTTGCAGACAAGAATCTCGCTCCGGCCCGCGATAGCGAGGAGCGCTACGAGTTTCTGGAAGTCCTGAACTTCCTGACCAGCGAGCTGCACAAGAACTTCTCGCCGCTGTTCAACCCGACTTTTTCGGACGAGGTGAAGGGCTTCTTCCGTGACCGCCTCACCGGCAAGTTCAAATATCTCGACGCCCGGCTCGCGGGCCACGACTATCTGATGGGCCAGCATTTCACCGTAGCCGACGGCTACCTGTTCACGATGCTGCGCTGGGCCGACGCCCACAAGCTCGACCTCTCCATGTTCAAGAACCTGATGGCCTATAAGGACCGCGTCGCCGCGCGCCCGAAGGTGCAGGAGGCGCTGGAGAAGGAAGGCCTGATGAAAGCGGCGTAAGCGGCGCTGTCGAGCCATTTGCTGGGGCCGGCGACAAGCCGGCCCTTTTTGTTCGTCTCCCTCGGTCAGCTCCAGGGCAACCTCCGGGTTCCCTCCGGCCCCTTTCACTTTGCGCCCTTTGCCCCCACATAGGCCCCATGACCTCATCCCCCGATTACAGCCTCCAGCCCGACACTCCCATGCGCGCGCCATCTTCCGTTCCGGTGGACGATGCTGTGCTGCCGTTCGACGTGGCGCCGCTCGACCTGCGCGGACGGCTGACGCGGCTCGGGCCTGCGCTCGATGAACTCCTCTCCAAACACGATTACCCGACGCCGGTAGCCAAGCTGCTGGGCGAGGCCATCGTGCTGACCACGCTGCTCGGCTCGGCGCTGAAATTCGAGGGGCGCTTCATCCTGCAGACCCAGACGGACGGTCCGGTGTCGCTGATGGTCGTTGATTTCCGTGCGCCGGATCGCATGCGCGCCTATGCGCGCTTCGATACCGAGCGCCTGAAAGACGGACTGTCGTCCGCAGAGCTGCTCGGCAAGGGACATCTCGCGATGACCGTCGATCAGGGCTCCGACATGAGCCGCTACCAGGGCCTCGTCGCGCTCGATGGCGGCACGCTGGAAGACGCCGCGCATGAATATTTCCTGCGCTCCGAACAGATTCCGACCAAGGTACGCCTCGCCGTCGGCGAGGAATGGCGCGGCGGCGATGGCGGCCCGACCCATGGCTGGCGCGGCGGCGGCATGCTGCTGCAATTCCTGCCCAAGGCCTCCGATCGCGCCCAGCGCGATCTCCATGCTGGCGATATTCCAGAAGGCACGGAAATCGATGTGGTGCCCGAGGACGATGCCTGGATCGAAGGCCAGTCGCTGATCTCGACGGTCGAGGATGTCGAGCTGATCGATCCCGATCTGTCCGGCGAGCGGCTGCTGTTCCGCCTCTTTCACGAACGCGGCGTACGCGTCTTCGCGCCGGTGCCGCTGCGCGCGCAGTGCTCCTGCTCGCGCGAGGCCGTGTCCGGCATGTTGAAGCGCTTCGATCAGAAGGATCGCGAAGACATGGTGGCGAACGACAAGGTCGTGGTGACCTGCGAATTCTGCTCGTCTGTCTATGAATTCACGCCGGAAGAAGCGGGCGTGTAAGCAGTAGCCCGGATCGCGTTTCGCTCCATCCGGGCTACCGAACTCAGTTCAGCACCCGCGTGCTTTCCGGCCCATCCAGCGAGAACAGCGGTACGTCGATTTCGAACGGTTCGCCCCGGTCGGTCACCATCTGATAGGTGCCTTCCATAAACCCCGACGAGGTCGGCAGCGGCACGCCCGACGTATATTCGAACCGCTCGCCCGGCCCGAGCACCGGCTGTTCACCGACCACGCCCTCGCCGCGCACTTCCTGCATTCGCCCCGACGCATCGGTGATGATCCAACGCCGCGTCTTCAGCTGGACGGTTTCCTCACCCGAATTGGTGATGACGATCGTGTAGGACCAGAAGAACTGCTGCTTCTCGGCCGACGAACGGTCGGGCATGAAGTTCGGTTCGACGGTAACTTCGATCTGGCGGGTGACGGCGCGGTACATGGGGTGTCATCGCTGCGTGAGGCTGAAGCCGCAACATAACGAAAAACGACGAAGCGGCCAAATACCGATGCTCCGCAAAATCGCCATCCCCGTTTGAACACAGTTCAGACCTACAGCGTTCCCGTCCGCGGCCGATCGCCTCACGAAATCGTCTCCCCGTGAATTGACTTGCGATAACATGGCGAAGCGGGTCTTTCTCCTCAATCGATCTTCGTAACACGGTGATGAATGAGCTCTGTTGCCGATCCGATCGCAAGACCTGCACATGCGGACGCCCCCAAAGCATCGCCTCGCGCAGCTGCAGATGCGGAGGCATTGCCGGTCGTGACAGCGGTGAACGAGCGTGAACTGCGCCTCGATCTGTTCCGCGGCCTCGCACTGTGGTTGATCTTCATTGATCACCTTCCCCAAAATCTGCTCACCTGGCTGACCATCCGCAACTACGGCTTTAGTGACGCCACCGAGATTTTCATTTTCATCTCGGGCTACACCGCCGCCTTCGTCTATGGACGGGCGATGCGGGAACAGGGCACGGTGGTCGCGAGCGCGCGCATCCTCAAGCGCGTGTGGCAGATCTATGTGGCACACGTCTTCCTGTTCACGATCTTCCTCGCGGAAATCTCCTACGTCGCGACGCGCTTCCAGAACCCCCTCTACACGGAAGAAATGGGCATCCTCGACTTCCTCAAGGAGCCCGACGTCACCATTGTGCAGGCGCTGCTGCTGCGCTTCCGCCCGGTCAATATGGACGTGCTTCCGCTCTATATCGTCCTGATGCTCTTCCTGCCGGTGATCCTGTGGCTGATGCGGCGGCGTGCCGATCTCACGCTCGGCCTGTCGGTGCTGCTCTATGCGCTGACCTGGGAATTCGACCTGCATCTCACCGCCTATCCGAATGGCGCCTGGGCCTTCAATCCGTTCGCCTGGCAACTGCTATTCGTGTTCGGGGCATGGTGCGCGCTGGGCGGCGCCGTCAGGATGACGCGCATCCTGAACTCGCCCATTACACTCTGGATTTGCGTTGCCTATCTATTAGGGGCCTTCTGGGTGACGCTGACCTGGCACATCCCTCAGATCCATCATCTGCTGCCCAAGCTGCTCGAGCAGTGGATGTATCCGATCAACAAGCCGGATCTGGACGTGCTCCGTTTTGCTCACTTCCTGGCGCTGGCCGCCCTCACCGTGCGGTTCCTGCCAAAGGATTGGCCGGCGCTGAAGTCGGTCTGGCTGCGACCAATGGTGCTCTGTGGCCAGCATTCG
Source organism: Pseudomonadota bacterium (assembly GCA_023449855.1). Taxonomy (GTDB): domain Bacteria; phylum Pseudomonadota; class Alphaproteobacteria; order Rhizobiales; family Xanthobacteraceae; genus Tardiphaga. The sequence continues at coordinate 9,123 of JAEXHR010000171.1, read as the reverse complement.
CTTGAGATTTTCTGCATTGGCGTGTTTCTGGCATTTGCAGGTCAGTTTTTTCTGGGCGAGATCGCAGGCGGTGCAATCATGCATGGTCTGGTCAGCCTGGTCGGGATCGTCATCATGTCCGCCGCCGCCTGGGTGTTTTCATGGTACAAGCGCGTGACCGCGAACGGCGGAGCGCGCGCCAAAAAAGCACCCGAGAAGACAGCCGACGCCGATCTCGCAGGAGGGGGAGCATGAGCACCTTGCTGCACAGGGCATCGTGGCGACACGCGCTGCTGCTGGCCCTGCTGACGGCCGGCCCCGCACAGGCCGAACCTCCCAAACAGACCTGTGACGTCCCCGCCTATCTTCTCACCAGCGAAAGCACGCTGCCGAAAGTACAGGCAGCCGCGAAGCGGGACGGCAAGCTGAACATTCTGGTGATCGGCAGCCGCTCGGCTGTCATCGGACTGTCCGACCAGTCAGCCGCGTTTCACAGCCGCCTACAGTCTTATCTTACCGAAAAACTGCCGGGCATTGCGGTCAATGTCGCGCTTGAGTTGCAGGTCAAGAAAACCGCCGAGGAGCTTGCGCCAACCCTCGGAAAGCTGGTCGAGGATCGCAAGCCGGACCTCGTGATCTGGCAGACCGGAACCGTGGATGCCATGCGCCAGGTGGATGGTGACGACTTCCGCAATGCATTGGACGATGGCGTTGCAGCCATGCAAAAGGCCGGAACTGACGTCATTTTAATGAACCTGCAGTACAGTCCACGCACCGAGTCCATGATTTCCGGCTCGGCCTACCTAGATAATATGCGTGTGGTGGCGCAGCAGCACGACATTCCGCTGTTCGATCGTTTCGCCATCATGCGCCAGTGGAATGAGAATGGCGATTTCGACCTGTTCAACCCCGCGCCCGGCATGGAGCTCGCGAAGCGGGTGCATGATTGTCTCGGTCGCGCGCTATCGGCCTTTGTGATCGAAACGGCGCGCATCAAGCCAGAGGATTTGAGGATTCAGCGTTAATGAGTTTTGAAGGTATCCTGCCCCGCCTTGTTGTTGCCGCTGCTCTTGCTGTCACGACTCCCGCAATGACCTCCATGGCGCATGCCGAGGGATCGCAGGGCGCCGCGCAGGGGCAGGACGATGCAACAAAGGGGGTGGCCGGCAAGGCGCTCGACAGGGTCAAGGAGGTCGCCAAGACTGCGACCGACGTCCTGAGCCGCGTTCCGTGCCGCCAGCCCAAGGGCGGCATGAAGGCGCTCGGCACGTTGCCCCATGTGGCCGCCAAACTCGCCGCCCATAAGCCGGTGATGATCATCGCCTTCGGCTCGTCCTCGACACAGGGCTTTGGCTCGACTGCGCCGGAATTCACCTATCCCAACCGTCTCGCCGCGCAGCTTCGCCGTGCCTATCCGGGCGCGGAGCTCACCGTGCTCAATCGCGGTGTCGGCGGCGAGGACGCGCCGGAAATGATGGCGCGGCTGCAAAACGAGATCATCAATGCCAAGCCGGATCTGGTGATCTGGCAGGTCGGCACCAATGCGGTGCTGCGCAATCTCGACCCCACCGAAACCGGCAAGATGATTGAGGATGGCGTGGGGCGCATTCAGGCTGCAGGCTCTGACGTCGTGCTGATCGATCCGCAATATTCGCCGGCAACGACATCGAAGCCGGAAGGCACCAGCAAGATGCTGTCGCTGATGCACAAGGTGGCCGAGCTGCGCAAGGTCGGCATCTTCCCGCGCTTCGAAGTGATGAAGGAATGGCACGAAGGCCAGCAGATGGCGTTCGACTCCTTCGTCATTTCCGACGGCCTGCACATGAACGACTGGGGCTACGCCTGCTTCGCTCAGCTGCTTGGCGACAACATCATCAAATCGGTCGGCACCATCAAGATGGGGACGAGCGATGCCCCGCAGGTGCAGCAGGCGCAGCGACCGCTTTAGGGCAGAATTTATCAGCGTCATTGCGAGCGTAGCGAAGCAATCCAGTCTTTCTTCGATTGACAAAGAACTGGATTGCTTCGTCGCTTCGCTCCTCGCAATGACGGCGAGAATTACGCCGTCGCAAGCGCCGCTTCGAGATCCTCGATCAGATCGTCGCGATGCTCGAGGCCGGCGGAGAAGCGGATAAAGCCTTCCGTGATCCCGAGCTCAAGCCGCGCCTCCAGCGGCAAACGCTGATGCGTCGTCGTCGCCGGATGCGTCACGAGGCTCTTCGCATCGCCCAGATTGTTCGAGATGCGCGCCACCTTCAGCGCGTTGAGCACGCGGAATGCAGCCTCCTTGCCGCCCTTCACCTCGAAGCCGATCAGCGTCGAACCGGCGCGCATTTGCTTCTTCACCGTCGCCGCCTGCGGATGATCCTCGCGGCCTGGATAGATCAGCCGTGACACCTTCGAATGCTTCGCCAGCACATCGGCGACCGCCGCCGCGGTCTGTGTCTGCCGCTCGACGCGGATCGCCAGCGTTTCCAGCCCCTTCACCAACGTCCACGCGTTGAACGGCGAGATCGACGGACCGGTCTGGCGCAGATAGTTGTGAATGTGCTCGTCAATGAAGTCCTTCGACGACAGGATGATGCCGCCGAGGCAGCGACCCTGGCCGTCGATATGCTTGGTCGCCGAATAGACGACCACGTCAGCGCCGAGCGCCAGCGGGCTCTGCCAGATCGGGGTCGCGAACACGTTGTCGACGATAAGCCGCGCGCCGCCGGCATGGGCGATCTCGGCGATGGCGCCGATATCGAGCACATCCAGCGTCGGATTGGTGGGGCTTTCCAAGAACAGCGACTTGGTATTCGGGCGCATGGCCTTCTGCCACTGGTCGAGATCGAGGCCATCGACGAGCGTGAACTCGATGCCATAACGCGGCAGCAATTCTTCGATGACGTAGCGGCAGGAACCGAACAGAGCCTTCGCGGCGACCACATGATCGCCCTGGCGCAGCGGCGCCAGGATCGCGGTGGTCACGGCGGCCATGCCTGTCGCGGTCGAGCGCGCGGCCTCAGCGCCTTCGAGATCGATCATGCGGTTCTCGAACATGGACGTATTCGGGTTCGAGAAGCGCGAATAGATGAAGCCGGGATCTTCGCCCTTGAACCGCGCCTCGCAGGCCTCGGCGGTCTCGTAGATGAAGCCCTGAGTCAGGAAGAGGGCTTCGGACGTCTCGTTGAATTGCGAACGCAGTGCGCTGGAATGAACGAGGCGGGTTTCGGGACGGTAGGACTTCGCAGACATGTGACCTCCAACGTGACCGCGTGTCGCGGGCACAAAAAAACCGGCCTGGACGGACGTCCTCAGGCCGGGATCGCATGCTGGAAGGACATGTGTCCCCGGCCTGTTTAGCGACTTATTTTACGTGGCTGCAAGCCGGCCGGCTCAAATCACCACGGGATAGAACTTTTCCTATTCCCGCTTGCGCTTGCCGTCAAGGCGCGCTTGAGATAGCCGGTAAAGTCGCGATTTTTCAGGATATTGCCCCTGGAAGACGACCGAAGGACCAGACCCGTGACGTTCACCCTCGCCCCCGATGCCGATGGAATTCTGCCCGACAGCATGATCGAGGCGATGGCCGAGGCCGGCCTGATCCTGCCCGAATACGACTTCGTCGAAAGCCAGATTCAACCGGCCAGCCTCGACCTGCGCCTCGGCCCCGTCGCTTACCGGGTCCGCGCCAGTTTCCTGCCCGGGCCGAATGTCACGGTCGCCGAGCGGATCGACGAATTGAAGCTGCATGAGATCGATCTCTCCGAAGGCGCGGTGCTGGAGACCAACTGCGTCTACATCGTGCCGCTGCTGGAAAGTCTCGCGCTGCCACCACATATCTTCGCTGCCGCCAATCCGAAGAGCTCCACCGGCCGGCTCGACGTGTTCACCCGTGTGATCGCGGACGGCACCCGTCGCTTCGACGTGATCGGTGCCGGCTATCACGGCCCGCTTTATGCGGAGATCAGCCCCAAGACCTTCCCGGTGCTGCTGCGTGAAGGCTCACGCCTGTCGCAGGTGCGCTTCCGCGTCGGCGACGCCGTGCTCGACACCGAAGCGCTGGAAGAGCTGCATGCGCAGGATCCGCTGGTCGATATCGACGATGCCGATCTCACCAATGGCCTCGCCGTCTCCGTCGATCTCTCCGGCGAAAACGCCTCCGGCTTCGTCGGCTATCGCGCCAAGCGCCATACCGGCGTGGTCGATGTGGATCGCCGCGGCGGCTATGCGGTGGAGGATTTCTGGGAGCCGATCCATGCGCGCCCGGATCGCACGCTGATTCTCGATCCTGGCGAGTTCTATATTCTCGCCTCCAAGGAAGCCGTGCAGGTGCCGCCGGATTACGCCGCCGAGATGGTGCCGTTCGATCCGTTGGTCGGCGAATTCCGCGTGCATTATGCCGGTTTCTTCGATCCCGGATTCGGCCATGACGGTGCCGGCGGCAAGGGCTCGCGCGCGGTGCTCGAAGTGCGTTCGCGCGAAGTGCCGTTCATCCTCGAACACGGCCAGATCGTCGGCCGGCTCGTCTATGAGCGCATGCTGGACCGCCCGGATTCGCTCTACGGCCAGCGCATCGGCTCCAACTATCAGGGCCAGAACCTGAAACTGTCGAAGCATTTCAAGGTTTAAGCGCGCTGTCTGTCATCGCCCGCGCAAGCGGGTGGCCGACCTACGAAAAAAGGCCCGCATAAACATGCGGGCCAGGTTTTCTGGAGTCCAAGTCGACAGAGGAAGCGGCGCCAGTCGTAACCGGCGTCGCTTGTTGCAAGCTTACTGAACGAAACCGCCGCCCAGATTGCCGAGGTTGAAGCGGTAGTTCAGACCGGCCTTGATGGTGTGCTGGTCGTTCTTGAAGTTACCGATACCACCAGCCGGCGTCACGAAGTTGACAGTGCCGAAGTCGTAGTACTGATACTCGACCTTGCCCGACCAGTTCTGGGTGAACAGGTATTCGAGACCGCCACCGACGGTGTAACCGTCGCGGCCGCCGTCGCCACCGAAACCATTGCTGAAGCGGGTGTCAGCCCAGGCGTAACCGCCCTTGGCGTACAGCAGGGTCGGACCCCAGGTGTAGCCGAGACGGCCGGTCACCGAACCGAGACCACGATTGTCGATGTTGCTGTTGGTGGAGAGGAAGCTGTAGTTGGCTTCCAGACCGAGCACCCAGTTCGGAGCGAACTGCATGTCGTAACCGCCCTGCACACCGCCCATGAACGTACCGTCGCGGCTGCCGGCGAGCACATTGTCTTCGCCCGGGAAGGCACCGCCGATGTGACCACCGATGTAGAAACCAGTCCAGTTGTAGATCGGCGCAACAGGAGCCTGATAGGCGGGCGCCTTGGTGTACGGACGAGCTGCCAGATCGGCTGCAGACGCAGGAGCAGCCAACGCGACCATGGCAACGGCTGCGGTCGAAAGCAGATACTTCTTCATAGATATTCCTCTCAATCCCAAACTGGATTGACGCGAACCTAGACGATTGCGCGAGGATTGCTGTCACAGACGTGCAACAACGCTTCAAACGAGTGTGGCGGGTTTTTCGCTCATGTCGTGCTTCTGACACATACGCGCCTCATTCCGAGGTCGCGATGCATCCGTTCGTTAGGAAACGTGCATAACAGTGGGTAAATCTCAACCTGTGCAGCACGGCGCCAAGATGTGCTACTGCTGTTGCAGCGACGCAATGACGCCGCCAATGAGGATACGAGGAAATGAACGAGGCGATGGCCACCCCGACGGCAGCTGACGCATATGCGCCGCGTACCATCAAACTGAATGCGCGCGACAATGTCGCGATCGTGGTGAACGATTTCGGATTGCCGGCGGGAACCCGTCTCAACGATGGTATCACGCTGCGCCAGTTCGTGCCGCAGGGCCACAAGCTCGCGCTGATCGAGATCCCCAAGGATCAACCCATCATTCGTTACGGCGAGGTCATCGGCTATGCGATCGATACGATTGCTGCCGGCGACTGGGTCGAGGAAGCGCGCATCCACATGCCCGACGCGCCCGAACTCGATCGCCTCGACATCGCAACCGCGATCCCTGCGTCGCAGGAGCCATTGACGGGATACACGTTCGAAGGCTTTCGCAATCCCGATGGCTCGGTAGGCGTGAAGAACATTCTCGCCATTAGCACATCGGTGCAATGTGTCGCCGGCACGCTCGAATTCGCGATCAAGAAGATCAAGACCGAACTGTTGCCGCAATATCCCAATGTTGATGACGTCGTCGCCGTCACCCACGGCTATGGCTGCGGCGTCGCCATCAATGCGCCGGACGCCTATATCCCGATCCGCACGCTGCAGAACATTGCGAAGAATCCGAATTTCGGCGGCGAAGTGATGGTGGTCGGCCTCGGCTGCGAGAAGCTCGCGCCGGAGCGACTGCTGCCGACCAACGATCCCGCCAGCATGATGCGCCTGCAGGACGAAACCAATCAGAGTTTTGGCGACATGGTGGAGACTATCGTCACCATGGCCGATGCGCGGCTGAAGGTGCTCAACCAGCGCAGGCGCGAGACGGTACCCGCGTCCGAACTCGTGATCGGCCTGCAATGCGGCGGCAGCGATGCTTTCTCCGGCGTCACCGCCAACCCCGCGCTCGGCTTCGCCAGCGATCTTCTCGTGCGTGCAGGCGCCACGGTGATGTTCTCCGAAGTCACCGAAGTGCGCGATGCGATCGAACTGCTCACGCGCCGCGCTGCGAATAAGGATGTCGGCCGCGCGCTGGTCCGCGAGATGGACTGGTACGATTCATACCTCGCCCGCGGCGGCGCCGATCGCAGCGCCAATACCACGCCAGGCAACAAGAAAGGCGGCCTCGCCAACATTGTCGAGAAATCGCTCGGCTCCATCGTGAAATCGGGATCGTCGGCGATATCGGGCGTGATCGGCCCCGGCGAACGTGCAACGACGAAGGGCCTGCTGTTCGCCGCAACGCCGGCGAGCGACTTCATTTGCGGCACGCTGCAGCTCGCTGCCGGCATGCAGATGCAGATCTTCACCACCGGCCGCGGCACGCCCTATGGCCTCGCGCAAGCACCGGTGATCAAGGTTTCGACGCGTACCGAACTGGCAAAGCGCTGGGCGGATCTGATCGACTTCGACGCCGGCCGCATTGCGTCAGGCGAAATGACCATCGAGGAGGCAGGCTGGGAGCTGTTCCAGCTCATCCTCGATGTCGCCAGCGGCCGCAAGCAGGTCTGGGCAGACAAATGGGGCCTGCACAACGATCTTGTGCTGTTCAATCCGGCGCCGGTGACGTGAGGCGCGCGCTGCCCGGAGGACGCTCTGCTTCCGCTGCACTTCTGATCGCAGCCGGTCACCGCTACGGTCCTTCCAAATAATAGATGGGAGGATGGAATGACCGCAGCGAATGACGAAGCCACATGGAAGCGTTGGCGGAGCGTCGCCGATCTCTATCACGGCGTATTCACGGGCCTGATCCTCACAGCCGTCACGCGCCGCGGCACCGCCGATGCCGCGGAATTGGTTTTCCGCATCTTCCGCCGCCAGCAGCAGGAGCGTTTCATCGCCGGGCTGGACAAGCTGGGATTGTCGCATCTGCCGCCTGCCGTCGCAGCCGCGCAGTATCACTATCTTTCCAACTGGATCGGCGGCGTCTCTGTCGAATACATGGTTGAGAGCGACCACAAGGCGTGGATCCGCTATCCGCCGCCGCGCTGGATCTGGCGTGGCACCGCCATCTGCGGCATTCCCGGCGAAGTATCCCGCGCGATGCTGCGCGGCTGGCACGCCAATAATGGCGTTGCGCTCGGCAATCTCAGACTCGGCTTCGTCTGCACCAAGCAGAGCGTCGATGGTCAGGACGGGCTAGAGGGCTATTACTGCGAATACGACCGGGATCTCGATATCGATCAACGCCTCGTCTTCGCCAGACATCTCGAAGCGCCGCCCTTCGATCCGGCCAAGGCGCCCGCACTGCCGGTCGATAGCTGGCCGCGGCCTCGTCTGGAGAGGGCTTATCGTAACTACGCTATGGAATATGTCCGCACCGCCGCACCCGTTGCGGTGCAATTGTTCGGCCCGAACGATGCGAGCTATTTGCTGCGTCTCACCGGCAAGCTGATCGGCATGCAATATTACGACGAGGTCGCAGCAAGCTTCGGCATGACACGCGGCGATGCCACGACGTTCACGGACTTCTTCACCGCACTGCTCGCCGCTCAGGACGACGAATTCACCACTGAAAGATTCGCTGGCATTGTCACTATCCGGCAGACCACCTGGAAGCTGATGGACGGCGTTGCCGATGCGCATCCCGCCTGCGCGGATATACTGCTCGGCCTCATTGAGGGTCTCGCTGCCGGCTGTGGACGCAACATTCCCATCGCCATGACCGCAGAGCGGAATGGTGCGCGGCCGTTCACCTGGACGATTGGTTGAACGACCTCATATTGCAGTGCAATTCGAACAGCGCCCATGCATCGGGCGCGTATGGCGCTCGCTGCGAACGGTGCTAGGAAAGATTATGTCCGGCGTTCAAGACCGGACGGTCAGGGAGACTGCATGTCCGAGGTCGCGCTCGCCGAACGCCCGTTGGTCGATGGCGACAAACAACCGCTTCCCGGGCTGACCGCTCCCGCCAAGAACCCGCTGCTCGATCACGCCATCCTGCCGACCCTGCTGCGTCTGGCCTGGCCAAATGTGGTTGCGCTATCGGCCGGCACTGTCGTGGTCATCTTCGAGACCACCTATATCGGCCGGCTCGGCACCGAGGCGTTGGCGGCCATGGCGCTGGTGTTTCCCTTCGTGATGCTGACCCTGACCATGTCCGGCGGCGCCATGGGCGGCGGCGTGTCCTCCGCCATCGCCCGCGCACTCGGCGCCGGCGACCGCGAGCGCGCCGATACGCTGGCAGGGCACGCACTCCTGATCGCCATCTGCTTCGGCCTCACCTTCACCGTCGCGATGCTGACTTTCGGATCCGCGCTGCTGCAACTGCTCGGCGGCCGCGGCAATGTGCTGAGCCAGGCCCTCGGCTACATCACCATCTTCTTTGCTGGCGGCGTCATCCCCTGGCTGATGAACACCTTTGCAGCGATCCTGCGCGGCACCGGGAACATGAAAATCCCCTCCGCCATGCAGACCTCATCGGCAGGATTGCAGATCGTCCTCGGCGGCACGCTCGGCC
>JAEXHR010000169.1 GCA_023449855.1 Pseudomonadota bacterium | reverse complement strand
GTCTTCAGGATCGCTGACGAAGCTGAATTGTCGGGGCGGGTCCTGGGCGTCCGGATGCCAGTCGATGACGAGCATGCCGATGAGCCGTGGAAGATGTTGCCGTCACGTCGGAGCGAGCCGCGGCCAATAGAAGCTGTGATCCCGCAAAGCATCAAGGTCGTGATCGCCGATCAGGTCTACATCGATAGGACGGAGCTGCCGCCTGCGCTGATCGCACAGTTCGTGCGTCTGGCAGCGTTCCAAAATCCGGAATTCTATCGCGCACAAGCAATGCGACTGCCGACATTCGGCAAGCCGCGGATCATCTCATGCGCCGAACTTCATCCACGCCATGTCGCTCTACCACGAGGCTGTTTCGACGAAGCAATCGAGCTCATCGAGAGGCATGGTTCGACCGCCGTTTTAGAGGATCATCGCGAAGATGGGGCTGCGCTACCTGTCGGTGTTGCGTTCCAGGGCGAACTGCGGCGGCCCCAGTCGATGGCCTTTAATGCTCTTGTCGCCCACGACACCGGGGTGCTTGCCGCCACGACGGCCTTTGGCAAGACGGTTGTCGCAGCCGCGCTTATCGCACATCGGGCGCGCAACGCGTTGGTTCTTGTCCATCGCCGGGAGCTTCTGATCCAATGGGTGGAGCGCCTGAGTTCCTTCCTGAACATCGACCCAAAGCAGATCGGCATCATCGGTGGCGGGAAAAGGAAGCCAACAGGGATCATCGACGTGGCGCTTATCCAGAGCCTGGTTCGGAATGGCGAGGTCGATGACGTCGTCGGCAATTACGGTCATCTGATTGTCGACGAATGCCACCATCTGTCCGCTGCGAGCTTTGAGCTTGTCGCTCGCAGATCCAAGGCGCGATATGTCGTCGGCCTATCTGCCACCGTTGCCCGAAAGGACGGTCATCATCCGATCATCTTCATGCAATGCGGCCCCGTTCGCCATCGGGTCGATGCGAGGGTGCAGGCCGCTGAACGTGGCATTCGCCATCGTGCGCGTGATAGATCGACGAAATTTGAGTTGCCAGCGTCACTCGCCTCGGCCGAGCGCCCGTCAATGCCAGCGATCTATGCGGCCCTTGCGCAGGACCAAGGCCGGAATGACCTGATATTCGATGACGTGTTGAAATGCCTCGAGGCCAAACGTTCGCCTATCCTGCTGACGGAGCGGAAGGATCACCTCGATTACCTCCAGCAGAAGTTCTCGCCGTTCGTGAAAAATCTGGTGGTGCTGCGCGGTGGCATGTCGGCGAAGGATCGCAAGCAAGCCAACTCGGCGTTGAATGTCGCAGACGATGATGAGCGCCTGATACTGGCGATAGGCCGCTATATCGGTGAGGGCTTCGATGACGCCCGGCTCGACACGCTTTTCCTGACCATGCCGATTGCCTGGAAGGGAACTCTGGCGCAGTATGTCGGCCGTCTGCATCGCCAGCATGATGGGAAGCGGGACGTTTTGGTCGTCGACTATGTCGATAACACCGTTCCCGTTCTGGCCCGGATGGCCGCAAAGCGACGCGTGGGTTATCGCGCGCTGGGATATGTGATCGAATGAGGGCGCCCCGCTGTGTGCGGAGCGCCTTGGTGGTGGTTAGCGGGACCAGATGAGCTTGTGCTCGCCCTTGTCGCCCTGGACGAGGGAAGCGTAGACTGGCGCCGTGAAGGACGGATCGTCGAGCTTGAGCGAGAGGTATTCGGCGCCCGTTTCGCGGGCAGTGCGGGTCCAGCCTGCTCCGAACTCGACGCCCCCTGCGGTGACGCGGAAGTCGGGGGCGCGTTCGTTGTCGCGGTCGCAGGGCTTGATGGTGGCCTTGACGTTGAGAGTGAGGGTCTTGATGGTGCCTGCATAGGTGCCGGTTTCGTCGCGGGTGAAGGTGCCGATCTGAGCCATTGTCGTATCTCCTGAGGTTGTTCGAAGCCGCCCGATGCGGCCTCGATGGCGGTCGAGAGGCGACGGATTGGACGGACTGCATCCGAAGGACCGCAGCATGAGCGAAGGACGGTGGCAGCCGAGCTTGTTGGCTCGCGAGGAATGACCGCTTGCGGTCAGGGGAAGAAGGTCGGCGGAGCCGTTGCAGGCCAGGGCCGGTTCGGTGCCAGACCAGCCCCAAAGAGAGGCCGTATGGGGGGCTTTCGCGCCGTCAGCAGAGAACGATGTGGTTGGTCGGTGTCTCCTCATCCGCATGATCAGCGTCGCCGGGGCAATCAATTCCTCGCGTCATCCCGGCCACCATCTCCCTGAGCCGACAGCATGCCAAACTTCGCCTTGCTGGCTCTCCTGGAGTTAGGAACGGGTAGGTCACTCGCCTAGCGCTGGAATGGATTTGAAACCTCCGATTTGTTCGACGTGTCGGATTTGACCGGCACCAACGATCAAATCGAGGAAAATTGCGTGACAAAGCGAAAGTACAGACATCGCCGCAGCGTCGATGTTCGGATCAATTGGCTGCAACCACATGTCGGCGGCTTCAAGCACTGGCTTGTCCAGCGGAATTACTCGGCCGCGACGGTAACGGAGGTGGTGCGCCTTCTGGCATTGTGGGGCGATTGGGTACGCGCCGCCGGCCACGACGTCGATACACTTACAGTGGGCTTGAGCGCTTCTGCATCGGTGTTCCACGGCAACAGAACTGCCCGTGCACCACAGGGTGCTGCCAAGCTGTTCGTCGAATATCTTCGCGAGTTGGACATCCTGCCGCCGGAACAACGCCCCTCATTGGACGAAACCTGGCCCGAATTGGTTGCTTTCCGTCGGTGGATGCAAGAACAACGCGGTGTCAAAGATACCACTCTCGATACTTATCAAACCGTCCTCGTGAAATTTATGACGTCCCTGGGTGCTGATCCAGCTGCTTACACAGCTTCTGCAATC
>JAEXHR010000129.1 GCA_023449855.1 Pseudomonadota bacterium | reverse complement strand
CATCTGGGCTCGTCGACTGACCGGCCACGGTCGCGACCGGAGGGAAAGCCAGGGCGCAGGCCACCGGTATGAGCAGGGGAACGAGGCGCATATGCGAATCCTTTCGAAGCATCGGCGCCGAAGGCTCTCGCCCCCTGCCGCTTGTCCCGGATCATCGAGCAGCCGCGGCGGGATGATAATGTCGAAAATCGGCAATTCTTCGTTGCGGTGCCTGCTGACGAGCAATGCCTGAGATCGTCGGCCGAACTGCTAGTCACGCTCCAGCCAGAATAGCTCGCCGCTTGGCTCGTGGAGAAAACAGGCAGCATCGATCAGACGGAGCCCCTGTCCTGACTTCAACATCCAGTGGCGAGCGCCGATCTGGGTGCGTACCCCACGACGGGTGGCGATGGTCGCCAGATAGCGATACTCGATGGCGGTGAACGCCGACCCGTCCTCGCCCTTCACTGCGCAACGCCGCAGTTCCTTGCGTTCGGGTCCGGCATCCGCCACCGGCGGCATCAGAATGGGCGCGTCGGAAGAAATTTGCCGTTCAACGTGATGACGACGCGCTCTCCACCTTCCCGGTCCTCTTCCCGACCGACGGTCATCTTGAAGTTGATCGCGCTCATGATCCCGTCGCCGAAGCGTTCATGGATCAATGCCTTCAGCGTCGTTCCATAGACCTGCACGATCTCGTGGAAGCGATAGATGGTGGGGTCGGTCGGCGGCTGCACCGACAGACTACCGCGCATCGGAATCGCCTGGAGATCAAGCGCGGCTTGATCAGGCAATCCGAGCTTCTCGACGACGCGGGTCGCCACGTCTTCGGGAAGCGGATGCTGGCCAAGCAGGGCGGCAGTCACGAACTCGGTGCTGATCCCGGTTCCCTCGGCGATATCGTCCCAACTCAAACCCTTGGCGCGCTTGGCCTCCAGGGTGGCCTCCGCGAGGTTTGCCCGCGCTTCGGGCGAGATATGCGTGTGTATCATCGCTGGTCTCCTTTGACGCGCTCAGGCGGCGGCGTGGGTCTGCTCGAGCTGATCGACGGTCTCGGCCGTGGTCCAGATGGCGTGAGCCAGGAACCGGAAGTTGATCAGGGCCGCAAGATAGCCGTCGCCCTCCGGCAAGCGTGGCCCGGCCGTTGCGTCACGCACCACCACCACCTCGAAGCCCTGCTCAACGAGCTCGCGCAGGTGCGATTCCACGCAGAGATTGGCTGCCATGCCGGCGAGGATGACCTGGGAGACGCCACGCTTGCGCAGCTGGAGCGAAAGGTCATTGCTCTCGGGGCCATAAACCTTGTGCGGTGACGCGATGATCGTGTCGCCATCGAGAATATGGTCTTTGAACGCAGGCAGGAAGTCGGCGCCGCTATTCTCGAAGCCGTCCAGCGATAGTGGCCCCTTTCGCCCGAACATCCCGATCCCGTGCATTACCTTCTCGAGCGGACCACCGAACCTCCAGGCGTGATCGGTCGGATAGTAATAATGAGGCGAGACAGCGACGGTGATGCCTGCAGCCTTGGCGGCCTCGAACAGCTGCCGCAGATGATCGACAGTGCCGTTCTCGGTGATGCTCTCGCCGAAATAGGGCCAGCTCACCCCCTCCGGGCTCAGAAAGTCGATCTGGGGGTCGACGACGACAAGGGCCACCTTCGTATGATCAAGCGCAAACCCGGTGGCGGGCAGCACAGGGTCAGTCGGGTCGGCATAGAGCGGATTGCCGATGTTCACGTCATCCAGAGCCATGGAATCCTCCTGTCTCGCTGTTCGATCAAGTGGTCTTCGGGCGTTTCGGGAGAAAGACCGAGAGAAGCGCCTCGAACCGGGCGAAAGCGGTGGGGCCGCGCTCGACCTTGGCCCGCATCACGGCACCCTCGAAGGCTTCCACCAGCACTGCGGCGAGCGCTGCCGGCTCCAGCCCGGATTGCAGCGTCCCGTCCGCCTGAGCACCCTCAAGGCACGCGGCAAGAGCTGCATCCCAACGGCGAAGCAGCAGGGCGGCACGCTCGCGCACCGGGTCGCTGGTGTTGCCGAGCTCGAGCGCAAGATTGCCGATCAGGCACCCCGGACCAAACCCGGTGTCGGCGTGCATCTGGGAGAGCCCACGAAAAAAAGCTCTCACCCTATCGGCCGGATTGAGGCGCCGGTCGTCGAGCCTGGCCAGATGGTCGCGCTCGATCTCTTCCCAATAGGCGTCCAGAATCGCGAGTCCGAACCCCTCTTTTGTCGCGAAGTAATTGTAGAAGGATCCCTTGGGCACGCCGGCTGCGGTCGCAACGTCCTGCACGCCGGTCGCATGAAAGCCCTGGCGGCGGACGAGATCTCCGCCGGTTCCAACCAGGCGGGCATGGGTCTGTGGATTCGCTGGTCTTGCCATGAGATAATAGATAACCAGTCGCTTTATCAGCGTCAAGCGGGATTCTGAGCGCTTGTCGGGCGCCGCACCTGTGACGCCGGAAATTCTTCTGGCGGCGTAACTCAGCGAGGCGTCCCGGCGAACCCATGATTGTCGCCGCCCCTGATCCCCGCACGGCGACAATGCCGTCCCCTCGTGCCCGGTTGCTCCTGGACGTGGCACGAGGACAGACGGCCTGTGAAACGGTGCCGGGCGGCCCCCCTGTCGCCCGGCACCGCGAGCTACATCGCACCGCCGTCCGGATTTCTTCACTAACCGCGATAATGATTTTCCCATAAGCCCGATTATCATCGGATTGGCATCAACTATCGTCGCAGCAACCACCTCACAAAGCTGGAAGCCGACGAAATGAAGAATGTCCCTGGATCATCGCCGACCGGATCATCCACATGGTCTGCCCTGACTTGCATTGCGCTTCTCCTGGTCTCCGGCGCGACCGTGGCGGCGCGGGCCCGGGCGGCACCGAGCACGCACCAAGGATCCCTCGGCGCGTCCGATCGGCAGCGCGACGCGCACCTCGCCGCGGCGCTCTCCTCGACCGTGCGCACCGCCGCCGATCGCGCGCGCGACCATGATCGCCACCCCTACGAGACGCTGCGCTTCTGGGGTCTGCGCCCCGGGATGACGGTCGTCGATCTGCAGCCCGAGGGCGGCTACTGGACCCGTATCCTGGCGCCTTATCTCGCCAGGACCCGCGGCATCTATATCGCGGGCGTCCCGGATCTCGGAAACGACCGGTGGCGGAACCTGCTGGTCGGAGGGAATGGCGGCGATGAACCCAGCCGAGCCGCTTTTGCTCGCCTGGGGCCCATCCGTTATGCGACCTTTGGGCCGCGATCCGGCTTGCTGGCGAGACCGGGAAGCGTCGACCTGGTCCTCGCCTCCCGCGAAGTGCATCAGTGGCTGCACGAGCGTTATGCCGACAAGGGTTTCCGCGACGTCTATCGCGCGCTGAAGCCGGGAGGCATCCTCGCGATCGAGGAACATCGCGCTGAGCCGCAGATCGATCCGGTCCTGACCGGAGATCCATTCACTGGCTATGTCCCGACCAGGGTCGTGATCGCCGCTGCGACGAAAGCCGGCTTCGTGCTCGACGCATCGTCCGAGATCAACGCCAATCCCACGGACATCAAGACTTACCCCCTGGGTGTCTGGACACTCAAGCCCACCCAGCTCAGCGAAATTCCAGGTCAGCCGACCGTGAGCGCGGCGGACCGGGTCCGTTTCGACGCGATTGGCGAGAGCGACCGCATGACGCTGCGTTTTCGCAAGCCCCTTTCCCCTGCCCCCGCAACCCGCGGCTGACACGTCACGCTTTGCTGGCACTCAACTCTGGAGACTTTAGATGAACACGATCCATCAAGGCCCGGCGTTGTTGCCGGCCGGCCGGACCTTCTTTGGCCATCCGCTCGGACTCGGCCCCCTCTCGTTCGCCGGTTCGTTCGAGCGCTTCGCTTATTATGGCATGCAGTCGCTGCTTGTGCTCTACATGACGCACTGGCTGCTTCAGCCCGATCATGTCGGGCAGGTCTGGGGCCTTGCCGCTCTCGAGCGCTTGCTCGGCAACGGTGATATGCACCAGTCGCCGCAAAAGCTCGCCTCCTACATCTTCGGGCTCTACGCGGGGCTCGCTTATCTCACGCCGATCATCGGCGGCGCGATCGCGGATCGCTGGGTCGGCAAGACCCGCGCCGTGGTCGCCGGGGCAGTCATGATGACGATCGGCCATATCCTGATGGCGTTCGATCGTACCTTTCTGCTCGCGCTTCTCTTCCTGCTGCTGGGGCTCGGCGCGTTCCGCAGCAATCACGCCGGGCAGATCGGCGCCTTGTATCGGGCCGGCGACGAACGCCGCTCGGACGGTTTTCAGCTCTACATGTTCGGTGTCCAGATCGCCGGTATCCTGGCGCCGCTTGTCTGCGGAAGCCTCGGCCAGGATGTCGCGTGGCGGTGGGGATTCACTGCCGCCGGCGTCGGCATGACGATCGGTCTGATCATCTACGTGGCGGGCCTTGGGACCATCCCGGTGAACTCGCCCGCGCGCGCCGGCAATCAGCCTGTCCAGCTCACGAAGCATGATGTGCGCAACATCGCCATCCTCATCCTTCTCCTGCCGGTGCTTACCATAACCCAGATCGGCAACCAGCAGACCTTCAACGCCTATCTGATCTGGGGCGAGGCCAATTACGACCTGATGCTGTTCGGGCACATGCTGCCAATCACCTGGCTCTTGTCCTTCGGGGCGGTGATCAGCACCGTGGTGATGGGTCTCTCGGTCGCCTTCTGGCGCGCTTGGGGTCGCCGGCGGCCCGAGCCCAGCGAATTGGCCAAGCTCACGATCGGTGCAGCATTCTCGGCGCTCGCGCCGCTCGCGCTGGCGATCGCGACAAAGAACGCCGGGGCTCCGCACCAGGTAGCCCTGGGGTGGGCTCTGGCCTTCCACATCCTCAACAATATCGGCTTCGCCCACAGCCTGCCCGTCGCGCTTGCGCTATACTCGCGCATGGCGCCGCGTGGCACCTGCGGGACCATGATCGCGCTCTGCTATCTCCACCTCTTCGCCGCAAACCTCCTCGTTGGTTGGCTGGGTGCGATGTATGAGCCGAGCTCGGCCGTATCCTTCTGGCTACTGCATTCGGGCCTGATCGCCGGAGCTGCAATTGTTTTGCTCGGCGTGTGGCTGGTACTGGGCGGCCAATTTGCGGCCGGGCCGCAGAAACTCACCGATCGCGCCACCACCATTCGCGATTCGCTCGAGGCGATCGCAGAATGAAGCCTCTGGACGGGAGCCAAGAACCCCACTCCCCGCCTGGTGGAGCATCCGTGGACCTACGGTTTCGTGATCCGCCGGCGAAGTTCGGCCAAAGGTGCCCGATCGTCAAAGCGCGTGCCGCCCTGCGCGTCCATCCCGACGCCGAGTTGCCGGAAAAGATCGCTCAGGTCCGTATCGATAGGCTGCTCGGCAAACCGGACATAGAGATCCTGCAGGGAGCGCGTTCCGGCCGCCATGTCACCGACCGCCATCAGCTGCTCGGGCGACCACTCGACCGTGTTTCCGCCGCTCTCACGGTTGATGCGCTGCAGGGCATTGCGCAGGGAATATCTCCCGCCGCTGTCCTGGTAGATTGCGATGTCGGCGAGCAGCCAGAAGGTTGCGCCGCCCCAGTAGAGCCGGCCCCAGGCGCGGGTTCCGTCCATTCCCGGGTCGTCGGCCTTGGGCGTGCCCTTGGGCATGCCGAGGATCGACTCCCGCCACACCTCCTCGACAGGCAGTTCGCCGACCAGCGCCCGGGCGATCGGTTCGACATAGGTCGCATTGCCCTCCTGGAGCCACAGCGCTCGGCGAGGAAGGTTCGGGAGGGCTGTGTGGACCATCTCATGGACCAGCACCCAATCGCGATGGAAGGCGGTCGCATCGGCCGCTACGCCGACATGAATCCGGGTCGCGGTGCCGGCATAGCCGAACGTCGTTGCATGGCCGACGTGATCGCCGGGCTCGGCAATCACCAATAGCCCATAGTCCTTGACCGGATAACGGCCGAAATAGGCGGTTACCGCAGCGACCGCGGTGCGTACCCAGGAGACCACGCGATCGCGATCGAGGCCGGGTGCTCCATCGGCAAACACGAGGTTGATCGTGCCGGCTCCGACACGGAGGATCTGACCCGGCTGGCGCCGCAGGGCGCCATACATGTCGTCCGGATCGTCATAGCTCGGTGCCGCGATCGCGCCCGCGAGCGAAGTGATCCCGAACGCAGCAGCGCCGAGACCCATGACCGCGGCACGCCGGTCGAGACGCAGCACGGTCAGCGCAGCGGCGTGGCGGCGAAACTGCGCAGCTGAGCGCCGTCGGTAATGCCGACGATGCGGCCGACCTCCTTGTTGCCCTTGTAAGCGATGAGGGTGCTCTGCTTGGTGATGCCGAGCACCTTCTTCTCCGCCGTCTGGTTGTCATAGTCGAGCCGGAGGATAGTGAGGTTCTTGTAGGCCGGATCGGTCGAGAGCTTGTCGATCGTCGGAGCCTGCGCACGACAGGTCGGGCACCAGGGCGCGAAGGCATCGACCAGCACCGGTTTGCCCGCCGCCTGCGCAGCCTTGAGCGCGCCGAGGCTGAAAGGCTGGACCGGCTGTGCCTGAAGAGGCGCCGCGATAACAGCCAGCGCTGCAATGGGGAGGAATCGAACGAGGGACATGGATCTGCTTTCCTGTTGCGTGGAACCGTTACCGCTGGTTCGTTTCCGATGGCCGCATGGTTACGCGGGCCTCACAAGATGTTAGCGGCTACCAGCGCCGCCCGCCGCGTCCCTCCCGAAGGAAGACGAGGTCAGGTCGGCCGGGGCACGCGGACCGACAACGTCGGACGCCGATGGGGCGAGCCTGGGCTTGCCCGTCAAAGGCCAGCCATGGACCCCATCATGGTTCCCGCGACGGACACCGCGCCGATCACCAGCATCGCGACCAACGCAACGCCGGAGCCCAGAAACGGCAGCGCCGCGGAAAGAACGGGACGGTAGGATTGAGCGTACATAATCTGTCTCCAGTGCTTGAATGTCGATACCCAGAGATCCGCTCGCGAGGGCTGTACAGTTACAGATGCCCCCAAAAAGAGACCAAGCCGGCAACAAATAATCTGGTCGAGGCAAAGTCGCGACATGGCTCGTAACCGGGAAGGCGACACGATCGTATTGCCGTTGGATCTGGACCGGAGACGTTGATGAACAAGATCAAGACGGCTGATACCCTCGACGCGCCGGATCGTGGTCTTTTCCTTGTCGGCTTTGTCGCCGGAAGCGACGGCCCCTGGCGGATCGAGAGCATTTCCCCCGTGATCGGAGACAGTCTTCCGAAGGCCACGCACCTGAGCATCCGCGAGGCGGATACCACGATCACGGACGATGCGAGCTGGGTCTTGCGTGGCACCACCAGCAATGGACGCTATGTCCATCAAACCGAGCAGCAGCGGCTGCTGGACCGACAGGAAGGTCTCGGCCGCGATCGAGCTACGCGGGCGGCGCTGATCCCGATCCTCAAGGCGAAGGCGTGGTGGGACTTTGCACAGGACGAGCGCCGGCAGATATTCGAAGAGCAATCATCGCATATCGCCATCGGCATCGAGTACCTGCCCGCGATCGCTCGCCGCCTCTTCCACTGCAGGGACCTGGGTGGGCCGTTCGACTTCCTGACCTGGTTCGAATACGCGCCCGAGCACGTCACCGGCTTCGAAATGCTGGTGGAGCGGCTGCGCAGTACCAGGGAATGGACGTTCGTCGAGCGTGAAGTCGATATTCGCCTGATCCGGGAGTGATGGCACGCATCGTAAGGTGCACCATCGACGCCGTTTAGCGTTCGATGAAGACGCCCGGACGCTCGCGCGTATCGACGCGCAGTTCGAAGATATCGGGCCGGGAATAATGACCCGCCGTGTCGAGATAGAGCCTGCCTTCCGCGAGCCTATCGAGGTCGATCGCGGCATGTAGCGTCCTTGAATCGCCAGGTTCGGCGGCTGCGATCAGCGACGTATCGGGCGCGATCACAGCGCTGGCACCGGACTTGAGCAATTGGTGGTCGGAAGGGATCGATTCCAGCAGGCTTCGGGCAGCCTCCTCGCGCACGCCGAGGCTATCGAAGCCGTCCAGTACTTCATTGCGAGCAAGCACCGTCCCGGCCGCGGCGACAAAGCACTGCCCCTCGAAAGCATAGTGACGGCTGGCGAGCAAATGGAGTTCGGTGACGGCCGGCCACAACGCGAAATGGAGAACCTCACCCTCGTTGTGCCGCGCAGCGCGAGCCAGCGGCATCCAATGCTCCCAGCAGATGAGCGCGCCAAAGGGGCCGAAGTCACTTGGCCAGGGACGAAAATTGCTTCCGTCCGCGGCCGCCCAGACCAGGCGCTCATTGTGAGTGGGCATGATTTTTCGGTGGACATCCCGACCACCCTCCGGGGTGAGACGCAAGGCGGTGTTGAAGATGCTGGCGCCGCGACGTTCCTGGATACCCATCACGATCTCGACCGAGAGTTCAACCGCAAGGTCGGCTAGGCGTCCGATCTCGGGTCCGTCGAGCGTGGGACAGTTGGCATAGAGAAGCCGAAAGAGGATTTCGGCTGGACGATGACCCCACAGAGCGGAGCCCGGGGCCTCGTCCAACCAGACAGGATAGCCAGGTAGCCACGCCTCGGGGAAGACGATCAAGCTGGCGCCGTCTGCCTTGGCGGCGCGGACGAGTTGCTCAGCTTTTTCGACACTTGCCGCAAGATTGAGAAAAACCGGCGCCTGCTGAACGATCGCAATTGGGATACCAGCCATTTCTCACTCACCCTCCCTGCTATGTACAGCATCGCAACACGTCCGCGACCCTCACGCTGAACTCGCAATGCTTCTACGTTCGATGGGATGGCCCGGATCGTTACGAAGCAAACTCCTGCGTAACCGAATGGCGGGTCGCTTCGAATAGGTAACTGACTCGCGGCGTGGAGGCCCGTCGGTCGAGTGTTCGACGGAGCAATTCATGAATACCGAAATGTTGATTGCGGAGCTTGCCAGCGACCTGCACCCGGTGCCGGCCGGCAGTTCTCGTGCCCACCTGCGCAAGGGGCTGATCTCTGGTGCCGCCATCGCCGCTGCCGCGGTGGTGCTCTGGCCGTCTCTTGGGATTCGCCATGATCTTGGCGAGGCGATGTCGACTGGCATTTTCTGGGTGAAGCTACTCTATAGCGGCTCGCTGGTGTATCTGGGTTTCCAGGCGCTTGATCGTCTTAGCCGGCCGGACTCACGGCCGGTGCATTGGGCGAGGCTGTTCGCCGTTCCGCTCGTCATGCTCGCTGCCATCACCCTGCTCCGGCTGGGCGCAGCGCCAGCCGACAATGGCGAGGCATTCTGGATGGGGTCGAGTTGGGCGCAGTGCCCGCTCTATGTCGCCGGGCTTTCGGCGCCCGTGTTCTTCGGGCTGCTTTGGAGCCTTTCGCGACTGGCTCCGACCCAGCTTGGGGCGGCAGGCGCGGCCGCCGGGCTTGTCGCGGGCGGCACGGCCGCCACGGTTTATGCGCTGCACTGCACCGAGAGTTCGCCCGGCTTCGTCCTTCTCTGGTACTCGTTGGGGCTCGGCGTAGCGTCACTGATCGGCGCGGCGATCGGTCGAAAAGTGCTCCGGTGGTGAAGCAAGGGGGCCGCCATGTGGGCGGCCTCCTGCCGGATGTGGAATTCATATCAACTTTGGGAGTGACACATGGGGAAGGTCTTCGCGCGTTCGATGCTCGCAGGATTGATGGCGGTTGCGGTCCTCTCGGGGCCTGCGTTGCATGCCAATGACGCCGCGAGGCAGACGGCTGCGGACCCGGCCCTCCGGAGTGCAATCGATGCCAAATTGCGCCCGGCCGGCGATCGCGCACGAGATCGCTTTCGGCATCCGTATGAAACGCTGCAATTCTGGGGCGTCAAACCGGGGCTGACGATCGTAGATCTCCAACCGGAGGGTGGATATTGGACGGAAATCCTTGCGCCCTATCTGGCGAAGGCCGGAGGCACCTATATCGCCGGCGTGGCCGATCTCGATGACCCCAAGGTTCCAGGCGGCCTCAAGGTCGATCGCCGGCGCTTCGAGACGAAGCATGCGGATGCCTCCATTTATGGCAATATCCGCTACGCCGCTTTTGGCGCAATTTCGGGGCCGCTCGCACCGCCGAATTCGGTCGATGTGATCATCTCGGCCCGAGAAATCCACAACTGGATCCATCTCGGCTTCAGTGACAAGGCGATGAGGGACATCTTCACCGCGCTGAAGCCAGGCGGATTTTTCGCTGTCGAGGAGCATCGCGCCGAACCGAAGACGGCCGAACTAACCGGGCCGGGCCAGTTCACCGGCTATGTCGCGACACAGACCGTCATCGACGCCGCGACGAAGGCCGGGTTTATTCTCGATGGTTCCTCTGAGATCAACGCCAATCCCAAGGACAGCAAGGACTATCCCTTCGGCGTCTGGACATTGCCGCCGGCGCGGTTGAGCGCGGGGCCGGGCCATCCGTTTCTGAGCGACAAGGAGCGCGCGCGCTATGACGCGATCGGCGAAAGCGACAGGATGACGTTGCGTTTTCGCAAGCCGGTCTGAGCCAGCAGATTTTCCGGGGGCATGTAACCCAAGCACCAGGCAGAACGAACCTGCCAGTGTGCCGGGCCGGACACTCCCCCCAATGGCCGACCCGGTACGCCGCTCAGGAGTATATTCGTGTCGAAAGAGACTATAGCGCCATTTCAGGGTTTTGGACTGGGTTTGCGCATCCCGCACTTCCAGAATTTTCTGAATGAGGCGGTTCCGGTCGATTTCGTCGAGATCATCTCCGAAAACTTCATGGTTGCCGGCGGGCGCCCGCTCCATGTGCTCGACCAGGTGCGCGAACGTTGGCCGGTCGCGATGCACGGCGTATCGATGTCGATCGGATCGGCGGATGGCGTCCGCCCCGACTATCTCGAGCGTTTGAAGACCCTCGCCGATCGTGTGGACCCGCTATGGGTCTCGGATCATCTGAGCTGGTCGCGGATCGAGCACGTCAATTCCCACGATCTGCTTCCGCTTCCATTCACCGAGGAGGCGCTCGACACGGTCTGCGCGAACATCCACCATGTGCAGGACGTCCTGGAACGTCCCCTGGTTCTCGAAAATCCGTCGACCTATCTGACCTTCGCCGATGATCAGATGCCGGAGTGGGCATTCCTCACTGAAATGACCCGTCGGACCGGCTGCTACCTGCTGCTCGACGTGAACAACATCTATGTCAGCGGCACCAACAACGGGTTCGACCCCTATGAGTATCTTGCGGGTGTCCCCGCGGACCGCGTCCGGCAAGTTCACCTCGCCGGTCACAGCCAGGGCCGCCATCGCTTGATCGATACCCATGACCAGCCAGTTCCCGATCTCGTCTGGGAGCTGTTCGGACGGATATATCCCCGCCTCGGGCCGGTCGCGACGATGATCGAGCGAGACGACAAGATCCCGCCGCTGGCGGACCTGCTGGCCGAGCTCGACATAGCGCGCGGAATCGCAACGCGCGTGGCGGAGGCGGCATGAGCCTGCTTGATCTGCAGCGTGGCTTCATCGGCTTCCTGCTCGACCAGCCGAGCGAGATTCCGGTTGCGGTCGACGGTGATGCGGGACCGGGTCTCGCTGTTTACCACAACGCCTATAGCGCGCAGCTCGTCGATTGCCTCAAGGACAGCTACGAGCGTCTCTGGGCGTGGCTCGGCGACGAACGGTTCGAGCAAGCCGCGCGCCACCACATCGCCCAGCATCCTCCCCATAGCTGGACGCTGCGTGATTATGGCGGGGGTTTTTCCGACACGATCAACGCGCTCTATCCTGGGGACATCGAGGTCGGTGAGATAGCTGCGCTCGATTGGGCTTTGCGCCGGGCGTTCGACGGTCCGAACGCGGTCGCCTTCGACCCCCAGCGCCTTTCCGATGTCGATTGGGAGGATGCCGTCATCGATTTCGTGCCGACACTCGACCTCCTGCCCGTCAAGACGAATTGCGGTGCCATCTGGAACGCGATCGCGGCCGGCGAGGACGTTCCTCCCGCCGAGATGCTACCCGAACCGGCATGGATCCGTGTGTGGCGCGTAGACTTGCAGCCGCATTTTGCGACCATCGAACAGACCGAGATGGGGGCGATTCAGCTCGCCGTGTCTGGCCTGAGCTTCGCGCGCCTGTGTGACCGCCTGGCCGAAGAGAACGGCCTCGAAAGCGCGGTAGAAGCTGCCGGGGGATATCTTGCCTCCTGGCTTCAGGACGGGCTGATCGCCAACATTCGATAAATCACCCGAACCGGTTGTCCACACCGCCGACCAAGGAGGCCAACATGATCCGTTTCTATTTTCACCCCACCCCCAATCCCGCCAAGGTCGCGCTGCTGCTCGAGGAAGCCGGGCTCGAATATGAGCTGGTTCCCGTGGACACGAGCAAGGGAGAGCAGCACCTTCCAGCCTATCTCGCTATCAACCCTAACGGCAAGGTTCCGGCGATCGTCGACACCGATGGGCCAGGCGGCAGGGAAGTCCGCGTGTTCGATTCGAACGCGATCCTGCTTTACCTGGCGGAAAAGGTGGGCAACTTCCTCGGTGACCCGGCGGACCGGGCCGAGTTGCTGTCCTGGCTGTTCTTCGTCTCCTCGGGTCTCGGGCCCTTCTCGGGGCAGGCCGTTCACTTCCAGCGCGCCGCGCCTTCGGGACTCGATTACGCCGTCAACCGCTACCGGCGCGAGGCGGACCGCCATTACGAAGTGCTGGACGTGCATCTCGCCGACCGCCGCTTCATCGTCGGTGAATATTACACGATCGTGGACATGGCGGCATGGGGTTGGATCGACCGGGCGCAGTTCGTCCTGCCGGGCGCCGAAAATCCCCTGGCGGCCTATCCCAACATCGAACGGTGGTTCGCCGACATCAATGCGCGGGTAGCTGCGGAACGTGCCCGCAAGGTGGGCACCGACCACGCGTTCAAGAGGGAGTTCGACGAGGAGACCAAGAGGGCTCTCTTCCCTTCTAACTACCCGAAGGAAGCGTGAGGAAGAGACAATGGATATCGAAGGCAAGCGCGTTCTGATTACAGGCGGCACAAGCGGCATCGGTCTCGCCACGGCACGGGCGCTTGCCGCTCGCGGCGCCCGATTGGTGGTGACTGGACGCCGGCGGAATGCGGTCGACGAGGCGGTGGCGTCGCTGCGCCTGGCGGGCGCCGAAGCAAGTGGCGTATCCGCGGACGTTTCGACCGAGGAGGGCCGCACTGCGACCCTCCTCGGCG
>JAEXHR010000113.1 GCA_023449855.1 Pseudomonadota bacterium | reverse complement strand
TCAATGGCGAGAACGCCGCCGGCGGCTTCGGCATCACCGAGTCCATCTTCAACGATCTCAACGACGCTGGCGCCGATGCGGTCACGCTCGGCAATCACGCCTGGAACCAGAAGGAAGCGCTGGTCTTCATCGAGCGCGCCCCGCGCCTGATCCGTCCGTTGAATTTTCCGCGCCACACGCCCGGCCGCGGCGCCGCGCTGATCGATGCCAAGAACGGCGCGCGGGCGCTGGTCATCAATGCCATGGGCCGAATCTTCATGGAGCCGCTCAACGATCCCTTCGCCGGCATCGCCAAGGAGATCGAAGCCTGTCCGCTGGTCGATGCCGCCGACGCCATCGTGGTGGATTTCCATTGCGAGGCCACCAGCGAGAAGCAGGGTATGGGCCATTTCTGCGACGGCCGCGTCAGCCTCGTGGTCGGCACGCACACGCATATCCCCACCGCCGATCACCAGATCCTGCCCGGCGGCACCGCCTACATGACCGATGCCGGCATGACCGGCGATTATGATTCCGTGATCGGCATGCAGAAGGAAGAACCGGTGCGCCGCTTCGTCACCGGCATCCCCTCCGGCCGCTTCGAACCGGCCTTCGGCCCGGCAACGCTCTCGGGCGTGGCGGTGGAGACGGATGACAAGACGGGTCTTGCCACGCGGATTGCGCCTGTGCGCATCGGCGGACGGCTCTCACAGACGGTGCCGGAGTTTTGGTGAGACCGGCACCGACGTCAGGCCCGCTTCTTCTCCGCAATCGCATCGCGGTCGATCGGCAGCCGACGGAGCGCCACGCCGGTAATCGCGTAGATCGCATTGCGTAACGCGGGAGGCGCGCCGATCACGCCGGTCTCGCCGATGCCACCCGGTGCTTCGCCGCTCTTGATGAGGTGAACGTCGATCTTCGGCACCTCGTCGATCCGCAGCATCCGATAGTCGTCGAAATTCGATTGCTGTACGCGGCCTTTGTCGAGTGTGATCTCGCCATGCAGCGCGGCGGTGAGTCCGAAGATCACGCCGCCCTCGATCTGCGCGACGATGGTGTCGGGATTGACGTTGATGCCGCAATCCACCGCCAGCGTCACACGATGCAGCTTCACCTCGCCGGCGGGGTCCACTTCCGCCTCGACGATGGTGGCGATCGAGGTGTCGAAGGTCGGCTGCAGCGCCACGCCGCGGCCGGTGCGCGGCGGCAGCTTTTGGCCCCAGCCGGATTTCTCGGCGGCGAGATCGAGCACGGCGCGCATGCGCGGCGCCTTGCCGAGCATCGCGCGGCGGAACGCGACCGGATCCTTGCCGGCCTTGCGCGCCAGCTCGTCCATGAAGCTCTCGATGGCGAACACATTGTTGTTCGGCCCGACGCCGCGCCAGAAGCCGGTCGGCACCGCCGGCGGCTCGACGCGCAGATATTCCACATGGAAATGCGGCACGTCGTAGGGCATGTCCACGGCGCTATCGACGGCATCGATATCGATGCCGTTCTGGAATGCGCCCGGCAGCCAGCGCGCCAGGATCGAGGCGCCGGCCACCTTGTATTTCCAGCCCACCACCTTGCCGTCCAGCAGTGTCGCCGAGACGATGTCGCGATAGACCGGCCGATAGATGTCGTGCTGCATGTCTTCTTCGCGCGTCCAGACGACCTTCACCGGCCCGTTCACCTGCTTGCCGATACGCACTGCGGCGCCGACCATGTCCACTTCGAGCCGCCGCCCGAAGCCGCCGCCCATCAGGTGCTGATGCACGGTGACCTTCTCCACCGGCAGCCCGGCGGCCTGCGCCGCAATGGCCTGCGCGCGGGCGATGACCTGTGTGCCGGTCCAGACCTCGCAGCTGTCCGCTTTTACATGCACGAGGCAATTCAGCGGCTCCATGGTCGCGTGCGCCAGCAGCGGCATCTCATATTCCGCGTCCAGCCGCGTGCCGGTGGCGAGTCCGGTCTTGATGTCGCCGACGGTCTTCGCCACCACGCCGTTCTTCTGCGTGGCGGCGCGCAGGTGGGCCCAGATTTCTTTAGAGCCGATCTTGGCATTCGGCCCTTCGTCCCACTCGATCTTCACGGCATCGAGGCCGGCTTTCGCAGCCCACATCGTGGTGCCGACCACGGCGACGAGATCGTCCAGCACCACGACCTGTTTCACGTCCGGCCGCGCCTTGGCGCCGCTGTCATCGACCTTGCGCACCTTGCCGCCGAACACCGGGCATAGTTTCAGCGTGGCGAACATCATTCCGGGCACCATGGCATCGATGCCGAAGATCGCCTTGCCGTTGACCTTGTCCGGCGTGTCGAGCCGCTTCAGCGATTGGCCGATGATCCGGAAATCCTTGGCGTCCTTGAGCGCCACGTCCTTCGGCGGCGTCTGCCGGGCGGCGGCGTCCGCCAGCGCGCCATAGCCCAGCTTGCGCCCGCTCTCCGTATGGATCACCTCGCCATTGGCTGCGGAGCAGCTCGCCGGCGTCACCTGCCACTGTTCGGCGGCCGCGCCGATCAGCATGGCGCGTGCCGTTGCGCCCGCGGTGCGCAGCGGTTTCCAGAAGGCGCGAATCGAGGTCGAGCCGCCGGTGGCCTGAATGCCGAGCAGGGGATTGGCGAAGCGCTTCTCATCCGGCGGCGCATGTTCCAGCACGATTTGCGCATAATCGGCATCGAGTTCTTCGGCGAGGATCATGGCCACTGATGTGTAGATGCCCTGGCCCATCTCGGTTTGCGGCATCAGCAGTGTGGTCCTGCCGTCGGCGCCGATGCGGATGAAGGCGTTCGGTGCGAAGCCGCCGCCGGTGGCCGCGGCGTCGCTCGCTGCGCGGAGCGGCATGTGAAAGGCATACAGGAACGTGCCGGCGATGCCTGCGCCGAGCAGGCTGCGACGCGACAGGCCTTGAGAATTGAAGCTCTGGGAAGCGCGCTCGACGATTGTCATTGCAGGACCTCCGGAATGACCCGCCGGTCGAGCGCGAAGGACGCGTGAAGCCATCCATCGATCGGTCACCGGCCAGGCAATTAAGCGTCGGATCGTGACTTGGAAAGCAGCAACAGAGAGTGCCGAAACTATACACGTTCCGGCCTGTCTGGCGAGGGTGCGCGTTGCGTAAATTGTCGTCAGACATGACAACAGCGCCGGCGTATGCCGACGCTGTTGTTTGATTTAAATATGATGCGTGATCGGCAGTCTGCCTCGGCTCAATACTTCTCCGGCACATACATCTCCGCCGGCACCGGGGCGCGGTGATAGTCGGGGTTGCGGACGCGCTCCGGCAGGGCCACCGGCTCATAGGGCACGTCGCGATACGGAATCTGCTCGAGCAGATGCGAGATGCAGTTCAGGCGCGCCTTCTTCTTGTCGACGGCCTGCACCACATGCCACGGCGCTTCCGGGATATGCGTGTGTTCGAGCATCGCTTCCTTGGCCTTGGTATAGGCCTCCCAGCGGGCGCGCGACTGCACGTCCATCGGCGACAGCTTCCACTGCTTCAAGGGATCGGCGATGCGCATGGAGAAGCGCAGATGCTGCGCCTCGTCGGTGATCGAGAACCAGTATTTGATCAGGATGATGCCCGAGCGGACCAGCATGCGTTCGAATTCCGGTACCGTGCGGAAAAACTCCTCCACATCGCTCTCGGTGCAGAAACCCATCACGCGCTCGACGCCGGCGCGGTTGTACCAGGAGCGGTCGAACAGCACCATTTCGCCGCCGGCCGGCAGATGCGAGACATAGCGCTGGAAGTACCACTGGGTGCGTTCGCGCTCATTCGGCGCGGGCAGCGCGGCGACGCGGCAGACGCGCGGATTGAGCCGCTGGGTGATGCGCTTGATGACGCCGCCCTTGCCAGCCGAGTCGCGGCCCTCGAAGATCACCACGACCTTCAGCTTCTCGTGCTGTACCCAGCTCTGCAGCTTCACCAGTTCGCCCTGCAGGCGGAACAGTTCCTTGAAATAGGTGCGGCGATCGACCGAGGAGGTCAGCTTGTGGCCGGCCATCTCGTCGGCCATCTGGTCGAGGCGGTCCTCGTCGAGTTCGAGCTCCATTTCCTCGTCATAGCTGTCGAGCATCTCCTCGCGGACGCGGTCATGCATGGCCTTCGCATTGTCGGGGGAGAGTTCGTTCATGGGTGCCTCGGGAAATGGAAATGGGTGATCAATGTCGGTCCAACCGGGTTGAACCAATATCGAATGTCACTGGTATGACATGTGTTCCAAGGATGCGGCGCTTGGCCGTAGGGCGGATTAGGCGAAGCCGTAATCCGCCGGCCGATTTCATGGCGGAAACTCCGCGGCGGATTACGCGGAGTTTATCATCGGGCGCGCTTTGCGCGACCCGTTGGCTAATCCGCCCTACGGCTGCGATTTAAAGCTTATACGCCGTCCTGAACCCGCCCCAGTGCCGTCCCTGCACGCGCACGGGGACATCGATCTCGCGCATCATCACCGTGGTGCCGTTGCCCATGTCGCGGGCATAGCTTTGCATCAGATAGGCGCGGGTGTTGCGTCCCGCCGCAAGGCCGGCGCTGTCGTTGAAGATGCGGCGGTTGCGGCAGTTGGCGGTGTTCCAGGCGACATCGCCGGGCCGCTGCGGCTTCGAATAGATGCCGTTGTGCACCGGCAGATAGCCGTTGCGGTCGATCGTCGCGCAGAACGCCATCCGCGAATCCCTTGCGAGAAACGTGTCCTGGAATTCCGGCAGCGCGCGGTCCGCCCAGGGCAGGATCCGCGTGCGGTACTGCACGGGATTGCTGCCTGCGATCTCCACATAGTCCTCGTCGAACATCTCATCCATGGTGATCGCGCCGCTCGCGATGCCATCGGCAAAGATCTTGTTCAGCGCCGCGCCTGCATCGAGCGCGCGGGTGACGAATTCCGTGTTCTCGTCATGGATCGCCCACAGACGATCCTCGATCTGGCTCATGAGGTGCGCATCGGGGGCGACGAAGCGCGCCTGTGCGCCGCCTTTGTCATGCGCGTCGATGCGCAGCCGGCACGCGCCGATTTCACCGAACTCCGCCGCCAGCACCTCATGCAGCGGCAGCCGCGCAGCATCGGGCCCGCCGATCAGCACACCGTCCATGGCGATCTCATAGACCGGCGCACGCAGCCTTCCGCTGCGCGTATCCAGCGCGATCTCCAGATGGCAGGGCAGGCGTTCGCGCTTGCGCTGTTCGTCGCTCGCCGCATCCTGCTTCAGCAGCACTGCGCAGCGCGATTTCAGTTTGGATGCGAACAGCGTCACGGCAGCACCGGCCTCCGCGACTTCCTCGCCATGCACGGCTGCTTCCTTCGCTGCCGCATCGATCTCCTGCGCGCTGTCGCCGACAGCCACGATGAATTGCGAGGCCGACGCCGCATTGCTCGCGATCTCGCTGGTGGTCGCATTCTGCTCCGCCACCGCGCCGTTCACATGGGAGAACACCGGGCGGATCGCCTCGATCGCCGTGGAGATGCGATGCACCGCCTCGACCGAACTCGCCGCGTCGCGCTGCAGCGCATCGATCTTGCGCTTGATCTCTTCGGTGGCGCCTTGCGTCTGCACCGCCAGCGCCTTCACTTCGGTGGCGACGACGGCAAAGCCGCGGCCCGCCGCACCGGCGCGCGCGGCTTCGATCGTGGCATTCAGCGCGAGCATGGTGGTCTGCCGCGCGATCTGCGCGATCAGCTCCAGCACCTGCCCGATCGCGGCAGAAGAATCCCGCAGCCGGTCCACATTCACGCTTGCGTCATGGGCGGCGGCGCCGGCTTCATCGGCGAGTTTGCTGGCATCGCGCACCTGGGCGCCGATCGCCTGCGCCGAATGCGTGAACTTGTCGGCGGCGTGGGCGAAGGTGGTGGCGGTCGCCTGGGCGCCGGTGCTGCGATGGGTCAGCGCATCGGTGCGGGTGCGGATCGCGGCGAGGGTCGCCGCGGTCGATTCCGCGCCGCCGGCCACCGAGCCTGCGGCCTTCTCAAGCTGGCGCACCAGGCCGCCGAGTTCGAGCTCCAGCAACTCCAGGATGTCGCGGGCCGGATCGGGTTCGGGGATCGATACGGGGGCGGGAATGGCAGGTTTTTCGGCCTCGACAGCCGGCACGCTCGTCTCGGCCAGCCGCTTGCGAAACAGTTGGATCGCCATGCCTCCCCCGATTTATGCAATTTATGCGAGTATCTTTGCACCTACCGATGAAACGATCGTTAAGCGGTATCCGGGCGGAGCAATCGATCTTCCTTAATCCGTTGCATTTTTTTGATTTTGCCGGATTCGCGGCATATAACCCCGCGCCACAGCCCATCATTTCAAGTCGGACGATCGAGAGACCCGCATGGCCGGACATTCCCAATTCAAGAACATCATGCACCGCAAGGGCCGCCAGGATGCCCAGAAGTCCAAGTTGTTCTCCAAGCTGGCGCGCGAAATCACCGTGGCGGCGAAGATGGGAACGCCGGATCCGGCGATGAATGCGCGGTTGCGTTCGGCCGTGATCGCCGCGCGTCAGGAAAACATGCCGCGCGACAATATCGAACGCGCCATCAAGAAGGCGGTCGGCACCGAAGGCGAGAACTATGACGAGATCCGTTACGAGGGCTACGGCCCCGGCGGCGTCGCCGTCATCGTGCAGGCGCTGACCGACAACCGCAACCGCGCCGCCTCGGACATCCGCTCCTTCTTCACCAAGTCCGGCGGCAATATGGGGGAAACCGGTTCGGTGTCCTTCATGTTCGACCATGTCGGGGTGATCGAATACGACGCGGCCAAGGCGTCCGCCGACGACATGCTGGAAGCTGCCATCGAGGCCGGCGCCGATGACGTGGTGTCGGGCGAGGATGGTCACGAGATCTATTCGTCGCAGGAGAGCTTCCACGAAGTGACCAAGGCGCTGGAAGCGAAATATGGCGAAGCCCGCAAGGCGGCGCTGATCTGGAAGCCGCAAAACACCATCGCGGTGGATGACGAGACCGGCGAGAAGCTGATGAAGCTGGTGGACCTCCTCAACGACCACGACGACGTCCAGCACGTCTATGCGAATTTCGAGATTTCAGAAGCCCTGATGGCGAAGCTCGGCGGGTAAGCTCAGCCCGTAGGGCGGATGAGGCGAAGCCGTAATCCGCCGCGGAGTCTCCGCCATCAACTCGGCTGGCGGATTACGCTGCGCTAATCCGCCCTACGGCAGAGTCTGATTTGTTCTACATTTGGTCTTGACAAAATTCCCATTCCCGCCAATATCCCTCCCGTCTTGTTCGCGAGGGGCGCTCTCATGAGGCGTCTTTGAGCGGGACAGGATGCGGCGCCTGCGGGCGGGGGAAGACGTACCCCTCGCACT
>JAEXHR010000104.1 GCA_023449855.1 Pseudomonadota bacterium | reverse complement strand
GATTGCCACCGCCCTGCGAGGCGGTGCCGCCGTATCCACCCGCGCCGCCGCTGGTCGTTCCGCCGCCGGCGCCACCGCCCGCGCCCGCGGTCTGCCCGCTCGCCGACACGCTGAAGGTCACCCCGTCGGCAACATTCACGTCATTGCCGACCTGGATCGACAGCGCATTCGCGCCTGCCGCGGTAACATTGTGATTGATCTGGAGGTTACCGGCAAAACGGAGAGTCACGATGCCGTTGCTGAGCGTTGCGGAGATGCCGTCCACGGCCGGCCCGCCGATGACCAGAAACACATTGGCGATCAGCGAATTATCGACCGTCGCACCGCCGTCGTTCCGGTTGATGTCGATCTGCCCGCCCGAGAGACGGATCGCCTGATCGCCGTTCCCCATATTGTAGACATTGGTATCGATCGTGATGGCGCTCGACACCGTATAGGTCGGCACCGTCGCCGGAGCCACTGTTGGTGCAGCATTCGACAGTTCGGTCACGGCGACGATGTTGTCGACGAGGATCGACGACATCGTCGCCGACGAGATGGTGATATCGCTGAGCGCGTTGAACTTGGCGAGTCCCGGCGTGTTCTGCAGATCGAAGCGCTGGAAGCCGCCGGGCTGGACGCGCAGCGTCACGGTGACCAGGCGATCAGCGGCCGTCATGCCCGTTACGGTATGGCCGGTGAGTACGACATCGATCGCGGTGTTCGACGTGTTGGCAAGATAGAGCGAATACAGGCCGAACGCATCACCGGTGAGTACACCGCTGCCATTGATGGCCCGCAACGTGAACACATCGCCATCGGCACGCGCCTGCGCGGCCGCGCTGATGCTGTCGTTACGAACGAAGCCCGAAGCGTTCGACGAGGCGAGCTGGAAGCCGTTGCCGGTGCTTGCGAACACCGTGTTGAAGGTCTGCTGCGACGACAGCCCCTCGAAGGTCACCGCATTGCCGTGGTTGACATAGGTGTTGGCATATTCGGACGGCGGCGTCTGCGTGGCGACGATCTGGCCGGAGCGCAGTTCGATCGTGTTGTCGCGCAATGTCGCATCGACGCCCGCCGGCGTCTCGGACTGAACCGTCAGCCGGTCCTGCGTCGAGGTGCCGCCGAGAATCCGCGTGAGATTGGCGCCGGCCGTGGACAGTACCAGCATCTGCGCGCCGCCGCCCACCGAGGCCTTCAGATCGGTCTCGCTCAGGGTCCAGGCGACTGCAGTAGGATTCAGCGAATTGTCGACCACCAGCAGTTCGACGGTCTTGTTGATCGAGGTGAACTGGCGGTCCACCGGCGTCGCCGGAATGTTGATCTTCAGCGTGTCGTTGCCGATGCCGCCATTGACGATGGTGGCATTGTTGGTCGACGCGACGCTGTCGGCCTCGATCACATCATCGCCGCCACCGCCATCGACTTCGACCACCGTGCGGCTCAGCGCCGCGTCGCTGGTACGGATCCGGAACTTGTCATTGCCGCTGCCGAGCAGCGCAACCACGCGGTCCATGTTCTGGAAGACGACGTCACCGGCGGTGAGCCCGCTGATCACACCCTCGCCGTCCCGTGCGCCGTCGCGCAACACGCCGGCGGTGAGCGCCGCCGTTTCCGCGGTCCGGTCGACGGTGAGACGATCGCCGTCGCCGAATGTGCCATTGACCTGCAGCGTTCCCGCGCCGGTGCCATGCACCATCACCCGGTCGGCGCCATCGCCGAGGTTAAGCGTCGTGAGATGCGCGATGGCATTCACCGTGATGAGATCGTCGCCGCCACCGGCATTGACCGTCAGAGGCGCAACGGTCGCCGAGATCGTGACGGTGTCCGCAGCGTCGCCGAGATCGAGGATCGTCGCCGCGACACCTTCGAACTCGACGCGGCGCGGCATCTGCGCGGCCGTGATCAGGCCCACGGTCGACGACACCGCACCGAGTTCGAGATTGACCATCGGGCCCGAGCTGACGACGAAGCGGTCGCCGGCATTGCCGCCGCCGCGCACATGAACGGCGCCATTGATCTGCGACAGGCCGACGCCGGTGACATCCGAGCCGAGCGTCACCGTATCGGCGCCGCCGCCGGCATCGATGGTGGTGTCGGTCGAGGTCCCCGCAACACGGACGGAATCGTCGCCCGAACCGAGTTTCACCGCCACTGAAGCAAAATCGCCATAGGAGATGCCGACCGACTGATCGATCACGGTCTGATCGGCCGAGCCCATGCCAAAGCCAAAGATGCGGTTGCCATTGCCGCCGCCGATCAGGCCGGCATTGGCCACGGTGTCGCCGCTGTCATCCACCACGAGCGCATTGACGCCGGTGCCGCCGAGCAGTTCGAGCGTACCGTCGATATTGTTCAGTGTGCCATCGCTGCCCGACACGGTGACGCGATCGTCGCCGCCACCGAGATCGATCGTGGTGACCGTGGTCGCCCAGGTGGAGCGCACGGCCACGTCATCGGCGCCATCGCCAAGCCTGAGCGACAACGTGCGCAGCTTCTCGTAGTTCACCGATCCACCGATGCCGAATCCGGTGAGCGCATCCTTGGTGACAATACCCGTGACGCCCGGTCCCGCGCCGGTGTTGTCCAGATCGAGAATGGCGAGATTGTCGGCGCCGCCCAGAACGGTCAGCGTGCCGGCGATGGTTGACAGGCGGCCCCCGCTATTGGTGGTCGCCGTCGCATTGCTGCCGACGCGGATGATGTCCGCGGCATTCACCGTCGAAATCGTCATGCGCGTGCCCGCAGCCACGCGGCGGATCACGAATGTATCGATATCGCGTCCGCCGGAGATCGCCACCGCGGCTGCATTGATCGTACCCTGCAGATCGATGAGTGCGCCGACGCGATCCTGGTCGGTCGCCTCGTCATCGGCCACCAGCGTGACGTTTCCATCATTGCCATTCGCGCCGTTGCCGGTGATCACACCGCCCTGCGCCAGGATGATGTCGTCACCCGCATTGATCACGACATTGCCGAGCGCCGCCGTCAGCAGCGAGGCCGCGCCGAACACGATATTCTCGCCGGTCGCGACACTGTCGCGCGTGGCGACTGCGATGTCGCCGGTGGCGGATGTCACCGTGCCGATGCCGAGTCCGGCATAGCCGCCGCTCAGATAGACATCGACCACATTGATGCCCGTCTGCGCGGTCGCATTCAGCGATCCCGCCGTGCCGGCGGCGTCGATCCGCAGCGCGCGTCCCACCTCGCCGATCGATCCTGTGCCGGCGCGCAGATTGAGGGTAGCGCCCTTCACATTGATCGCGACACTGCTGTCGGCATCGAGGATCGATCCGGTTGCAGTCAGATTCACGGTACCCGCGGTCGAGCGGACGTAACCAAGCTCCAGATTGCCGGTCTCGCTGATCCAGATATTCCCGGCCGCGAGCGCATCGAGGCGCGTGCTCTGGGTGAGGATCGGGCTGGTCGCGGAGCCGATGCTGCCGCCCGCCGCCGACAGGAACAGCGTGGTCGCCTCGATCCGGCCGCCGGGCGCATTGATGATGTTGCCGGCTGCGGTGGAGATGGTCACCGCGCCATGACCGTTCTGGATGGCATCGGTCAGCGTGACATGGGTCGGCGTGGCCGAGGTGTTCTCGATGGTGATGATCGTGTGGCCGGCATCGCTGGTGACGACCGGCATGAAGCGCGAGCGCTCGGTGACATTGACGACGAGGTTCTGCGCATAATTCGGCGTCGCGGCCACCGGATTGATCAGGCCGACCTCGAGATGGATGTTCGACTTGTTGGTGACGGTCACGCGATCGAACGAGGTCAGGAACGTGATGCTGCTGTTGCCCTCGATCGAATTTTCCGCCGGCGTCGTGCCATAGCCGGCAGGTGTCGGATCGAACCGCGTCGGCGAGATCGTGAAGGTCGCGGTGCCTGCCGCCGTGGACGTGTTGACGATGTCCGGCAGGACGAAAACCGGTCCGGTGGGATCCGGGATGAAATGATCGAAGCCCACCTGTTTGGTAATGTGTCCGTTCTCGTCGATCACCAGTTCCGGCGAAGGCGGACCGGCCAGGAAGACGTCCGAGTTGAAGTTGATCGTGCGTGGATAGTAGATCGTCTCGCTGCTGTTCTCGTCACCGGTATCGATCACGGCGCCATGCGAGCTGGCATCGGTGAAGCCCGATACCGACGGCGTGGCGATCGCATCCACCGCAAGCGCCCGGGTGCGAATGATCGATCCGGCTTCGGTCAGGACGCGCGTTTCGACGGCGAAATCATTCTTCGCATTGGTATTGGTCGAGGCACCGAGACCGTGCGTGGTCGCATCGGCCTTGGCGAGGCTGGTGACGCTGTCGTGATGCGCCTTGACGTTCACCTGGTTGGCGCCGGACAGGATGGCCCCGCCGCGCACCTTGATGTCGGCGAGCGACGTCGAAAACCCGTCAGCCTTGTTGATCACGGCATCCGCATAGGAGCCGGCACCAAGGGCGCTCGATGTGGATTTCGCGTCGGCTGACAGATCCAGCGACGTCACATCTGCCAGAATGTCGAGACGGTTGCCGGCGCGCAGCTCGGCCGATGCGCCGATCTCCGTGGTGGTGGCTGCACCGATATTCAGCGTTGCGGAGGTACGTGTGTCGACGCCGAGGCCGCCTGCATTCGCGGTGACTTTCGAGGTCGCCTTCTGCTTGTTGCGGGCCTCGACCACGAGATCGGTGCCGGCCGTGAGCCGCGCCGAAGCGCCGACCGAGACCGCGGTACGGTCGGTCTGGTTCAGCGTCGCATCGGCGCGGACGATGGCGATCAACGCGCCGCTGCCGGCATCGCCGGTCGCGCTGCCGGTGTTGAAGGAGTTCGCACGCAGCGTCACCGCGTCCTGCGCCACGATCACCACATTGTCGCCGATGGTGACCTTGTTTTCCGTGGACAGCGTCGTGGTCGCGCCGCCGATGATGACGGTGACGCCGCCGTAATTGCCGGCATCGCCATTGGCGCCCGCGGTCATGGTCGAGGTCGAGATCGCCGACACCGATCCGCTTGCGGTGATCTGCGCCCCCTGATCGACGGTCACCGACGTCGTCGGATCGACCTCCATCTTGATGTTGAGACCCTGCCCGCTCAGCACGCCGCCGCCGGCGGCAATGCCGTTAAGCTTGGCATTGATCGTATGGTCGGCCGTGACATTGACATTGCGTCCGCGGATCACCGCCATCTTGCCGACGCTGGCGCTGACCGTCGGATCGATCTTCGCCTGCGCAATCACGAAGCCGACGGCAATGCCGCCGATGGCTTCGCCGATCACATCCAGTCTGTCCGCCGTCACCGTGCCATTGGCGCGCACATTGATGTCGCCCGCGGCGTTGACGAAGCCACCATCGCCGATCCGTGCATCCACGGCACCGCCGATATTGAGAATGGTGGCGCCAGCCGCAACGCCGAGAATGCCGCCGCCGATGGCGATGCCCATGGGCAGGCCGGCATTGAGCGGATTGACGCCGATGGTCCGCGTCGCCTCCGCACTGACACCGCCGCCGATCGCCGCACCGAGCGTTCCGATCTGCGTGTAGCTGCCGATGATCGCCTGGCTCGAGCCGTTGATCGTATCGGCGACCACGGCTGCACCGAGACCGGCGATGCCGGACACCGCCGCCGCACCATTGGCGAGGTAATGATTGATCGTCGCTCCGGACGTGACCTTGACGCCGCGCACACCGGAGATGACCGTCGCGGTCGCCGGCGACGACGCTTCGGTGGTCAGCACATCGCGGGAATCCGGCGTCGGCGTGGCGCCGATCATC
This sequence comes from Pseudomonadota bacterium, assembly GCA_023449855.1. Taxonomy (GTDB): domain Bacteria; phylum Pseudomonadota; class Alphaproteobacteria; order Rhizobiales; family Xanthobacteraceae; genus Tardiphaga. The sequence goes on along the minus strand of JAEXHR010000104.1, from coordinate 16,717 downwards.
GCCCGCGCCGAGCTGCCGTCATTGATGACGGATACCGCGCCGCCGAGCGACACGAAGCCGCTGATCGCGCCGGCGAAGCCGAGGACATGCAGGTTCGAGGTCAGACCGGCGGCGACATTGACGTCACCCGACGTCGTGCTGTTGCCGGTGATCGTCACCTGCGGCGCAATGACGGCGGTGACATCGGCATCGACATTCAGCACCGCAAGGCCGATGCCGATTGCGCCCGCGCCACCGGCGAGACCGCCGGTCCGGCCGTTGAAATCGAGCTTCTGCTGCGCGCCTACGTTGACGCTGTTTGCCTCGATGATGGCGCCTTGAAGGATTGCCGCTGTGGTTCCGCTGCTGATGTTGGTCCTTGCAGAGGTCGCTGCACTTACCCGGCCTGACGGCGAATTGTTGCTCGAGGCCGACTTGCCGAGATTGCCGATCTGGGCGCCGCCCGCGATGAGCTGATGCTGGGTGCCGGTGGTGCCGGTGAGATCGAGATCGATGGCCCTGCCGGCCACCGCATCCTCATAGGTCGCGGCCAGTTTCACGACATTCGGATTACCGGTCTTGATGGCGAAATAGACCTTGCCATCGGTCAGTCCGCGGATCGCATTGCCGCCGCCGGCGCTGTAGACCACCGTATCGCCGGTCTTGAAGCCACGGTTTTCGCCGAGATCGATACTGTCCGCCGCAGCGTTGACCTTGGTGGCGGGGTTGAACGCGGCCCCTGCCGGATCGCTGCTCTGCATCCGGCTGGTCAGCGCGTTCACGGTGCTGTCGACAAAACCCAGCACCGACGAGTTGTTGTCGCCGCTGAGCGCGCCCGAGCTGCCGCCCGAAGTCGAATAACCGTCGGAGAAATTCCCGCCGATCGTATAGACGACGATGCCGCCGCCGAGCCCGACCAGGCCGGCGCCGACACTGATGGCGTTGGAATTCACGTTCCAGCGCGACAGCGCGTAGCTGTCGACCTGGTTGCGCGCCTTGATCGTGGCAGCGCCGATCAGCGCCTGGGTGTCGTTGCGCAGGATGCCGATATCGACGGACGCGCCGATACCGCCACCGAGGCTGGCGCCGATCGCGCCGGCTACCGACAGGATGTCCATCTTGTTGGTCGCCGCGACGACGACGCTCTGATTGGCGTTTGCCGAAGCCGGGGTCGTGTGCTGATTGATCAGCGCACCGCCGCCGATGGTGGCGATGGTGTCGGAGTCGACGGATTCAACCGTCACCGCACCGGCGATTCCGAGATAGTTGCCGACACCGAGGCTGGCGCCGACCGAGAGCAGGTTCTCCGACGACGACGCCTGCACGGCGACGCCCGGCAGCGCCATGGTGTTGAAGCCGCCGTTCGAGAATGTGCCGTTGATCAAACTGTTGAGATTGCCGCGATTGCCGTTGGCATCGACGCTCGCCGTGTCGGCGATCGATGCCAACGTGACCTTCTTGATCGAGATCACATTGACCGCGCCGGCCCCGCCGCCGGTCGAAATGCCGACGCCAGCGGCACCGCCGATGGCGTAGGCGGTCGTATCGTCCAGCGCATTGACCAGCACGCTGCCTTCGGCGCTGACCTGCACGCGGCCGGAGATCGAAGCGATGGTGGTGGTGTCGATGACGATCACCGCCGCCGAGCCGCCGATGCCGACACCGCCGGACAGCGCGACGCCCGCACCGATGCTGAGGATGTCGGTCTGCGCATGCGACTTCACCGCCACATTGCCCTGCGCATTGATAATGGTGTCGTAGCCGGCGCCGCTGACGCTGGTCTTGCCCTGGATGAAGGCCTCGGTCGTGCCCATCAACACCGGCGCGGCAAAGCCCGGCGCGGCCGAGAAGGTGCCCGAACCAGCAAGCCCGACGCCGATGGCAAGGCCGTTATAGGTGCGCCCGGCGGCGATCAGTACGTTCTGGCCGCTGCCTGCACCGGTGTTGACCGCATTGATCTGCGCGCCCTGATCGATATAGGCGCGGGTATTGATCGTATGCACCGCGACGGTGCCCGCAATGGAGCCCGAACCGGTGCCCGCGATGGCCACGCCGACGCCGGCGCTGGTGATGTTGTTGAGGCTGACCGCCACCACGATCAGGCCGCTCTGCGCTGCGGTCTGCGCGCCGCGCTTGCGGTCCAGTGTCAGCGCTCCAGCCACGGACGGATCGAGCGCGTCGAGACTGTCATTGTCGAGCGCGGGCGCACCGGTGTGGCTCAGCGTCTCGATCACATGGCGCGCCGCGCCTTCGAGGCCGTTGTCGGTGAGATCGATCCGGTTGCCGGCCTGCGCATCGGCCAGCGAGGCTGCCAGCGCGAAATGATTGCTGTCGATGCGGATGACGAAGTAACGGTCGCCGGTGCGCAGCCCGCCGAGCGGCAGCGACTCGCCCGTATAGATCACCTCTGTGCCGGTGCTGAAACCATGATCGCCTGCGGCAATGCTGTTAGCCGCATAGTCCACGGCAGAGGTCGCGAAATCATTGGTATTGGCCGCGCTTTGCGTCAGCTGACCGCCCGACGTGGCGCCGAAATCGCCGGTATTGGCGACGATGGACGACTTGCCCGCCTTGGCGAGCGCCGTCACCGACGCGTTCGCCGCGATGAAGGCTTCCGTCGTCTTGTTGATCACGCCGACACCCGCGGCGATGCCCACCGCTCCCGTGCCTGCGCCGGCAATATTGCCCGACACCTGATCGAGATCGGTGGCCTCTTCCGCGGACACCAGCACATTGGCGTCGGCACGCACCACGGCGCCATTGCCGATGAAGGCGCGGGTGGTGAGATCGAGCACCTGAACGCCCACGGTCAGCGCACCGGCACCGGTGGTACCGATGGCGGCAGCGGCCGACACCGAGGTGACGTCGATGTCGCTCTTCGCCATCACGACGACATTGTTGCCCGCGGTCGCCTTCGCGCCCTGATCGATGAAGGCCTCGATGCGGCGGCGGATGATGCCCGCATCCGCGCCGATACCGACGCCGACCTTGCTTCCGGACAGCGCGCCGGCTACGCCGACAAGGGCCAGATGACCGCGCGCGGCGATATTGATGTCGTTGAGCGACGTGATGCCGGCGCCTGCGCCCGGCACCGCGTCGACGCGCTTCTGGCCTGCGCTGGCGCTGACATCGATATAGGTGACGGTGGCCGCGCCGGAGCCCGCGACGCTTGTGGAGACCGCGCCGCCGACACCGATGGTGACGATGGACTCGTCCGAATTGGCCTCGATGGAGACGCCCTTGCGGCTGTTGCCGAGCACGTCAGTGAAGGCATTGATGCCGTCGCCCTGCACCGTTGATGCAGCGTCGATCCAGGCTTCGGTGGTGTCGATCACGGTGACATTGGTCACCGAGAGGCCGACAGCGGTCTTGCCGCCGATGGCGAGACCGCCGGCGATGGTGACGATGCTGGCGCTGTTCTGCGCAATGACGCGGACATTGTCGCGCGCCTTCACATTGGCGGTGGCGCCGGCAATCGCGGCGATCACATCGTTGTCGATCACATTGACCGACACCGAGCCGCCGATGGTGACGTTCTTGCTGCCGCCGGCCGCGCCGATGGTCAACGCATGGATCGCTGCCGCCTCCCTGGCATCGACGATCACGCTGCCGCCGGCATCGATCACGGAACTGTCGATCTTCGCCGTGACGGTGTTGGCGATGTAGTTGGCGCCGATGGCCGCCCCGACCGGCGAGCCCTTGGTGGAAATGGCGACGCCGCCGGTGAGCGCGTTGATGGTGGATTCGTCGCTGGCCTTCACCGACACATTGCCGCTGCCGCCCGCCGTGACGCGTGAGCCGCCGGAGATCGTCGCCTCGACATTGTTGAGGATGCCGTTGACCGCAAGGCTGGCGCCGATATCGACGCCGCTCCCGCCGCCGCCGGCCGCACCGATGGCCGCCGCCGCGATCTTGCCGGAGACCGGGATCAAGCCATCTTCGGTCGAATGCGCGGTCAGGGTGACATCGCCGCTGCGCGCGGTGACGGTGGCATTGTCGATGGTCGCGCGCACCTTGAGCGCGATCTGGTTCCAGCCGAGCCCGATGCCATAGCCCGAGCCCTGCGTGCCGATGCCGAGCGCACCGGCGACGGCAACGATGACGGTGTTGTCCTTCGCTTCCAGCGACACGCGCGAGGCCGCGACATCGGCATTCTGGATGCCCGCGTGGATCGAGGCGGCATTGTCGCGCGTGAACACGCGCTCATCGGTCGAGACGATATTGATGCCGATGGTGAAGGCCGCACCGGTGGCGTTGGCGCCGGTGGCCGCACCGACCGACACGGCAACCGCGGACAGCGACTGGTCGTTCATCGCCGTAATGGCGAGTTCATTACCGGAGGTCGCATTGCTCCCGAGCGTCAGGCTGCCGCGGCGCACGGTGCCGAATACGCCGGCCTGGGTCTGCGCGGCAAGCTGGTTGAAACCGATCGAGGCGCCAATGCCCTTGGCGCCGGCAGTCCCTGCCCCGCCGCCGCCGATGGCGATGACATCGGCTTCGTTGATGGCCTGGATCCGCGCATCGGCGGAATCCCGGATATTGGACACATCGGCGCCGTCGATCAGCGCACGGGTCTTGTCCACCAGGCGATTGATCGAGACCGAGCCGGCAAAGGCATTGGCCTGCCCGGTGTTCATGTTGGCCGAGATGGCCGCGGTCAGCGTCGCGAGCACGCCGCCGCGGGTCGCCTTGATGGAGATCTCGTCCTGGCCGGCCTGATCCGCGCCGCGGCTCGACACCGTGAGGCCATTGCCTGCACCGCTGAGACGATTGGCGATGAAGGCCTGCGTGTTGGTGGTGACCTGATTGACGCCGAAGGCGCCGCCGGCCGTGGTGCCGCCCCCCATGACGGTGCCGGCCGAGGTCGCGACCGCGATGCCGCCGACAAAGGCGACGACGATCGGATCATTGACCGCTTCCAGCGCCAGCAGGCCGGTCTGCAGCACGCCGCGCGCATTGATGTAAGCGAGCGTGGTCTGGTCGAACACATTGACGCTGGCGCTGCCGGCGATGCCGTAGCCGCTCTTGCCGGAGGGCGGCGCCGTCGCCGCCTCGCCGAACAGGCCCGGCAGGCTGATGCCGTCGAGCGGATCGTCCGGCTCTTCCGACAGAGGCACCGGCGCGCCCGGCTGCGAGGAGATCACCGTGCCGGTGGCGACGACATTGACCCAGACGCCTCCCGTATGCGCCGAGATCGACGTATTGCCGACATCGAGCGTGACAGCACCGGTGGGCGTCGTATCGGCGCTCGACGGCGCGGAGCCGACGAATGCGGCGACCTTGGAAACGACGTCGTTTGTCAGCACCGACAATCCGATACCGGTCGAGCCCGCGCCGCCGGAGATGATCGAGCCGGCGATGCCGACCTGCGTGCCGCCGGTCTTGGCCTCGATGATCAGTGCCCCACCGCCGGTGACGGTCGGCCCGGCCGTGCTGGTGGCGAGCAGCCCGGCCTGGATGTCGCTGCGCTGGCGCAGGATCAGACCGCTGCCGCCGAAAGCGAGCTTGCCCTTGTCGTCGGTCTTGCCGCCGGATTGCGCGATGGCGACACGCAGAATGTCTTCGGTCGCCTTGACGGTCAGCGATCCCGCCGAACCGATCCCGATCTTCACATCGCCTTCGATGGTGGCACGAACGGTGTTCTCGATATCGTCGAACAGCACCGAGCCGCCCAGCGATTTCGAGCCCGAACGGCCATAGAAATCGACGATGTCGCCGCCGGACAGAAGCTGACCGGCCTTCTTGTTTTCGTAGATGCCCTTGCCGATCGGACTTTCGCTCAGCGACCATTTGCCGATGCCCGCCATTTCGGCGAATTCCATCTTGGTGCTGGCGGTGACCGCGACCGACTGGGAATTGTTGCCGGCTGCCGGCAGCATCTGGTTGATGCGCGCGCCGGACTTGATGGTCGCTTCGCTGGTGTTGAAATAGGTGTTCACCGCGACCGCGCCCGAGACCGCCATCGACTGCGTTTCGGCAGCCTTGGCGCGCGCCATCACGAAGGTATTCATGAACTTCGAGCCGATGCCGAAGGTGCCGTCGAGCAGATCGGTCAGCGCGCTGACGCCGCGATTGGCGATATCCTGGGGAATACCGAGGATGAGATCCGCCGGCAGGATCAGGAACGGATAGGACAGCGCCGCATTCACCGTCACCGTGCCCGCGGCATCGACCTGCGAATTGCCATAGATCGTCGCGGCGACGTCGTTCTTGTAATAGCCGACTGCGAAGGACAGGCTGACGGTGGCGCCCGGCTCCGCCGCCTTGGTCTTCGATTTCGAGACGTCCGACTGCGCGATCAGCTGCGTCTTCTGCGTCGTCTTCGCGATCACATCCACATGGCCGCCGGTCTGCACGACCGTCGGCTTCGCGACGGTCGCGTTCTTGCCGATCGAAGCCTCGACATCGTGGATCACCACATTGACCGCGACCGCGCCGGCCGCGCTCAGGCCGTCATTGGTGATGTCCTTGCCCGCCCCGTTCTTGCCGCTGGTCGCGGAGGCATTGCCGAAGATCGCTGCCAGCGCGATATCCGGCTTCGACAGGATGTCCTTGTATTTGGTCGGATTGAACTTGCCGCCGATTTCCGGCTTCGACTTGGCGCGTGTCTCCGAGGTCAGCGTCGCCTGCACGCCGATGCCGTTGGTGCTCGGGCTGGCCGAAAGCGTATGATCGAGGCCGTTGCCGCCGCCCGTCAGGTCGATCGCCTTGACCGCGCTGACCTGGGTCGGATCCTCGACCAGACGGATATGGCCGTTATCGACCTTGACGACGTAATAGACCTGCCCCGGCGTCAGGCCAGAGATTTCCTGATCGCCCACCGACAGGCTGCCGACATTGCCGCGCGAGGCCTGATAGATCTGCTTCAGCGCGATCACATGGCGCGAAGCGGCCGTCGTCGCCGTCAGGTCGACCACCGCATTGGTGTTGACGTCGCGCAGTTCGAACGAATTGGCATCGATCGCCACCAGCTTGTAGTGACCGGTGGTCTGCAGGCCGTCGCCCGCATTCTGCAGCCCGCCGATGGCATTGATGCCGAGCGCTTCCAGCGAGGAGTAATCGACCAGGATCGGATTGGCGTCGGTGCCCTTGAAGCCGTGATCCTTGAAATAGATGCGATTGGTGGCGGCATCGAGCCGCGCCAGCAGCACCGTCGCCGTGATCTGGCTCGCACTTGAGGTGAAGGTCTGCACGCCGAGCGCATTGCCCTGGTCGATCTGGATCAGATTGCCGTTGGCATCCCGAAGCTGGAACAGGTCATTGCTGACCTTCACCACCGTATAGGTGGCGCCGCTGACGAGCCCGGTGATCGCCGTATTGCCGGCGCCGGCATTGTAGACGACCTGGTCGCCGGTGTTGAATCCATGCCCGACGACGCGGATCGAATCCGCGGCTGCATCGATGGCATTGAGATCGAAAGCCAGCGACATCGTCGTCGACTTGGTAGGATCGACCGCATAGATGACCGCATCGCCGGATTTCAGATCGGTCGCATCGATGGCGATCGTATCCTTGTTGCTGTCGACGGCGGTGCCCGGATTGAAGCTCTTGACCTTGGAAATGTAAGCGAGGCCATGCGCCGCATAGGCGCCGGGATCGCCGAGCGTGACACGCTGTCCGGTGGTCTGGTCGCGCAGTTCGAACGAATTGGCATCGATGGCGACGAGATTGTAGCTGCGGTCATTGACGAGACCGCCGATGGCATTGGCGCCATTCTCGGCGATCGAACCGTAGGTGACCTCTTTCGCCTGACCGACGGTAAAGCCGTGGTCCTTCACATAGATGCGGCCGGTGGCGACATCGATGCGAGCGAGATTGAGGCTGACCTTCGCGTTGTCGGACGTGCGCGTGAAGGATTGCACGCCAAGCGCATTGCCCTGCGCGATCTGGATGACGTTGCCATTGCTGTCCTTCAGCTTGAAGGTCGCGTCATCCACCTTCTCCACCGTATAGGTCGCGGCATCGGTAAGGCCGCTGATGGCGGTATTGCCGGCACCGGCCGAGTAGCGCACCACATCGCCGGTCGAGAAACCGTGACCGGCAAGGCTGATCGTGTCGGCATTTTCGTTGATGGCGTCGATGTCGAACACTTTCGACTTCACGACATTCAGCGTCTGCGTCGAGGAACTGTCGGTGCCGGCATTGTTCAAATCGATCGGCGGCTCTTTCGAGAGCTGGATGTGATCGGCATCGACGACGATGACGTAATAGGTCTTGCCCTTCTCCAGCCCGCCGACGGAATCGCTCTGCTGGCCCGGAATGACGAAGCCGGCGCTGACGCCCGGAATCGACGCATTGGCGAGATACGGCGTGTAGACCACCGGCTGGCCATTGGTGAAGCCGTGGCCGGGCATGTTGAGCGTGTCGTTGTCGACATCCACGTCGCCGCCAAGGATCAGGCGATCGGACGGCGCGGGATTGAAGGTCTTGGTCTCGTCGCCGCCCGCAGTCGCATTGCCGCCCGCGGTGACATGACCGTCAAGCGAGGCGGTGACAGTGCCGAAATCGAAGGCGAGCGCGACGCCGACACCGGCGCGGCCGTCGATCGGGCTGACGGTGCTCGCATCGGGCGTCGTCTTCGACGTCCCCGTCGCCAGCACATTCACATTGCCGGCAGCCGTAATGGTCGCGTCGACACCCACGGTCGCCGTGGCCTTCAGGTCGGTATGCGAGATCGCGATGGCGATCGACGAGCTCTTCGGATCGACGGTGTCGGTGATCAGGTTCGACGACGCGCGCGCCACCGTCTTCGAAGACGTCGCGCCCTTCGCCGAAATCGTGACGCTGCCGCCGGACACGATGGTGGTGGTGCCGGTGACATTGGCCTCGACCTCGCTCGACGCCATGCCGTAGCCGGCCGCGATTTCGAGTCCGGTCAGCGAAGCCAGACCGCCGCCGCCGATCGCCGAGGCGATCGCGGTCACCTGGGTATCGACCTTGGTCTCGGCCTTGATGTCCACGCTGCCGGTGGACACGATGGTCGCGTTCTTCACATTGATCTTGGCGTCGGCGCCGCGCATGATCACCGACAGGTCGATGCCGGTCAGCGCGCTCGCTGCCACGCCGGGAACCGTACCGAGCAGGCTCGCCAGGCTGTTGCTGAAGCCGGCCGCGGCCGCCGGCGCATCGCTGGCGAGATTGGTGTCCTTGGCGATGGCGCTCATCTTGATGGCGCCGCCCTTGATGGTCGCGCCATCCACCGTGATCTCGGCATTTTTCGACGTGAAGTCGAACGGCCAGCTCACCAGCCGCTTGGCGACATCGGACACCGCGAGCGTGATCTTGCCGGCCTTCTTGCCGGCGGCCGTATCGGCCTCGGCAAGCAGTTTCGCATTGGCGCCGAGAATGATGGTGTGCCCGCCGGCCAGCGACGAGGTGCCGTCCGGATTGGTGGTCGGCATGCCGAAGGTGATGTCGCCGGCATTGGCGCCGGCCTTCTGCGTCGAGATGATCGCCGAGGTCGCGCCGGTGCCGACCTTGATGGTGTCGCCGATCAGCGTGATGGCATGGCCGTTGAGATTGATATCGCCGGTGACTTCGATCACGCTCTGGTGCAGGAAGTCGCCGTCGCTCGGCAGCAAGCCGCCTTCGTTGAACGGGTCGTAGCCGTCGTCCAGCGTATTGACGACGAGATTGGCATCGAAATCCGGCGCCAGCGACGAGATCTCGATCTTGTCGGTGCCGGTCCGCGCGAGAATGGTCAGCGTGCTGGTCGACGAGCCACGCGGCGCGTTGAACCACTGGCTCTCGAAGAAGCCGTTGACGCTTTCCAGCACCATCATGCCGGCGGCGGTGTCGTATTTCAGCTTGGCGACATTGTTGCCGATATGCGCGCCGTCGAGCGCCGAGAGGTCGAAGGTCAGATTGACCTGCGTGCCCATGATGGTAACCGGCTCGAGCCCGCGATAGCTCACCGAACGGCCGTCATAGGCAAGCGAGCCGTCATGCGACGATGTCGCGAATGACGTCAGGTTCTGGACCGCGCCGGTGTCGAGCACCAGCGTGTCGAAGCCGCCGCTGCCGCCATCGAGGAAGCCCTTCAGCGAGCCCGAAGCGGTGACGGTGAACACGTCATTGTTGCCCGCGGCGCCGACCAGATTTTCGAAGCCGTTGAACGAATAGACACCGACGGTGCCGGCGCCCGCGCCGTTCACCAGCCAGTTGGTGTCGAGCGTCGAGCCGAAGATCGTATCGTCGTCGGTGCCGCCGTCGAGATTCTCGATGCTGGAAAATGCAATCTCGGCCGCCCCCTGCACGGTGCCGCCGCCCTGCCCGTCGAGCCGCCAGCTGGCCGCCTGGTCGGGCTTGGCGATCACCGACAATGTGTCATTGCCACCGGCACCGATCACCTCGACCTGCGGCTTCGCGGCGCCATCGGGCAGCGATGACACATCGAGCGTGATGCGGTCATTGCCGGCGCCGCCGACGATGCGCACGCTGCTGCCTTCGGCCACGATCTGCGACGACAGCACGGTGTTCGGATTGTTGCGATCGACGGTTTCGATGCGCTGGATATGCTGGGTCTGCTCGTTGGTGGTGACCACCTGATCGAGGAAACGCACCAGCACGTCGTGGTTCTGCTGCGCAGGCTGGATCGCAGAGAGATCGACGACGACGGGATCGGCGCTCATCAAGAGGCGCTGTTCGAGCGGATCGAAGATCAGCTTCGGCGGCGGGCCCGGCGGATGCACCAGCCGCGAAATCGACGATTTCAGCCGCGATGCCCATTTGTGACGGACCCTGAACGGATGCCCGAAAGCCGTCAGGTGTCGATCGTCGTTTCCGCCGCTACGCATGTTTGCCCCCAAGAATGGGTCAACGCAGCCCGCATTAACCCATCCTTAACCAAACACCGTCTGCCTTATGGTTTTATGTCGGTTTTGTAGCGGTTCCGGATTTTAGTTAAATTGCCAACGAGAGATGCGTGCGCGCATCTTCGGTCCGCTGTACTGCCACGAGGCCACACGCGATCGGACACATGGCTTGATACGCAATCGCTTGCGCGGGATCGTGGAGCGGGGCCGCAGTTTTATCGTTGGGAAATGCGAGACACTGACCGCAAGCTCGCGGCAAATCCGACGGACTGCGCTACGATCCATCCTTCATCGCCGCATCCAATGCACGGCGTGCGGCGAGCAGCTCTTCGAGTACGGCTTCCAGCCTTTCGCGATCGAGCGACCGCGTCGGCCGCTGATGCGGCTGCGGCGGATTTGCACGCGGCTGCGGAGCGGGATTGGCACGTTGCTGCGGCATCGGGTTGGCGCGGCTCATCGTTGCAGGATCGGTGCGGCCGATGGCTTGCTGCAGACGTGGCTCGACGCGCGGTGCGGCATGCATGGCCGGATCGCTACGCACCGCCGGCGCACGCCCGGTCGGCGGACGCATGTCGGGCTCGCGGCGGGCTGCAACGGCAGGAGTCTTGATGTCAGGAACCTTGACGTCAGGGACCTTGCGGGCGGCGACCGGTTCAGGTTCGGCCTCCTCCTCTTCTTCCTCTTCGTCGGCGCTGCCCTCTTCGGACTCCTCGTCTTCCGATTCGTCCTCTTCGGAATCTTCTTCCTCGCCGTCTTCTTCGTCCGCTTCCTCTTCCTCGCCTTCTTCCTCGTCGCCTTCTTCGGACTCGTCCTCGTCAGACTCCTCCTCTTCGGCGTCCTCGGACTCCTCGTCGGACGCTTCTGCGTCCTCGCCGTCCTCCTCGAGCTCTTCTTCGAGCTCAGCCTCTTCTTCCGGTTCTTCCTCGACCACGTCAGGCTTCCGCGCCGGCCGCGTCATGATCGGCGCTGCGGAGGACATGCGCGGCTCCGACGCGCGCACGGGCGCGAAGGCCGGCGTGACCTGCTCGTCCACCAGCCCCTGCACCGCCTTGATGCCGTTCTCCTTGAGAATCCGCTGCACGCCGCGGATCGTGTAGCCCTCGCCGTAAAGAAGCCTGCGGATACCACGCAGCAGATCGACGTCGTCCGGGCGATAATATCGCCGGCCGCCGGATCGCTTCATGGGTTTGATCTGAGTGAACCGCGTTTCCCAGAACCGCAACACATGCTGCGGAATATCGAGGTCGTCGGCGACCTCGCTGATGGTCCGAAACGCATCCGGCGCTTTATCCAAGTGCTGGATTCCTGTGGTTCATCCCGTGGTTATCGATAGCGTTTTCGAGCGAAGTGGATACCGGTTCGCGTGAGGAAAACGCGTAAACAACGCTAATCGTCGTGGTCTTTGCCGTTACCGACAGGTGCCGTATTGCCGTTGATCCGCTGCTTGAGGATCGCCGACGGCTTGAACACCATCACCCGCCGCGGCGAGATCGGCACTTCTGTCCCCGTCTTCGGATTACGCCCGATACGCTCGCCCTTGCTGCGCACCATGAAGGAGCCGAACGATGACAGCTTCACCGTCTCGCCCTTTTCCAGACAATCCGTAATCTCTTTCAGAACAAGTTCAACAAACGCAGACGACTCGGTGCGCGACAAGCCTACCTTTTGATAGACCGCCTCACACAGATCGACGCGTGTGACTGTTTTTCCTGTGCCCGTCATCGCCAGCCCCAAAACTCTTCGGCGAACCGAAATTCGTCACGGAAACTAGGAGGTTAACGCCACCGGGTCAACACCGCATACCGCTGCAAGCGCATGGAAAATCATGACAATTCGAGCTGTTGTGGTTTTGCCACCATCACCAGCGGACCAGCGCCGAGCCCCAGGTGAAGCCGCCGCCCATGGCTTCGAGCAGAACCAGGTCGCCTTTCTTGATGCGTCCGTCATTGACCGCAACAGATAGTGCCAGCGGGATCGAGGCCGCCGAGGTGTTGCCATGGCGATCCACGGTGAGCACGACCTTCTGCGGTGCAATATGCAATTTATGCGCGGACGCATCGATAATGCGCTTGTTCGCCTGATGCGGCACGAACCAGTCGATGCTTTCCGCACTTGCACCGGTCGCCGCAAAGGCATCGACGATCACGTCGGTGATCATGCCCACGGCATGTTTGAACACCTCGCGGCCTTCCATGCGCAGATAGCCGACGGTCTGCGTCGAGGACGGACCGCCATCGACGAACAGCTTGTCCTTGTGCCGGCCGTCGGAGCGCAGATGGGTGGTGAGCACGCCGCGGTCAGCGGTCGTTCCCGCGCCTTCCTGCGCTTCGAGCACAACGGCGCCGGCGCCGTCGCCGAACAGCACGCAGGTGCCGCGATCGGTCCAGTCGAGAATACGCGAGAAGGTCTCGGCGCCGATCACCAGCGCGCGCTTGCCGGCGCCGGTGCGCAGCAGGCTGTCGGCAGTGGTCAATGCGAAGATGAAGCCCGAACAGACGGCCTGCAGATCGAACGCCGCGCCATGGGTGATGCCGAGCGCATTCTGAACCGCCACGGCGGTTGCCGGAAAGGTGTTGTCCGGCGTCGAGGTGGCGAGCACGATCAGATCGATCGACTGCGCATCGATGCCGGCATTCTTCAGCGCCGCCTGCGCCGCCTTGACGGCCAGATGCGAGGTGAACTCACCTTCCGCTGCGACATGGCGCTGCTGGATGCCGGTACGCTGGACGATCCACTCGTCCGACGTGTCGACCTTGGTGGCCAGTTCAGCATTGGTGAGAACACGCTCCGGCAGATAGGAGCCGCAGCCGAGCACGACCGAACGTATCACGAGACAGCCTCCTGCGCGGCCGCGGGCGCAGCAGATGCGCCATGATCGCGGTCGAGCGTTTGATTGATTTTGTTGAGAAGGTCGTAGCGGACCATGTCGTAACCGACATCGACAGCATATGCGAAACCGTCGGCATCGGTGCCACCGTGGCTCTTCACCACGATGCCGTTGAGGCCGAGAAACACGCCGCCATTGGACTTCGACGGATCCATCTTGTCGCGCAGCGCCTTGAAGGCGTTCTTCGCGAACAGATAACCGATCTTGGAGCGCCAGGTGCGGCTCATGGCGGCGCGCAGATATTCGGCGAGTTGGCGCGCGGTGCCCTCCGCCGCCTTCAGCGCGATATTGCCGGAAAAGCCTTCGGTGACGATCACGTCGGCATCGCCCTTGCCGATGCCGTCGCCTTCGACGAAGCCGATGAATTTCAGTTGCGGCAGGTCGGCGGTGCGCAGCAGCTCCGCCGCCTCGCGAATTTCCTCGCCGCCCTTCACTTCCTCGACGCCGATATTGAGCAGGCCGACGGTCGGACGTTCGAGATCGAACATCACCCGCGCCATGGCGCTTCCCATGATCGCCAGCGACTTCAAGTGATGCGCATCGCCGCCGATGGTGGCGCCGAGATCGAGCACGATGCTGTCGCCGCGCATGGTGGGCCACACCGCGGCAATCGCCGGGCGATCGATCCCCGGCAGGGTGCGCAGGCAGAACCGCGCCATCGCCATCAACGCGCCGGTATTGCCGGCGGAGACCGCGACATCGGCCTCGCCATGCTTGACCGCATCGATCGCCATCCACATGGACGAGACCTTGCGGCCGCGGCGCAGCGCCTGGCTCGGCTTGTCGTGCATCGACACGGCAACGTCGGAATGGATCACCTTCGACACTTTCTTCAGTGCCGGGTGGTTGGCCAGTTCGGCCTCGATCTTGGCGCTGTCGCCGACCAGCACGAATTCGCTGTCGGGATGCCGGGTCAGCGAAATCGCCGCGCCGGGAATGACCACCGAGGGGCCGAAATCACCGCCCATGGCGTCGAGCGCGATGCGAACCTTTTTAGCCATGTACGTCCTGGAAACCTGTCTTGTGCGGCATCATCCACGTGGCCGCCGACGAACCGCCGCGACCGGCGGCAGCAAAGTGATGGCATGGACCCGTTTTCGGCGCGCGACAATAGCGTTTCCGCCATTTGACACAACACCTTGACCGGGCAGTTTTCCCCTGCAAGCCGCGAGCGAACGAAATCGGAACCGGCCGGGCCGGTTCAGGTCTTCTTCGGCTTCTCCGGCGCCCCCTGCAGCGCTTTCAGCGCCGCAAACGGGTGTTCGTCGGGATTCGGTGCCTCAACCTGGTCCTCGAACACCGCATCCGGCTTGCGCGGATACGGATCGAGACCCAGGAACAGCGCGTCGGTGGCCAGTTTCCCGATATCGATGGCGCCGTCCTCGATGGGCTCCGGCGGGTCCGGACGCTCGTCCTCGCTCTCGCCGTCGTCCTCTTCCATCGATTCGGCGAGTTCGCGAATCTGCGACGGCGGCGCGAACACCACGTCCACATCCTCGTCGATGTCGTTCTCCACCGGCTCGAGCGAGACCACGCAGGTCTGCGTGACCCGGCCCGTGACCCGGCCGGTGACATGGACGGTCCCGCCCCGCACCGGCAGCAGCCTCAGCTCGGCCTTGACCGCGGCGATGGCGGGCAGACCGCCGAGTTCGGCCATCGCCTTGCGCTCGTCGGGCCGCGCCTCGATGGTCTGGGACAGACCGACATCGGGGATTTCAGCCACCGGGACCGGCACGCTCCAGGGCGGCGGCGGGAGTTGCGGCGGCGTAGCGCCGCGATCGGATTTGCTCATGTCGTTACCAGAGTTGCCGCGGGCGACGGAAAGCGCCACGCGCCGGAGGTCAATATGGCCGGATCGAGCCCGGCGAAATGATGGTCGGCCGCTTCGACATAGGCGGCGAGTTGCCGCGCATGGTCGATATCGCGGCCATTGTAGATATTCTTCGACAGGGCCGCTGCCAGCACCTCGTTGCCCTCGGCCATGGCCGCGTCATAGGCCTTGGTGCGGCCGTAGAAGGCGCCGCCGAACTCACGCATTTTCTTCGGCACTTTGAGGTCGCTGGTGCCGAGTTCGCGCAGGTTATCGTCCATATCGTCGCAGAACTTGTCAAAAAGCCCCTGGGCCAACTCGCTCTTGGGCTCCAATCGCCGCAGCACCAGCCAGAGCTGGACCAGCAACATGTCGAAACGCCCCTCGACCGTGTCGGGCACAGCTAAATCACGGTAAAATAACGGTTCTCGGGCCTGCGCCACGATCATGCCATAGATCGCTTCAATGGTGCCGCGCAACCGCGCCGGGGGCTTATTGAATCGACTGAACGGCCAGATCATGACGGGTTCCTTGCGGGCCTGCCTGGCACGCGCATGTTGCATTCGGCAGTTCTGCCCGGTACGTCAACGCCTTCCGGGATGCAAGAGCCCGGAAGCGCCAAGAGGATGGGGATTCCTCCGATATGACCATTTCGAGCCTGAGCACTGCCATCCGCGGATCGCGCCTGAACTGGCGCCGGGTCCGCTCGGCCGTGGCCGTCGCCGCCGTCTGCCTGTCGCTGGGCGCCTGTGCCGAGCAGTTCCAGAAGGGCTACATCCTGCCCACCGGCGCGCTCGAACAGATCCCCATCGGCGCCAGCCAGGATCAGGTGCTGATCGTGATGGGCACCCCCTCCACCGTCGCCACGCTGAACGGCGAAGTGTTCTACTACATCTCGCAGCGCGCCGAACGCGCCGTCGCCTTCATGCCGCAGAGCGTCACTGACCAGCGCGTCATCGCCGTCTATTTCAACAAGGATCGCAAGGTCACACGCCTCGCCAATTACGGTCTGCAGGATGGCAAGATCTTCGACTTCATCAGCCGCACCACGCCGACCTCCGGCTCGGAGATGAGCTATCTCGCGCCGCTGTTCCGTCTGGTGAGCTTCCGGTAGTTGCAGCGATCACGTAGCCCGGATGGAGCGTAGCGAAATCCGGGATTCAGCGTTTCAACAATCTCGACATCCCCGGATTACGCTTCGCTTCATCCGGGCTACGGAATTCAAAA
>JAEXHR010000095.1 GCA_023449855.1 Pseudomonadota bacterium | reverse complement strand
AGGATAGGCCCTTTCGAGCCCGAGCAAAATCAACCGGAAATCGGCGCGGTGGACGCGGCTCGTTATTGCGCTCCGGGCGCGCCGCTCGGCTGCGGCGCGGCGCCCTGACGGGCCGGCGGATTGCGCGGACGCTGCTGCTTGGCGGGAGGCTGACGCGGCGGGGTGGCGCCCGTCGCGGAATTGCCGTCTCCGGCCGGCGCGAGCGGCGATGCCGGCGGCTGATCCTCGGCCGGCTCCACCGTGTCGTTCTGCGCGGCCTTCTCGATGGCGCGCAGCTTGGCGACGTTCCTCTGATGCGCGTCATAGGTTTCGGTGAACGTGTGACCGCCGGTACCATCGGCGACGAAGAACAGGTCACGTGTACGCGCCGGATTGGCGGTTGCTTCCAGCGAGGCACGGCCGGGATTGGCGATCGGGCCCGGCGGCAGGCCATCGACGACATAGGTGTTGTAAGGCGACGGCTGCTGGATCTCACTACGCTTGATCGGACGGCCGAGCGTCCCCTTGCCGCCGACCAGACCGTAGATGATGGTCGGATCGCTCTGCAGCTTCATCTTCTTCTGCAGGCGGTTGGCGAACACGGCGGCGACGCGGCTGCGTTCGTCGGCACGGCCGGTTTCCTTCTCGACGATGGAGGCCAGCGTCACCAATTGCTCCGGCGTCCTCACCGGGACTTCGCCGCTGCGGCGTTCCCAGATATCCGCCAGCACGCGCTTCTGCTCGCGTTGCATGCGCTGGATCACCTGTTCGCGCGGCGTGCCGCGTGGGAATTTATAGGTCTCCGGCAGCAGCGTGCCTTCGCGCGGCATTTCGCGGATCGAGCCGGTGAAGATGTCGTTCTCGGACAGGCGGGCCACGATCTGCTCGGAGGTCAGACCTTCCGGGATGGTGATCGAATGCTGCACCACCTTGCCATCGACGATGGTGCCGATGACATCGCGCAGATTGGCGTTCTTCTGGAACAGATATTCGCCCGGCTTCAGATCCTGTGCGGCCTTCAGTGCGAACACAGCGCCGAGGAAGACCCAGCGATTGGCGTCGATCACGCCCTCGCGCTGCAGCACTTCGGCGATGTCGCCTTTGCCGGCGCGGGCGGGAATATTGACGACCTTGTCGTCCTGCAGCGGCCCCGGGGATTCCAGCGCCTGCTTGCCGTAGACATAGACGCCGCCGGTGGCGAGCATCACGAGAATGACGAAAGTGATGACGGCATTACCGAAGACGACGAGCGGGCTTCGTGCCACGTCCGACCGCTTCGGCGGCGGCGGAACCTGTTCGGGCTCCAGCGCAGCGCGCGGGCTTCGGGGCGAAATGGGCGGCCGCTCACTCATCGATGTACCTAGAGTCCATTCGTGACGGGATCGAATCCTGGACCGAATCCGAGCTCCATCAATAACATACGCCCATAGCAGCAATCAGAGCGGATTGCGGCGAAACGGTGGAAGAGCTCTACAGCATGATCCCGAAAACCGGATACCGGTTTCCGGATCGGATCATGCCCTAGACAGTCACCCGCTTGAGGATCACCGACGCATTAGTTCCGCCAAAGCCGAAAGAGTTCGACAATGCGACATTGATCTCCTTCGGGCGCGCCTTGTGCGGCACGAGGTCGATCGCCGTCTCCACCGACGGATTGTCGAGGTTGATGGTCGGCGGCGCAACATTGTCGCGAATCGCGAGGATGCTGAAGATGGCCTCGATGGCGCCCGCGGCCCCGAGCAGATGCCCGGTCGACGACTTCGTGGACGACATCGCGATCTTCGAAGCGGCATTGCCCAGCAGCCGCTGCACGGCGCCCAGCTCGATCTCGTCGCCGAGCGGCGTCGAGGTACCGTGGGCGTTGATGTAATCGAGATCCGACGCGACCATGCCGGCGCGCTTCAGCGCGGCGCTCATGCTGCGGAAACCGCCATCACCATCGGGCGACGGCGAGGTGATGTGGTAGGCATCGCCGGACAGACCATAGCCGACCACTTCGGCATAGATCTTCGCACCGCGCGCCTTGGCGTGCTCGTATTCTTCCAGGATGACCACGCCGGCGCCCTCGCCCATCACGAAGCCATCGCGATCCTTGTCATAGGGACGCGACGCCTTTTCGGGCGTCTCATTGAAGCCGGTGGACAGCGCACGCGCGGCGGCGAAGCCGGCCATGGCGATGCGGCTGACAGGTGATTCCGTGCCGCCCGCCACCATCACCTCGGCATCGCCGAGCGCGATCAGGCGCGCCGCATCGCCGATCGCATGGGCGCCGGTGGAGCATGCCGTGACGACGGAATGATTGGGGCCCTTGAGCCCGTGTTCGATGGAAACATAGCCCGAGGCCAGATTGATCAGGCGGCCGGGAATGAAGAACGGCGACACTTTTCGCGGGCCGCGTTCCTTGAGGACGATCGCCGTCTCGGCGATTCCCGTGAGACCGCCGATGCCGGAGCCGATCAGAACGCCGGTGTTGCACTGATCGTCGTGGCTGGTCGGATGCCAGTTGGCATCGTCGAGCGCCTGCTTGGCCGCGCACATGGCGAAGATGATGAAGTCGTCGACCTTGCGCTGGTCCTTCGGCTCCATCCACTGATCGGGATTGAAGGTGCCGTTCGCGCCATCGCCACGCGGAATCATGCAGGCGATCTGCGCCGGAAGGTCCGCGACCTCGAAGGTGTCGATGCGCCGCGCACCGCTCTCGCCATTGAGGATACGCTTCCAGGTCGGCTCGACGCCGCAGCCCAATGGCGACACCATGCCCAGGCCCGTGACGACTACCCGCCTCATCTGCATCTCCACAGCTTCTTCAAAAGCTCATTCTCGCGCTTCACAGCAAGAAGCCGGTGGACCGCGGTGACGCGATCCGGCCGGCTTCAGAATGTGTCACGCGAAGAAATTAGCTCTTGGCATTCTTCTCGAGGAACTTGGTCGCGTCGCCGACGGTCAGGATCGTCTCGGCGGCATCGTCCGGAATCTCGCAGCCGAACTCTTCTTCGAACGCCATCACGAGCTCGACCGTGTCGAGGCTGTCAGCGCCGAGATCATCGATGAAGCTCGCGGAATCGATCACCTTCTCGGGTTCGACACCAAGGTGTTCGACCACGATCTTCTTCACTCGCTCGCCAATCTCGCTCATTTCAACCTCGTGCTTGTTACCCAGGCTCGTCCGCAGACGATACGAGCCATCATGGAGCGTTTAACTCGTTAAACCGTAGCGCTCTCGCGCTTTGTGGAATGACCCCGCCGTCCCCGTCGGAGCCTCGCGAAAACGGTAGGCTCGGCCCCGCCAATATACAGGGTTTCAACTTCCTGCAATGGCCTTCTTTGCCCCACCGTTGGACGCTCGATTAGCACACATCACATGGCATTGCCACATGCTGCGACAGCCGTCCAAAGCTCAATTGAATCACAGCGTTGCGGGAACCCGCACGGCTAGATCATGGCCATCCCGCCATTGACGTGAATCGTCTGTCCGGTGACGTAGGCCGCTTCATTGGAGGCGAGATAAACCGCCGCAGCCGCGATGTCCTCGGGCGAACCGAGACGGCCTGCCGGCACCTTGGTCAGAATCGTTTCGCGCTGCTTGTCGTTCAGCACGTCGGTCATCGGCGTGGCGATGAAGCCCGGCGCGATGCAGTTGGCGGTGACGCCGCGCTTGGCATATTCGGCGCCCAGCGTCTTCATCATGCCGATCAGGCCGGCCTTGGCCGCGGTGTAATTCCCCTGCCCGGGATTTCCGGTGACGCCGACCACCGAGGTGATGGCGATGATGCGGCCGAAACGCTTGCGCATCATCAGCTTGGTGGCGGCGCGGGCGAGACGGAAGGTCGACGTCAGATTGACGTTGATGACATTGTCCCAGTCCTCGTCGCGGAGCTGCACGAACAGGTTGTCGCGGGTGATGCCGGCATTGGCGACCAGGATGTCGAGCTGGCCCATCGCCTTCTCGGCCGACGGCACCAGTTCTTCAACTTCTGCCGAATCCGACAGATTGCACGGCAGCACATGGGTCCGATCGCCGAGTTTGGCGGCGAGCGCTTCCAGCACCTCGCGGCGGGTGCCGGACAGCGCAACGGTCGCGCCCTGGGCGTGCAGCGCGGTTGCGATCGCGCCGCCGATGCCGCCAGTGGCGCCGGTCACCAGCGCGGTCTTGCCAGTCAAATCGAACATCATTCTCTCCTTTGGCCTCAGGCCGACTGCGCTGCAGTCAGCGCGTCCTTGGCTGCGGCAATGTCATTAGGACCGCCGACGGCAACGCCGACTGCACCATCCGCAATACGCTTCACCAGACCGCTCAGCACCTTGCCGGCGCCGATCTCCAGGAAACGCGTCACGCCCTGCCCGGCCATATAGGCCACGGACTCGCGCCAGCGTACGGTGCCGGTGACCTGTTCGATCAAACGGCGACGGATTTCATCGGGATCGGTGATGGCTGACGCCAGCACGTTGGACACCAGCGGCGCCGCCGGCTTGTTGATCGTCACCTTGGCCAGTGCCTCGGCCATCACGTCGGCCGCAGGCTGCATCAGGCTGCAGTGGAACGGCGCCGACACCGGCAGCAGCATGGCGCGCTTGGCGCCCTTGGCCTTGGCGATCTCGACGGCGCGGTCCACGGCGGCCTTGTCGCCGGAGACGACGACCTGCCCGCCGCCATTGTCATTGGCGGCCTGACAAACCTGCCCCTGCGCCGCCTCTGCGGCGACGGCAACGGCAGCGTCATATTCCATACCCAGCAGCGCGGCCATGGCGCCGACGCCGACCGGAACGGCCTTCTGCATGGCCTGACCGCGGGTGCGCAGCAGGCGGGCTGCATCGCTGATGGAGAGGCTGCCGGCCGCCGCCAGCGCCGAATATTCGCCAAGCGAGTGGCCGACGACGAAAGCGGCGTCCCTGGCGAGCGAGATACCGGCCTCAGTCTCCAGGACACGCATGGTGGCCAGCGAGACGGCCATCAGCGCCGGCTGGGCGTTCTGGGTCAGTTGCAAGGTCTCGGCCGGGCCGTCCCAGATGATGGCGGTCAGTTTTTCGCCCAGCGCCGAATCGACCTCATCGAAGACAGCCTTGGCGACGGGGAATGCGTCCGCGAGGGCCTTACCCATGCCGACGGCCTGGGAACCCTGCCCGGGAAATGTGAATGCTGCGGTCATCGGCTCGCCCCGGTCTCGCTTTTTCGGTTAAACTGCTGAAAACGTGCGCCGTAAGACACTGGCATGACGGGCGATGTCAAGTTGCAGCGCCAAAACCGGGTTCCCCAGGCCGGCGGCCGGGAACACCCGGCCGGCGTGTCTTTCCCTTGCCATTCGGGCAAAAATCCGTATAAGGCGCCGATCCGCAGATCCCGGCCGGGAGCTGAACGGACGGTCACAGCAAAATCCTTTTCACAGATTTCGTTGCGATAGGGCCAGTCGGTCCGTCGTCCCGTGCTTCCGCCTTCTGAGCAGTCGAGTCCTTTCCGAAGGGTTCGAAGGGCTTGCCGCCGGGTGACGCGCTAACACTGGAAAGGACTCCCATGGCTCTCTACGAGCATGTATTCCTCGCGCGTCAGGACGCGAGTGCGCAGCAGGTGGAAGATTTCACCGCGCAGATCAACACCATCGTCGAAGGCGCTGGTGGCAAGATCACCAAGACCGAGAACTGGGGCGTGCGCTCCCTCACCTACCGCATGAACAAGAACCGCAAGGCGCACTTCGTGCTGCTCAACATCGACGCGCCGTCTTCGGCGATCGTCGAGATCGAGCGCCAGGAGCGCATCAACGAAGACGTCATCCGTTACCTGACCACCCGTGTCGAAGAGCACGAGGAAGGTCCGTCGGCGATGATGCGCAAGGCCGATCGCGATCGTGAACGCGACGATCGTCCGGGTGGTGGTTTCCGTGGCGACCGCGAAGGCGGTTTCCGTGGCGATCGTCCGGACCGCGGCCCGCGCCGCCCGCGTGACGACAACGAAGCATCGGTTGAGGAGTAAGAAACATGGCTGAAGCTGGTGCACGTCGCCCGTTCTTCCGTCGCCGCAAGACCTGCCCGTTCACGGGAGCCAATGCGCCGAAGATCGACTACAAGGATAGCAAGCTGCTGATGCGTTACGTGTCCGAGCGCGGCAAGATCGTGCCGAGCCGCATCACGGCCGTGTCCGCCAAGAAGCAGCGCGAGCTGGCCCGCGCCATCAAGCGCGCGCGCTTCCTCGGCCTGCTGCCCTACGTGATCCGCTAAGACGTTACCGACCGCCGGCCTCCGCCGCCGGTCGTTCTATCTCTTGTTTTTCATAAGGCTCCGGGGCGTCCGGTCGCCGATGGTTGGGGCCAAGCGCCTCTAACCGCTCAAAGGGGGCGGGACAGCTGATGATTTCCAGTCTCCTGATCGCGCTTGCCGCTGGCGCTGCTTCGGCAGTGATGTTCGCCTCGATTGTTTCGGGCGCGCTGGTCTCTATTTTCCTGTTCTATCTCGCCCCGCTCCCGCTGATGGTCGCATGCCTCGGCTGGGGACCGATGACGGCCACGATCGGCGGCATTGCTGCAGCTACGTCGCTCGGCCTGCTGTTCGGCATGGGCTATCTCGCCATCTTCGCCATCACCATCGCGCTGCCGGCCTGGTGGCTCGGCCATCTCGCGCTGCTCGGCCGCCCCGTCGAGGCCCCCGCCTCCGTGACCGGCAGTACCGGGCCAGTCACAGAGTGGTATCCGATCGGCCGCATCCTGCTGTGGATCGCCGTATTTGCCTCCATCACCACGATGGCTGCGCTGCTCACGCTCGGCACCGACAGCGAAACGATCCTCGCGGCGCTCAAGCGCTCCTTCGCGCGCATCATGACAGGCCGCGCGGAAGGCGAAGCCGACAACATCGCCACCGCCATCTCGATGATCGCGCCGTCTGCCGCATCGGTGGTCGCCATCATCACGCTGACGCTCAATCTCTGGCTGGCCGGCCGCATCACATCGACCTCCGGCCGGCTCAAGCGGCCATGGCCGGATCTGCGCACGCTCGCACTGCCGCCGATGACACTGGTGGCGCTGTGTGTCGCGATCGCGCTGACCTTCCTTGGCGGCATCGTCGGCATGTTCGCGCAGATCGTCTCGGCCACGCTGCTGATGGCTTACGCGCTCACCGGCTTCGCGACGCTGCATGCGCTGACGGTCGGCATGCGCAGCCGCACGCTCGTGCTCAGCCTCATTTACGCGATGGTGCTGGTGCTCGGCTGGCCCATGCTGGTGATGGCCTGCCTCGGCCTCGCCGACGCCTTTTTCGGATTTCGCCAGCGAATTGGCGAACGTCGCCCGCCAGAGACGGCGGCCTGACAAAGCTTCACGTCAACTCACATCAATCGAACACATCAAAGGAGACCGAAAATGGAAGTCATTCTGCTGGAACGCGTTGGCAAGCTCGGCCAGATGGGCGAAGTCGTCCGCGTCAAGGACGGTTACGCCCGTAATTTCCTGCTCAAGCGCGGCAAGGCCCTGCGCGCAACCGCCGACAACCGGGCCAAGTACGACGGCATGAAGGCCGAACTCGAAGCCAACAACATCAAGGCCAAGGGCGAAGCCACCAAGGTTGCCGAGCAGATCGACGGCCGCAACGTCGTCGTCATCCGCCAGGCGTCGGAAACCGGCCAGCTGTTCGGCTCGGTTTCGGTGCGCGACATCATCGCTTCGTTCGAAGCCGATGGCATCACCTTCGCCCGCAGCCAGGTGCTGCTCGATGCCCCGATCAAGACCATCGGCCAGCACGCGATCGCCATCGCCGTGCATCCGGAAGTCGAAGTCAATGTCAGCGTCACCGTGGCCCGCTCCGAAGCTGAAGCCGAGCGCATCAACCGCGGCGAAGACATCTCGACCCGTCAGGAAGACCAGGACGCAGCCGCCGAAGCCCTCGCCGCCGCCGGCGAGTTCTTCGATCCGGAAGCCCAGGGCGACAGCGAAGACAACGGCTAATTTGCGCTTGTCCCGGCCTCTGCGGAGCGGCAC
>JAEXHR010000395.1 GCA_023449855.1 Pseudomonadota bacterium | reverse complement strand
ACGCGAATGCGTGCGCCGGTTGTCGCTAACTCGGCCGAAAGAGGCCGGAGTTTTCGGTCATGTCGTGTCTGAAACCGCCCCGTAAGCGAGTAAGAACCAGGGACCGGACACCGCTCGGGCCAGGATCATGTCTTCCGAAAACCGCGCCCGGCGCTGGCCTTGGAAGGATGATCAAAAACGCCCATGTCTCCGATGAGATCGGGGAGATGAGCGCTGCACCGGGAGGTTGAACGCGACACAACCGGGAGTTAATCCGTCAGCTCTTCGTACATACGTGGAATGAACCCCGCTGGCAAGGGAAGCGTCACAGCCCTGCAACAGTCCGGGGAATTCGCAAGAGCGTCATTAAACGCAAGTTAACCCTGCGATTCTAATGGGCTAGGGATGGGCTGCTCCGGAGGCTTTGGATTCGCTTGACGCGCCGCGCAAACCATATCGTTTTGCTGGGAATGGCGCTTGCGGGTGCCATGCTGGCGTTCGACTGGTGCTCAGTTACCCATGCTGCGCCGGGCGATGTGCCCGAGGCTGCGGCTGAGAAGCCGGCCGAGGCGTCTCTCCCCATCGCATCCGATGTTCGTATCGCCGGCGACGAAAAACAGACCCGATTCATCCTCGATCTCGACCGCAAGATCTCGCTGCGTGCCTTCACGCTGGCGGACCCGTATCGCGTCGTCATCGACATGCCGCAGGTGGCCTTCCACCTCGATCCCGGGGCCGGGACGGTGGCGCGCGGGCTGATCAAGGCGTTCCGCTACGGCATGGTGATGCCGGGTGGCTCGCGGATGGTGTTCGACCTCTCGAAACCTGTGAAGATCAAGAGCGCTACGGCGCTGGATCCGGCCAATGGCCAGCCGGCGCGGATGGTGATCGAGCTCGAAGCCGTGGACCGCACGACCTTCGTGCAGGGGCTGGCGGTGGAGAACCGCCCGGAACTGCGACCGGCGATTACCGGTAGCGTGACGCCGGCGCCGGTTGCCACGGCCGTGGTGGCGAGCGCCGTTCCTGCCGCCGCAACCGACAGTCGCCCGGTGGTGGTGATCGATCCCGGCCATGGCGGCGTCGATAACGGCACCCAGGCGGGCGGCGAAAACGAAAAGAGCATCGTGCTCGGCTTCGGCCTCGCATTGCGCGACCGGCTGGACAAGCTCGGCAAATACCGCGTGGTGATGACGCGCGCCGACGATACTTTCATCGCGCTCGATGACCGGGTGAAAATGGCGCGCAAGGAGGGGGCGGCGCTGTTCGTTTCGATCCATGCCGACGCGCTGCCCAAAGGCGAGGGCGATGCCCAGGGGGCGACTGTCTATACGCTGTCCGACAAGGCGTCGGACGCCGAGGCGCAGCGGCTGGCCGACCTGGAAAACAAGGCGGATGCCATCGGCGGCGTGAACCTCACCGAAGAACCGACCGATGTCGCCGACATCCTCATCGATCTCGCCCAGCGCGAGACCAGGACCTTTTCGGGCCGTTTTGCCCGTCTGGTGGTGGGCGAGATGAAGGTCACGACCCGCATGCACAAGCATCCGCTGAAATCGGCCGGTTTCCGGGTCTTGAAGGCGCCGGACGTGCCCTCGGTGCTGATCGAGCTGGGCTACGTTTCCAACAAGGACGACCTGCAGTCGCTGATGTCGGAGAACTGGCGCTCCAAGACGGTCGGCGCGGTCGCCAAGTCGATCGACAGCTATTTTGCCAAGCACATGGTTTCGGCCGGCACCGGCAATTGAAGATTCTGGAAATGACAGGGCTTTCAACGTCTGAGCCCTAGTTTGGCCACAGCGCACATTCTATAAAAACCGCTGTACGGCCGGAGAATCGGTCACCGCGTCAGGTGGCTGTGGGCGTCTCTAGTCGATTGATTTTGGCTGACTTTCGCCCCCGGCGGCTGCCATCTGTGCTATATGGCCGCACAGCGACTGAAACGGATCGTCTCAACATGCGTCTGCTCGTGCGGTTTTTCGGGTTCTTGTTCGCCGCGGGAACCGTCGTGTTCCTCGTGGGCGTCGCCGCCGCTGCGGGCCTGATCTGGCATTTCTCGAAAGACCTGCCGGATTACTCACAGCTGCAGGACTACGAGCCGCCGGTGATGACGCGCGTCCACGCGGCCGACGGTCAGTTGCTCGGCGAATATGCCAAGGAGCGCCGGCTGTATCTGCCGATCCAGGCGATTCCGAAGCTCGTCGTGAACGCGTTCCTCGCGGCCGAAGACAAGAATTTCTACGAGCATGGCGGTCTCGATTACACCGGCATGGCGCGTGCCGGCCTGCTGTATCTGCAGAATATCGGCTCGAACCGCCGCCCGCAGGGCGCATCGACCATCACCCAGCAGGTCGCCAAGAACTTCCTGCTCACCAACGAAGTCTCCTTCGATCGCAAGATCAAGGAAGCGCTGCTGGCGATGCGCATCGAGCGCACCTATTCGAAGGACAAGATCCTCGAACTGTATCTGAATGAAATCTATCTCGGCCTCGGCGCTTACGGCATCGCGGCTGCGTCGCTGGTCTATTTCGACAAGTCGGTGAACGAACTGACCGTCTCGGAAGCAGCCTATCTGGCGGCGCTGCCGAAGGCGCCTTCGACGCTGCATCCGGTGAAGAACCGCGACCGCGCCATCGAGCGCCGCAATTACGTCATCGATCGTCTGGTCGAGAATGGCTGGATCAAGCAGGCCGATGCCGACAAGGCACGCAAGGAGACGCTGAGCGTCACTGGCCGTGGCAGCCACGCCCACATCTTCGCGGGCGAGTATTTCGCCGAGGAAGTGCGTCGCGACATCCTCGAGCGCTATGGCGAGAAGAAGCTGTATGAAGGCGGCTTGTCGGTCCGCACCACGCTCGATCCCAAGCTGCAGGTGATGGCGCGCAAGACCATGACCAATGGTCTGATCAATTTCGACGAGGTGCGCGGCTGGCGCGGCGCCACCAACAAGATCGACATTTCCGGCGACTGGGGCATCAAGCTCGCCGAGGTGAAGTCGCTGTCCGACATCTCGCCGTGGAAGATGGCCGTCGTGCTCGACGTTTCCGACCAGTCGGCGCGGATCGGCTTCCAGCCGGGCCGCGAACTCGGCGGCGCGGTGTCGAAGGATCGGCAGACAGGCATCGTCACCATGGACGGCGTGCGCTGGGCGAAAGCCGCAGCCGGTCCGAGCCGTGGTCGCACGCCAACGGCGGTATCGCAGGTGCTGAGCCCGGGCGATGTCATCTATGTCGATCCGCTGCTGAA
Source organism: Pseudomonadota bacterium (assembly GCA_023449855.1). Classification (GTDB taxonomy): domain Bacteria; phylum Pseudomonadota; class Alphaproteobacteria; order Rhizobiales; family Xanthobacteraceae; genus Tardiphaga. Next base: position 6,102 of record JAEXHR010000395.1, on the reverse strand, counting down.
CAAGGACGGTTCGACCGTCGAAGGCCAGTTCCGGCTGCGCCAGTATCCGGAAGTCTCCGGCGCCATGGTCGCGATGGATCCGAGCACCGGCCGCGTGCTCGCGATGGTCGGTGGCTTCTCGTTCGACCAGAGCCAGTTCAACCGCGCCACGCAGGCCTATCGCCAGCCCGGTTCGTCGTTCAAGCCGCTGGTCTATTCCGCGGCGATGGACAACGGCTACACGCCGTCCACCGTGGTGGTCGACGCGCCGATCGAAATCGATCAGGGCACGGGTGGCAATGTGTGGCGTCCGGAAAACTATTCGACCGGCAAATATTATGGCCCGGTGACGCTGCGTAACGCGCTTCAGCGCTCGCTGAACACGGTGACGGTGCGCCTCGCACAGGATGTCGGCATGCCGCTGATCGGCGAATATGCCAAGCGCTTCGGCGTCTATGACGAGCTGCCGAATTATCTGTCCTACGCGCTGGGCGCCGGCGAAACGACCGTCATGCGCATGGTCACGGCTTATTCCATGTTCGCCAATGGTGGCCGCCGCGTGAAGTCGACGCTGATCGACCGTATCCAGGATCGCTACGGCCACACCATCTTCAAGCATGACCAGCGCGAATGCCGCGGCTGCGAGGCGCCGGAAGGCTGGAAGAACCAGCCCGAACCGCAGCTCGTCGATCGCCGCGAGCAGGTGATGGATCCGATGACCGCCTATCAGATCACCTCGATGATGGAAGGCGTCGTGCAGGGCGGCACCGCGACCATCCTGCGCGAAGTCGGCAAGCCCATCGCCGGCAAGACCGGCACCACCAATGACGAGAAGGACGCCTGGTTCGTCGGCTTCTCGCCGGACGTCGTGATCGGCATTTATGTCGGCTACGACAAGCCGCGCAATCTCGGCGCCAGGGCGACGGGCGGCGCGCTCGCCGCGCCGATCGCCAAGGACTTCATGAAGCTGGCCCTGGCCGACAAGCAGGCGGTGCCGTTCAAGGTGCCCGCCGGCATCAAGTTGATCCGTGTCGACGCCAAGACCGGTATGCGCGCTGGTCCGGGCGATGGCGGCCGTACCATCCTCGAAGCCTTCAAGCCGGGCACGGCGCCGCCGGACAATTATTCGGTGATCGGCGTGGCCGACGGTGGCGGTGCGCAGCAGATTTCGCCGGATACCGACCGCACCTTCATGCGTCCGGGAACCGGCGGTCTGTATTGATCGCCGGTCATTTCAGGTCGTCATTGCGAGCGTAGCGAAGCAATCCAGTCTTTCTTTGCATGGCCTTCTGGATTGCTTCGTCGCTGCGCTCCTCGCAATGACGACGGTGACGGGTTGAATAAGACGGGCGTGGCGGTTACACACGCGCCCAACCGAACGGAATTTTTATGCGCGCTGAAATCGAACGCCTCGTAGAAGAGATCAAGCAGTCAGTCGGGCTGCTGAGGAGGCATCTTTGACGTCGATGCTTCCACGGCACGACTCGCAGAGCTGAACGCTCTCGCCGAAGACCCCAATCTCTGGAACGATCCCCAGAAGGCCCAGAAGCTGATGCAGGAGCGAACCTCGCTGGAGGATTCGCTGGATGGCATTGGCAAGGTGACGCGTGAGCTCGACGACAATGTCGAGATGATCGAACTCGGCGAGGCCGAGGGCGACGCGAGCATCGTCACGGAAGCCGAGAACGCGCTGAAGGCCTTGAAGAAGGAAGTCGCGCGCCGCGAGCTGGAAGCGCTCTTGTCCGGCGAGGCCGACCGTTTCGACACCTATCTCGAAGTCCATGCCGGCGCTGGCGGCACCGAGAGCCAGGACTGGGCCTCGATGTTGCTGCGCATGTATACGCGCTGGGCGGAAAAGCACGGCTTCAAGATCGAATATCTCGAAGAGACGCAAGGCGAAGAAGCGGGCATCAAGTCGGCGACCATCCAGATCTCCGGCCACAATGCCTATGGTTGGCTGAAGACCGAAGGCGGCGTGCACCGCCTCGTGCGTATCTCGCCTTACGATTCCAATGCCCGTCGTCACACCTCGTTCTCCTCGGTGGCGATCTTCCCGGTGGTGGATGACTCCATCAAGATCGAGATCAACGAAAGCGATGTCCGCGTCGATACGATGCGTTCGGGCGGCGCCGGCGGCCAGCACGTCAACAAGACGGAATCCGCGGTGCGTCTGACGCACATTCCGACCGGCGTGGCGGTGGTCTGTCAGGCCGGCCGTTCGCAGCACAAGAACCGCGCGCAGGCGTGGGACATGCTGCGCGCGCGGCTTTACGAGATCGAGCTGAAGCGCCGCGAAGAGAAGGCCGCCGCCGATCAGGCCGCCAAGACCGATATCGGCTGGGGCCACCAGATCCGGTCCTACGTGCTGCAGCCGTATCAGATGGTGAAGGACCTGCGCACAGGTGTGCAGACCTCGGACACGTCGGGTGTGCTCGACGGCGATCTCGATGAGTTCATGGCCGCGACCCTGGCCCAGCGCGCCTTCGGCACCACGCCGGGTGCGATCGACGACGTCGACTGACGACGTGACTGCGGCGTCTTGAAACAGAGACGCCGCAGCTTCCAGCTTTCCTTCCATACCGCTCCCGATATCATCCCCGTGCTGGAACACGGCCGATGGCGCCGACTTGTTCTGTCGCCGTGGCATGGACAGCGTGAAATCAACGGGTGGGGCATGATGAAGATCTTTCCAATTGTCGCGATCGGCGTTGCATTGATGGTCAGCGGCTGCGGCCGCGATCCCGGGCCGCAAGGGCCGAAGGGCGATCCAGGCGCTCAAGGGCCGGCGGGACCGCAAGGTGCGCAAGGCGTTCAGGGCGTGCCGGGTGCGCAAGGGCAGGCCGGAGCGCAGGGACCGCAAGGTCCGCAGGGCGTGCCCGGACCAAAGGGCGACAAGGGCGAGGCTGCGCCGGCCAGCTTCCGGGCCGTGCAGGCCGACGGCGCGGTTGCCTGCGAAGCCAGCGAGACGCTTGTCTCGGTGCTGTGCCCAAGCGGCGGCGCGCCGGACGGCGTGAAATGCGCGACCACGCCGACCGTGGGTTTGTGCTTGAAGAAGTGAGCGCGGATTGTAGGGCGGATGAGCGGAAGCGTAATCCGCCGGCAGAGCGCGTGTGACGAAGAGCGGCGGATTACGCCTTTGGCTAATCCGCCCTACGTCTGAATTCAGGCCTTTCCTTCGCGCCGTCCGAATGAGGGCGGCGCCGATATCACGAGATAATACTCGCAGGCGCGCGTGGTGCGGTTCTCGAACCAGTGTTCGACATCCACTTCGAAATAGAGCGAGTCACCTTCGTCGAGCACCGTTTCGGTGTCCTTGGTTTTGACGGTGACCTTGCCGCGCGCGACCAGAACGTGTTTCGACGTGCCGACGGGATAGGCGGGCAACTCACCTGTCGATGTCTTCGGTGGCAGGTGATGCAGCGCGACTTCGACGGGCATCCCAGCCATGACTGGCGACAACAGGAAACGTTCGAATCCGGTCTCGGCGTCGCGAAACACCGGCCGCTGATCCTTACGGACGATCGCAAAGGCGCGGCGGGGGCCGTCATCGTCTCCCATGAGAGACGAAAATGACGTGCCGAGGGCCAGTGCGATACGCCGGGCGACGCCGATGGTCGGGCTCTTTTCGCCACGCTCGACCTTGGACAGCATCGCGCGGCTGACGCCGGACTGTTTCGAGAGTTGTTCCAGCGTGAGTTCGGCTTCCTCACGCAACGTGCGCACCCGATCGCCGAATGCGCGGCTGACGGGGTCTTCACGTACGACCTTCCGTGCCGCCGCCTTCGCCATATGGGATGTCACTCCACTCGTTCTAAAATCTGATTCTACTTTAGGCGCGGTTTCGCGCGATGTCACATCCTGCGGCAAGAAAATTGGTCGTATTGATTGGCAAAGTTAAGGGCGGGAATGGCGTTAAGAGACGATTAGTCGCGTCTACTAAAGAGGAAAAATCCGGAATCGGCCGCTTGCGCAAATCTCCCATCGAAGATAACCGTACCTATAGGAGACGCGGCGCGCGAGCCGCCCCATAAGCTGACATCAGGAGGAAACCATGCATCTTGTCACATTCATGCACGAAGGCCGGCCGACCGTCGGCATCGCGGACGAGGCGCTTTCCACGGTTCAGCCGCTGCCGGCCAATGTCGCGCCGGACATGCTCACCCTGATCGCCAAATACGACGACATCAAAGGTAGCCTTGCTGGTGCCGCCGGCGCCGCGATCCCGCTCGCTGGCGTCGAACTGCTGGCGCCGATCCCGCGCCCGGCGCGCAACGTGTTCTGCGTCGGCAAGAACTATCATGAGCATGCCAAGGAATTCGCCGGCAGCGGCTACGACTCCTCGGCCAAGGAAATCGTGCCGGAATATCCGGTCATCTTCACCAAGCCGTCGAGCACGGTGATCGGCCAGGGCGCCGCGATTCCGCAATATCTCGATACGACCGACAGCACTGACTACGAGGGCGAACTCACGGTGATCATCGGCCGCGGTGGCCGCGGTATCAAGAAAGCCGACGCGCTCAAGCATGTGTTCGGTTACACGATCATCAACGACGTGACCGCGCGCACGCTGCAGCATCAGCACCGTCAGTGGTTCATCGGCAAGGGCATCGACGGCTTCTGCCCGATGGGCCCGGCGATCATCACCGCCGACGCCATGGCCGATCCGACCAAGATGCATCTGAAGACCTTCGTGAATGGCGAACTGCGCCAGAATGCGTCAGTGGCCGATCTCGTCTTCGATATCCCGACGCTGATCGAAACGCTGTCGGCGGGCATCACGCTGGAGCCGGGCGATGTGATCGCGACCGGCACCCCGGCCGGCGTCGGCCTCGGCTTTACGCCGCCGCGCTTCCTCAAGAAGGGCGATGTCGTCGCCATCGAAGTCAGCGGCATCGGCCGCCTGGAAAATCCGGTCGGCTGATCGCCGCGATCGCCTGACTCACAATCGAGGCGCATGGGGCGATGTCCGCCCCATGCGTGAATTCTGCAAGCTTCGATAGTGCCGCGCCTTCGGGCCGTGCTCTGTCTTTCGATGCACGCAGTCGATGCACTGCTGAATAAGATAAACGGGAGATATCCATGAAACGCCGTGATTTCCTTGCGGGCCTTGGTGGCCTGTCGACCCTCGCGCTGACCGGCCAGACCACGCATGCGCAAGAGGCGTGGCCGAGCAAGAATATCAGCATGGTCGTGCCGTTTCCGGCCGGCGGGCAGGCCGACATCGCCGCACGCCCGGTTGCGACCTATATGCAGAAGGTGCTGGGCAAGGCCGTTATCATCGACAATCGCAGCGGCGCCGGCGGCTCGCTCGGCAATGCCACGGTGGCGCGCGCAGCGCCCGATGGGCACACGCTGCTGATGACCTTGTCGTCGCTCGCGGTGCTGCCGGAGTCGGATCGCATTTATGGCCGCCCGGTTGCTTATGAAGTCGATCAGCTGCAGCCGATCGCCCGCGTACTCGCGGACCCCACGCTCTTCGCCGTGCCGGCGAGCGCGCCGTGGAAGACCATTCAGGAATTCGTCGCCGATGCGAAGGCGCGTCCCGGCGCTATCTCCTATGGCTCTTCGGGGCCGTTCGGCACGCTGCATGTTTCGATGGAGATGTTTGCCCTCTCGGCCGGCCTCAAGATGCTGCACGTGCCGTATCGCGGCGCAGCGCCTGCAGTGAGCGATCTCATCGGCGGCCAGATCCAGGCACTTGCCTCGGCACCAGGTACGCTCAAGCAGCATGTCGATGCAGGGACGTTGCGCGTTCTCGCTAATTTCGGTGGTGAGCGTCTGGCGGCATTCCCGGATCTGCCGACCTTCAAGGAACTCGGCTATTCCGATGTCGAGTTCTATATCTGGGCTGGCCTGTTCGCACCGAAGGGCATGCCCGCGCCGGTCGTGACCAAGCTGCGCGAGACCGTGCGCGATGCGATGAAGGATCCGGAAGTCACCAAGGTCTTCGAGGCTGCCGGCAATATGCCGGCCTATCAGGACTCGGAAGCCTTTGCGGCTTTCGTGGCCAAGGATAGCGAGCGTCTCGTCGCGACCGCCAAGAAGATCGGCAAGGTCTGACGACAGCGTAGGGCGGATTAGCCGAAGGCGTAATCCGCCGTTCTTCGCCACATGCACTCGGCC
>JAEXHR010000368.1 GCA_023449855.1 Pseudomonadota bacterium | reverse complement strand
GAATGAGAGCACTCGGCCATCCCAAGCGAATGGCGTTGCCATTCGCGGGGAGACGCGGCCAAAAAGGCCGTTCCTCTCGCCTCAACGCGTGCGTTGAGGCTGGGATGAGGGCAGAGTGAATATCAATTATCAAACCCGACCTTGTCCACCAGCGTGGATGCCGCCTTGCGGTTGCTGGCGATCTTGGCGATCGGCATCGGATCGGCGTTCAGCTTGCCGTAGCCGGCGATGGTCGGATTGACGGCGACGCCCGCTTTCACCGGATATTCGTAGTTCGTATCCGCGTAGATTTTCTGGGCTTCGTCGCCGGCCAGCCATTCGATCAGCTTCACTGCGTTGGCCTTGTTCGGCGCATGCTTGGCGAGCAGCACGCCGGACAGGTTCACATGGGTGCCGCCGCCGGCAAAGGTCGGCAGGATCACCTTGGTCGCTTCGGCCCACGGCTTCTTGTCGGGATCGCTGTTCATCATCAGCGCCCAGTAATAGGTGTTGCCGATGCCGATATCGCATTTGCCGGCCGCGACGTCGCGCGCCTGCTCGCGGTCGCCGCCCGAAGGCTTCTGCGCGAGATTGGCCTTCACGCCGCGCAGCCATTCCTCGGCCTTGGCTTCGCCGTGCTTGGTGACGTAGGCGGCAAACAGGCCGTTATTGTAGATGTGCTGGCCGGAGCGGATGCAGATCTTGCCCTTCCACTTGGGGTCCGCGAGCTCCTCATAGGTGATGGCGTCCTGCTTCACCCGGTCCTTCGAGGCATAGATCACGCGGGCGCGCATGGAGATGCCGGCCCACTGGCCGTCGGGATCGCGATATTGCGCCGGCACCGTCTTCTCGATCACCTCGGATTTCATCGGCTGGGTGATGCCGGCCTGCACGGCATCATCGATGCGGCCGAGGTCGACGGTGAGCAGCACGTCGGCAGGGCTGTTCGCGCCCTCAGTCTTGATGCGCTGCTCGAGGCCCGACGAGGCGGAAATCACATTGACCTTGATGCCGGCATCCTTGGTGAAGGCGTCGAACAGCGGCTGCACCAGCTTTGTCTCGCGATAGGTGTAGACATTGACCTCTCCCGAGGCCTGCGCAGCGGGGGCGCCGAGCGCAAGAACGAGGGCAGTCCCGAGGGCGTATCGCTTGATCATGGATGGGCTCCGGCAGGGGCGTTGCAATGGTTGTGACGTAGCGCAGTGGACGATTTCGCGTCAGTGACGGAAAGTCGCGCGTCATACGATTAGAATTGTTCAAAAGAAGAGAAGCCACGGGTGCAAAACACCCGCGGCTCATTTCGTGCTTAGAAGCTTGCGGTGACCGACGCGCGGAAGGCACGCGGCGAGCCGGGCGTGATGTTGTTCGGGGCGTCTGCGGTGGCGTAGTAGCGGGTATCGAACAGGTTCTCGATATTCAGCTGACCGCGCCAGGTCTTGTCGAGACGGAAGTAGACGGCCGCATCGACCCGGGTGAAGGCTTTCAGGCGGACAGTGTCATCCGAGGTGGCGAAGAAGTTGTCGTAGTGGATGACGCCGAGGCCGGCGCCCCACATCTCGGTGAACTGATACTTGTTCCACATCGTGAAGGTGTTGTACGGCACGAGGCCGACGCGGTTACCGGCGACAATGCTGGCCGACGAGGCATCGACGATGCGCGAGTCGGTATAGGCGTAGCCGCCGGTCAGTTGCCACTGGTCGGTGAGATAGCCGGTCAGGCTGAGTTCGGCGCCCTTGGTGTTGGTCTTGCCGAAGGCGACGACCAGGCCGTTCTGGATGAAGCGCTGGTTCTCACGGTCGAGGTCATACACCGCAACGGCAGCCTGCAGGCGCGGGTTGATGTCCCACTTCACGCCGACTTCGTTGTTGATGAACTTTTCCGGCACGGTGACGGCCAGCGACGGCGTCAGCGACGAGAACTGATCGCCTGCGCTCGGCAGATAGGAGATGCTGTAGCTGCCATAGATCGAGACATTGTCGATCGGCTTCACGATCACGCCGGCACGCGGCGAGACGAGATTGTCGACGCGGCTGTCGCTGGTGCCGCCCGGATTGAGATTGGTAGCCGTGAGATCGAAGCGATCGTAGCGCACGCCGCCGATGAATTGCAGGTAGCGATTGAATTCGATCTGATCCTGCACATAGGCCGATGCAAGGTTCAACGTCGCATAGGCGTTGTTGTCTGTCGCGGCGTGGGAGAACGTCCATGGCGCGGTACTGGTCGGGCTATCGACCGGGACGTTGCGGGTGCTGGTTCCATTGAAGAAACCGCTATTGCGCAGGCTGAACGTGTTCTGCTGGCCGAATTCAGTGCCGAACGTAATGGTGTGCTTGATCGGACCGGTATGGGTCCGATAGGTCCAGTCGGTCTGGTTGAACAGGTTTTCGCGCTGGACGAGATTGTTATAGGCCGAGATGGACGCCATGCCAGCTGGCGTCACGAAGGTGCCGGTGGTCGGAAAGACGTTCTGGTAGAACTTGTCGTAATTCGCATAGCGAGACGAGTTCTTGACGGTAAGGCCATTGTTGAAATCGTGGTCGATCACCGCATTGGCGATGTGCACGTCCTGCTTCGAATAGCTCTGGTCGGGGTTGCCGAAGAAGGTCGCATAGCCGGTGTTCACGGGCACGGTCGGGCGTGCGGGCGTCGGTGTGAAGCCGGAATTCTGGGCGGGAATGCCGCGATCGGCAGTACGGTCGTCATGCAGATATTCGTAGCTGAGCTTGATGCTGGTATCCTCGCCGCGAACCGTCACGGTCGGGTTGATGCCGTAGCGCTCCAGACGCACGAAATCGCGATAGGAGCCGGAATTCTCGTACATCGCATTGATGCGTGCCGCGACATTCTCGTTCACGGCGCCGCCGGTATCGACGGTGACGCGCTTGTTGTCATAGGAACCGCCCTGGACGGTGACTTCGCGGATTGGAACGCCGTCGGCTTCCTTCTGAACGCGGTTGATGACGCCGCCGCCGCCGCCGCGGCCGAAGATCATGGCATTCGGCCCCTTCAGCACCTCGATGCGCTGGGTATTGTAGAGATCGCGGAAATACTGAACGTCGTCGCGAACGCCGTCGATGAAGAAGTCGGCATTGGTGCGCTGGCCGCGGATCACGAGGTCGTCGCGGTTGCCTTCACCCTGATGAGGAACGACGCCGGGCACGTAGCGCACGGCTTCGCCGATGCTGCGGAAGTCCTGATCGCGGATGAATTCCTTGGTCAGCACAGAGACCGATTGCGGCACATTGACGAGCGGCGTGTTGGTCTTGGTGCCGGAGGCAACGCTGGTGGTGATGTAGCCGACCTGACCGGTGCGGGCGTCCTGGCTGCTCACGCTGAGCGGCTGGCGCACAGGCTGCGCCTGCACGGCGCGCTGGGTGCGGGCGGCACGATTGGTGGCGGCGCGCTTGGGTTGGGCGCGGCGGACGCGGGCACCGGGGGCATCGACCTGGACGGGAGGCAGTGTGGACGCCGCTGGAGCCGCGCTCTGGGCCGTTGCCGATTCCGAGATGCACAAGCCTGCGGCCAGCACGGCTGCTGCGCTCGTGGAAATGAAGAATGCCTTGCGTGCGCGAAGGCAAAATCCCCCGGTCGTGGTCTTGCTCGTCATTATGATAGGGCCCCTGAATTCTCTTGCGTCGCCATCGATGGCGAATGGTCGCGTTTCTCCCCGGAAACACGCGGGCACATCTGCAATTTGGAGAATTAGGGGCGAATTAGATCGCGATTACAATAACTCGAAGTCGAGCCGATATGCCCAGTGCTGTGACACCCGCGTCTCAATTGGCCCGAAGCGGATTGTAATGGCTCTAAACATCAGTCTATTGCGTGACCGATTGTAAAACTCTCGATGGTCAAGGCATAATTGCGCCCGATGCGTATTTTGTTGATTGAAGACGATGCGATGCTGGGCAAGGCGCTGGTGCGAGGCCTGAGCGAGAACGGCATGACCGTCGACTGGACGCGCAACGGTGTCGATGGTCTGGCGGCGCTGGACCGGTCCGAATATGCCATGGCGTTGATCGATATCGGCCTGCCGAAATTATCCGGCCTCGATGTGCTCAAGTCCAAGCGGCAGTCCGGGCTCATGACTCCCGCACTCATCATCACCGCGCGCGACGGTGTATCGGACATGGTGGCCGGGCTCGACCTCGGCGCCGACGACTATATCGTCAAGCCGTTCGAACTGCCGGTATTACTGGCCCGGATGCGGGCGGTGATGCGCCGCGCCAATGGCCGTGCGCAGTCGCTGATGACGGCGGGTGACATCACGCTCGATCCGTCGACCCAGGTGGCGACATTCCGCGATATCAAGCATCTGCTGTCGGTTCGGGAATTCGCTGTTCTCAATGCGCTCATGGAGCGGCCCGGCCAAATCCTGTCGCGGAGCCAGATCGAGAGCCGGATCTATGGCTGGGGCGAGGAAGTCCAGAGCAACGCGGTCGATGTCGTGATTCATGGACTACGGAAGAAGTTCGGCAAGGACATCGTACGCAATGTGCGTGGCGCCGGCTGGACGGTAACGAAGGAGGAGACATGACGTCGCTGCGAAAGACCGTGATGAACTATGTCACGGGTCTCCTGATCGCCATCGGCGTCGCTGCCGCCGTCACGTCCTATTACTTCGTCAAGTACGAAGTGAACAGCTTTCAGGACAATGCGCTGCATGAGGTCGCAATGGCCGCGGGTTTCGTGTTCCGGCAGGATATCGAACCGCGGATCGATGCCGAACTCGAAGATCAGCTGGTGATCCAGATCTGGGACGAGGCCAAGGCGCGGCTGCACCGCTCCGGCCCTGTCGTCGATATCCCGTTTCAGAAAGAGCTCGGCTATTCCGATGTCACTGCTGGCGGCGAACGCTGGCGCGTGTTCCGGTCGCGCGATGGCGGCCATGCGATCCAGGTCTCGCAGCGCTGGAGTGCGCGCGAGGAAGTGGCGGCCTATGCGGCCGCAGGCGCGTCCGTGCCGTTGATCGTGGCGATACCGATCGCGTGGCTGTTGATCTCCTGGGCGGTCAAGCGGGTGCTGTCGGGACTCGGCAAGCTGTCGTCGGAAATCGGCGAGCGCAGCGCGGAGGCGAAAGATGCTCTCGCCCTGCAGGGTGTACCGCTCGAAGTGGTCCCGCTGGTCACGGCCATGAATTCGCTGATCGAGCGCCATCAGCTTGCATTGGACACGCAGCGCCGCTTTGTCTCCGACGCCGCGCATGAATTGCGCACGCCGCTCGCGGCCTTGCAGATCCAGATCGACAATCTGCGCGCGCGCGAGTTGAGCGGACCATCCCGCGAGATCGCGCAGGATCTGCTCGATGGCATCCGTCGCGCATCCTATTCGGTCAACCAGTTGATGACGCTGGTGCGCGCCGACGCGTCTATCGAGAGCGATACCGAACTCGTCGATGCACAGGATCTGATCGGACTGATCGCATCGGGCTTTGCGCCGGTGGCGGAGGCGAAGGGCGTTACGCTCGCGGTGTTGCCGCGGCCGGGTTGCGAACTCAATGTCCGCGCCGATGATCTTCGCCTGATCGTGTCCAACCTGATCGACAATGCCGTGCGCTATACGCGTGCGGGCGGCTCGATCAGTGTCGGAACGCAACGCTCCGACAAGGGCCTCGTCATCGAGGTGCTCGATACCGGATGCGGCATTCCCGAGGCGGCGCTACCGCATCTTTACGATCGCTTCTTCCGTGCCGCGCCGGCGGATATCGACGGCACCGGTCTTGGGCTCGCCATCGCCAAGAGTGCCGCCGATCGCAGCGGCTTCACGCTGACGATCGCGAATCGCGGAGATGGGGTCGGTGTCCGCGGGCAGGTGGCCATCCGGCTGGACGACATGCCGGGCGAAGCTCCGGTTTCGAAGGCTGCCTAGTTCTTTCCGAACGCGCGACTGTCTTCACCCGGTACAGTATCCGCCAGCGAGCGTAAGGTTTCGAGCTCGCGAAGTACGATGCGCTGGCGGCTGCTGTCGATCAGGCCGCGCTGCTCCCAATTGCTGAGCGTGCGGCTGACGGTGAAAATGGTGGCGCCGGTCATTTCGGCGATGTCCTGCCGGCTGAGCGGGAAATCGATGGCGGTGCCCTGATCGGTCTTGCGGCCGGACTGATCGGCGAGGCGCAGCAAGGCGTGGGCGACCCGTTGCTCCACCTGCTGCGTCGACATCTCGACGACGCGGTGATGCGCTTCCTGCAACCGGCCGCCGACGGTCTTCAACGTATTGGCGGCGAGAGCCGGGAACTGTGCGGTAAGCCGCGCCCATGTGGCGGCCGGCCAGGAGAGAACCACGCTGTCCTCCACGGCGGTCGCCGTCGCAGGATAGTGCGAGAGACCGATCGCCTGGGCGACACCGAAGATCTCGCCGCTCGCGACATAGCGGACAATCACCTGTTCGCCGGCCGGTGTCATCTTGGCGGCGCGGATATGACCATGGAGCAGGAGGAAGAACGAATGCACCTCTTCGTCTTGCTCGAACACGGACTTGTTCCTGGCGACACGGATCGAATGCGCGTCGTGCAGGATCGTCTCGCATGCGGTCGTGTCCAGGCCCGCAAAAAGCGGCAGATGTACAACCAGTGAACTGTCGATTGGCATGGCTTCCAGGCCTGGGCTTGCAGTCTTGAGTGGCAGCCCTTCTAGACCGCGCCTGTTGAGCGCGATCAAGCGGAAGTTTGCGCTATAGCAATGTCGGCCAGGCGCCTGGTGTCTAGTTTCCAGTATCCCGCTGAATGTGCGGGGAAACTGGAGAAAGTCCGATGCGCAAGACCGTCATGCTTGCAACCGCCGCTGTCCTGATCTCGTTTGCCGGCGCCGCCACGGCCGCGGAAGTCGAGGTCAAGATGCTCAACAAGGGATCCGACGGAACGGCCATGGTGTTCGAGCCGGCGCTTGTCAAAGTGCAGCCGGGCGATACCGTGAAATTCGTCGCTACCGACAAGACCCATATGGCCGAATCCATCAAGGGCATGATGCCGGCCGATGCTACGCCGTTCGTCGGCAAGATGAATCAGGACGCTGCCGTGACCTTCGACAAGCCCGGTGTCTACGGTATCAAGTGCATGCCGCATTACGGCATGGGCATGGTGGCTCTGGTCGTCGTTGGAACGCCGGCCAATGTCGACGAAGCGAAAGCCGTGACGCATCCGGGCAAGGCCAAGCCGGCATTTGCCGGGTTGTTCGAGAAGGCTGCTGTAAAGTAGCGAACCTGTTGTGAGGAGGTGACGATGTCGTCGTATCTCCGTGCCATCGCCGACGCGCCGGTGTTGTCTGCCGGCTTCCGACCGTTCTTCCTGCTCGGCGCATTATATGCCGGGCTGTCGATCCTGGTGTGGATGCCGGCTTTCCACGGCTGGCTGGCGATCGCCTCGAGCTTTGTGCCGCGCGACTGGCATATTCACGAAATGCTGTATGGCTTCCTGTCGGCGGTGGTGACGGGCTTCCTGTTCACCGCCATTCCGAACTGGACCGGGCGTTTGCCGATCCGTGGCCTGCCGCTGCTCGGGCTGGTGCTGGTGTGGATCGCTGGGCGCGTCGTCGTCACCTTCTCGGCACATATCGGATGGCTTGCCGCCATGCTGGTGGATGTGAGCTTTCTTTTGCTGGTCGTGATTGCCGCTGCGCGCGAGATCGCGGCCGGCAAGAACTGGCGTAATCTGCCGGTGGTGGGCATTGTCGGTTGCCTGCTGATCGGTAATGTCACGTTTCATCTGGAAACGCGTTACGTCGTGATGGCTGACATCAGCATTCGCATCGGTATCGCTGTCGTGGTGCTGCTGATCTGCCTGATCGGTGGTCGCATCATTCCCAGTTTTACGCGCAACTGGCTGGTGCGGGAGAATCCCGGACGCTTGCCAGTGCCGTTCGCCCGGTTCGACAGGATGGTGCTTGTGCTGACCGCGGCGGCATTGCTGTTGTGGATCGCGCGCCCCGCTTATGCGGTGACGGCTCTGTTCCTTCTGGTTGCCGGTCTGTTGCATATCGTGCGCCTCGCGCGCTGGGCGGGCGATCGCACGATGGGTGAGGCGCTCCTGCTGATCCTTCATATCGGCTACGCTTTCGTTCCTGTCGGCTTTCTGCTCACGGCTGCGACCTGGCGCGATGGCCTGCCGGGTGGCGCGGGGCTGCATGCCTGGATGGCGGGCGCAGCCGGGGTGATGACGCTGGCCGTGATGAGCCGCGCATCGCTCGGCCATACCGGGCAGGCACTGCATGCCTCAAAGGCGACGTTGTCGATCTATGGGATGGTCATCATCGCGGCTTTGGCGCGGATCGGCGCGGTGCTCGCACCGACCTATGGCATGCCGTTGCTGCACATGGCTGCGCTCGCCTGGGCCTCGGCGTTTGTCGGCTTTGCAATTGTCTATGGGCCGCTGCTGGTGGGGTATCGCAAACGCCGCGTCGTAGGGCGGATGAGCGAAGCGTAATCCGCCGTTCTTCGTCACATGAACTCTGCCGGCGGATTACGCTACGCTCATCCGCCCTACGATCATGCGTTGATCGCGGCGTTGCCTGCATTCGAGAACGCCACCTCGATCAGCGTGCCGGAGCTCGGCGCGCTCTTGATCTGGAAGCGGGCGTGATTGGCCTCGACCAGCGCCTTGGTCAGCGACAGGCTGACGCCGGCGCTTTCGGTGTCACTCGGGCCGGCGCTGCGGAACGGCTCCAGCGCTGCTGCCACTTCGGTATCGTTCAGGCCGTGGCCGGTGTCGCGCACGCGCAATACCACATCGCCCTGATCGGACAGTGCGGTGGAGACGATCACCTGTCCGCCGGCATTGGCGAGGTGGATCGAGTTGCCGATCAGGTTGAGTGTGATCTGCCGCAGCGCGCGGGCGTCGGCGACGATGGTCGGCAGCAGATGCGACAGCGAGGTGCGGATGATGATGCGGCTGCGATTGGCCTGCGGCTGCATGACGGCGACGCACTGCTCCACCATCTCGTTGAGATTCTGGGTAGAGAAAGCGAGGTCGATCTTGCCAGTCTCGATGCGCGAGAGGTCGAGCAGATCGTTGACGATGGCGATGACGCGTTCACCGGAGGCGCGGATGTCGCGCAGATATTCACCGTAGCGCTCATTGCCGAGCGGGCCGAAGCGCTGGTCGATCATCACATCGGCAAAGCCGATAATGGCGTTGAGCGGCGTGCGGACCTCATGACTGATGCGCGCGAGCACATCGGCCTTGGCGGTCGCGGAGCGGTCGGCCTGGCGGCGGGCGCTGAGGAGTTCGGTTTCGGTCTTCTTGATCTGGGTGAGATCGCGGAACACGGCGAAGAAATTCGGCCCAGCGGCGCGGGTGCGGCCGATGATCATCGACAGCGGCACGAGGCCGCCGGCGCGGACCTGGCCGAGCGCCTCGCGGCCGTGATCGAGCAGGCTGGCAGCGCCGGCCTGTTTCACGCTGGCGAGATAGTCGCTGACGATGCGGCGGCTCTCATGGGCGAACAGATCGACCACGTTGCGCTGGGTGAGTAGTTCGCCGTCGTAGCCAAACAGCGCCTCGGCGCTGCGATTGCAGGAATTGATGTTGCCCTCGGCGTCGAACATCACGACGCCCTCGGCCATGGTGTCGAGGATCGCGGCGAGATCTTCCGCATCGATATGGCCGGCGGGCGGCGGCTCTTCGACCACGGGCTCGGGCGTGGCGGCAGGGATAGTCGCCTTGGCCTGTACGGGCTCGAAGATCAGCGCATGCGCGGGCTCGTTGTCCCAGTTAATGGCGTGTAGCCGCGCGGAGACCGGTGCGTGCAAGGCGCCGTCGCCGGCTTTGTCATTGGCGGAGATGGTCACCATGGTGCCGCCGTCGGACGCGCTCGACGCCGCCGAGACGTCGGGCTCCACCTGCAGCGTGTCGAGGCCGCCGGCATCTTCGAGCGCGTGGAGCGTCGGATAGTTCATCTGCGCGAGGAAGGCGGGATTGGCATAGACCAGACGGTCCAGGCGATAGATCAGCACGCCCACGGGTATCAGATCGAGCAGCATGCGGTCGCGTCCCATCTCGCCGCGCGGGGCGGCGGGCGGCGTGGTCAGCCAGGCGGCGGGCGCTTCGGCTTCGCTCTCCACGGGATCGATGGCTTCCACCGGTGCGATCGAAGGCGTGCCGATCAGGCCCGTCTCGGATTCCAGCCGGGCCGAGAGCTGACGCGCGAGTTCGTTGAAGGCGCTGTTCTCGCCCGGCGACAGCGCCGGCGCCTTCGGATCGCCTGGTCGGAACTGAACGACGTTTTCGGGGGGCTGCACGGTGGAGATCGCTTCGTTTGTCTGGATCGGTTCTGGCGGCGGCGGCTCTGAGATGTGGTCGTCGGGTGGTGCGTTAGGTGCGTCGATGGGGGCGTTGATCGGTCCGGCCTGCGCCAGATCGGCCGAAAGCGGTCGCGGCGGCGGATCGCTCGGCTTCGGATGCTGTCGTTCGATCAGGCGGTTCATGCCACCCAGATCGCGGCAGATGCCGAAACCGCGATAACCGGCAAAGCCGCGATCGCGGTCCTGCAGCGGCAGCGCCGACAGTTCGACGGCAAGACGCTCGCCATCGTCTACGGGCCACAACAGCGTGACGCCGCTCCAGGTCTGCCGCGTGGCAAGCGCCTGCGCGAAGCGATGATCGGGATCGAGCCTGTATTCGGCGGAGATGTCGCTCCATTTGCGGCCGGATATCGCGGCCGCTTGCGGACCGATCAGGCGAAGGAAGTCGCCGGGATCGATGCTGAAGGTGTCTTGGTCATCAAGCTGCCAGACGAAGCGCAGCGGCGTCGTACGCGGCGCGAGCGGCGGCAGCGCATCGGGCGCAGGCTGCGCCACGACGCTTTGCGGTTCGTGGTCCTGCGGTTCCGGCGGAGCGAGGCTTGCTGCGACAGGCTCAGCCTCTGTCTCTGTCGTCTCCGCAACGGCAAACAGGTCTTCGAACGAGTCGTCGGCGTTTTCCTCGCGCGCCGGTTCGGCAGCCGCGAGTTCTTCCTCGCTCGGCGCCGGAT
>JAEXHR010000341.1 GCA_023449855.1 Pseudomonadota bacterium | reverse complement strand
CGCCGATCGGGGGTCCCTTTTGAACGCCGTTTGACACGCCAGGGTGCCCTCGACAGGCTGCGCTTCAGCCCAAAGACGTTCGACATTGCCGGCGTGGGGCAAGGGCCCGTCATTGTAGGTAAACGGCCCGCGGTTTGGTACACGCCGGAGCTCGCGCAGGACATTTTCTCGATCACACCCGGCAAAGCAGGTGACGAGGATTCCGCGATTGCCTTGGCGCAAGGAAAGGCTCGGCCTGTTGTCAGCATGGGATGGGCAACGGCACATGGCGACCCGGCCATGCCATTGCCCGCCGAGGGATCCGACTAAATCGACCAGCTCCTGGCTGGGCTTGAGAGCGACTAGGGACATGAGCTCATCCTTTCGCTGCTAGCCCTCCCCCTCCCCTCTTTCCATGCGCCCACAGTGAAGCAGCCGTCGCGTCAGCGAGGTGCCGCCGTCTTTCTCTTCGCTTTGTATGAGCTTCGGGGGGCATCTCTACGCGGCCTGAACTGTTCAGATGAGGAACTGGGGGCGTGCACAGTGGCTGGCCTGGGCAGCGTTGCACCTTGTGCCGGACCCCTAGCGAAATGCTATGGAGTTCAAGGGATTAGCCTGAATCTCGGGCGAAGGACCAACAAGGACCTGCAGATCAGCGTAATGCCGCCGGTGAAGTCAACGCTGCTGTCTATGTGAGTTTGCGGGGGTTGAGCCAGCTACAACTGGCGAGCTACATCTTCTTCTTATGAGCCTTGGGGGGCACCTTCGTAGCGGCCCTCTAGGCTTACCTTGGATGGCGACGGCAGGGTTGCTCCCTCCCCCGCTGCTGTTCTCAGGCAGCATCGGAAACGCACGGAGATCATCGGTCATTCGCTGCCGGATTGAGATCGCCGCTCGGCATAGCGGATGACGAACGCCTCCCAGACGCGTAGCCATTCGGTGTCGGTCCGTGGCTGCTTGATCCCCGGAAAGCCTGCCCGGAACGCTGTCGCCATATCATCGACCGACCAGGGTTTGCCTTTTTCAAGGCCAATCGCTCTAAAGGCTGCCTCTCGTGTTCCGTAGCTCATCGAACCTGCAGGGAAAGCCTGCTTGGGCTCGTCCTTGCCGACCTGAGCTTTCGCTCTTGGCGCGCTGACCGATGATCTCGGTGCCGTTTGATCCGGCTGAGCACCGATGAGCCGCAAGTGTGACCCCACGAGCTTGCGCTCCAGCGGCGCCGGGGACGGGTGAAGCACGACCTTGCGTCCCGAGAGATCGACATTTGCGTTCGGATAGACAGCCGACACGAGCTGCATTGTCTCTCGAACCGTCTGACGAAAGCGCTTGCTGTCGGCATCGTTGCCGAGGTGCTTGGCAAGCTGATCCCAGGATATGACCTGACCCTTGCCTGTGATCCGCGGTAGCCGATATGCCAAATAGGTATAGAGATCAAGCGCCGTAGGGGTGCCCTTCAACTCGCGGATGGCGACTTCGTTGAGCGGTACCGCATGATCCACCAAATGGCTATAGAACGCTTCGGACATCCGGATCTCGCGGGCAAAAGCACCGTTCGCGCCCAAGCTTCCGGCATATTCGTTGGAGATCTTGACGTCTCGGACGGCGAAGGCGTTATCGCCGGCATCCGTCCCGTCCCACCGGATCTGCCACTCGCAAGCGAGCAGACGGTCGACCTGCTCGCGCATGAGGTTGGCCGTGCCGCGCGGTCCGTAGGACACGGTCTGATACCCGAGCCGGCGCATCCACTCGGTGAAGTTGCGGCCCAGATAAACATCACGCGAGCGCTTCGTGACGGCCTGGGAAAGCAAATAAATCAGCGCGACTCGCGGATAGGCTCCGTACGGAACTCCCAAGCTACGGAAGACGGGCTTTCCGTCCACCGTCTGAAGAATAGGCTTGGGATTGATGGCGAGAGCATACCTGCCGTCTTCGCGTAAGATCGGCTGGGTGTCGTCCTTCGGCCGTTTTGTGGGTAGGCTCATGGCGCAGAGCGCGGAATGGAGGAAAGCCGGAACCGGTTCTTCGTCATGAACGCGTAGGAAGGCGTCCATCGTAAGTTGGGTGCCAGCGGCCTGGGCGACCCGGCGAACCCGGTCCTCGCCGCCGTCGAGCATGGCCAGAGCGTATTGATGCCCTATCGGTTTATGGCTGTCACCGCTCATGCCTTTGTCCTTCCCCGACTCACGGGCTCTGATTGGCTCCTTTCAACAGCTTCGGACGGCTTTGGCAAGCATGTTGGCAGTTTCAGCGCCGGCAGCAGGGCGAAACCTCCAAATTTACCGATGATGTCGGTGCGGTTTGCTCCCTCCCCTTTTCAAAATTGAAAAACGATTCGCCCAATCGGATTTCTATAGGGATTCGAGTCTTTAGGTATGGGCTCCGAGATCATCGGTCGGGTCGGAACCGAGATCATCGCTTTCCGGCACCGAGTTCATCGGCTCGCACCGACATCATCGGCGGTTATCCACAGCCCTGATCCCCACAACGGCCTGAGCGCTCGGGAACGCACTGGCCGCGGAAAACCGCACCGAGATCATCGGTCGCTGCCGCAAGTCAGGAGCCGGCGAACTCTCGAAGCCCCAGAACGGCTCGGAGATCATCGGTGAAGTTGCAAGGTTGGTGGACAATTCTTGCTCCAAACTGCCAACGACGGTAGAGATTGGCTTCAATCTCACAAAGTGGCGGCCATGGCGAGCGAACAAACCTTAGAAGCACCTCAGGACGAACTGCTGGATGACGGTCTCGGCCTATTGCACCGGCGCGCGCTCACGATCCTGAAACGGATCCGGGACAACGCAATTGATCCAGAGACTGGCGCGAAGAAGGGGCCGTCCTTCCCCATCTCGAAGGCGGCGGCGCTGGTTAGCCGCACGGCTTCTGCAATCCGCGAGGCCGAACGGGACGGCCGCCTGCCGGCGCGGGGGCGGACAGCGTCCGGTCACCGGGTGCAATATTCACTCGAGGAACTCGACCATATGCGCGAGGTGTTCGGTACGCGGCCGTGGCGCTCGCCTGAGGACGTGCCGGCCATCATTTCCGTGTCGAACTTCAAGGGAGGTGTGGGCAAGTCGACGATTGCACTTCACCTAGCGCAGCATTTCGCCATTCGTGGCTATCGCGTGCTGTTCATCGACTGCGACAGCCAGGCAAGCTCGACGATGATGTTCGGGTATCGACCTGATATCGACCTGTCAGAAGAAGACACGCTTTACGGGCACTTCCACAACCCCGAGCTGCTCGGGGTTCGTAAGATCATCCGCAAGACGCATTTCTTCGGACTAGATTTGATCCCTGCCAACCTCAAGCTCTACAATCTCGAATACGAGATCGCGGGCTATCTGGCGCAGAACCAGAGCTTCGACATCATCGACATGATCGCGCAAGCGATCGATGACGTGGTCGACGACTATGACGTCGTTATCATGGATCCACCGCCAGCCCTCGGCATGGTCTCCATGGCTGTCCTCCAGGCGGCGAACGCGATGGTGATACCGGTTCCGCCGAGCGTGATCGACTTTGCGTCAACCGTTTCCTTCATCGACATGGCGCGCACTACCATGCGGCAGCTGGAAAAGCTCGCGGGGAGGGTGAAGCCGGCATACAATTTCATCCGCCTCGTCGGAAGTAGGGTGGACGAAAGCAAATCGATGCAAAGCGAAATCCTGACCATGATGCGTCAGGTTTTTGGAGGTTCGATGATCAGTTCGGTGCTGCGTACGAGCGCCGAAATCGACAACGCAAGCTCTCGCATGAAGACCGTTTTCGAACTGGATCGACCGGTCACTTCCCACGAGGTCCACAACCGCTGTGTGAAGTACCTGAACGAGGTCTGCCTCGACATCGAGAAGGATGTCCTGCGCACCTGGCAGAGCCGGGCAGGGGAGGTGGCGTGACATGAATTGCCACGTGGCAACAACTCGAAACACGTCAGTATATGAATATGTTACGTCTGGCGCGGCGAGGCACACGCAGTGGATCACCCGCGACGATGAACGCCGGTTGCCACGTGGCAACGCAACCCTCGCCAAGCGGCTTTCAGGCCAAGTTGCCACGTGGCAATCGCGGCAGGGTGGAACAATTTCAAGTGGGATAAGCGATGATGTCCAAGGGTAACAGAGGCTTCGGCAGCAGTCTTACTGAGGGTCTCGACGAGGCAACCGACGTCGACACCGCTGCGCCGGCCGAAGGCATTATGGCGAGCCGCAGCCAGGCCTTGGCCCGCATCGCATCGGGCAAGGTGGTGACAGACCGTACCGAGTGGGTCGATCCTGCGAGGTGCCGGCCGTGGCGACTTCATAATCGCGATCTCGACCATCTCAATGAAGAGACCTGTCGCGATCTCATTGACGCTTTTCTCTCGGCGAAGAAGCAGCGCATTCCGGCAATCGTCAGGAGGCTGCAAGGCGATCCTGACTTCGATTTTGAAATCATCGCCGGGGTGCGGCGCTGGTGGACGGTCAAGTGGCTTCGTGAGCATCACCATCCTGAATATGACTACCTCATCACGATCCAGTCGGTTTCCGACGAGGAAGCATTCCGGGTCTCGGACATCGAGAATCGTTCCCGCAAAGACATCTCCGATTGGGAGCGGGCGAAGGAATATTCACGTGCCCTGGCGGAGTTCTACAATGGCTCGCAGGCCGAAATGGCAGAGCACCTCAAAATATCTCGCTCGTGGCTCAGCCGGCTGCTCGACGTGGCGCGCCTGCCGCAGTCCATCGTAGCCGCCTTCAGCGATCCTCACGATATCACCGTGCGGATTGCCCGCGACGTTAAGCCGCTCTCAGTTGACGCGAAGATGTTGCCGTTGATGGAGGCAGAGGCGCGGCTGATCGAGAGCGAGCGAGCCGATCTCGGAGCCAAACTGCCGGGCGCCGAGGTCGCCAAACGGCTCGTGCGCGCGACTGTCGCCCCAAAGCAAAAGGGTGGCGCGGAAGTGGAGCTTAAGGCGAGGAACGGGAAGGCGATGTTGCGCTATACGCGGGGCAGCCGCGGCGGCCTGTCCTTGAAGGTACTGCCACGCTCGGGTGCTTCGACCGACGAGGTTCTGGAATCGATCCGCAGCCTGCTTGAACCTTGAGCAAAACCGGCGGACTGCGACTCCGGAAGCGCTAGCCAATGCGACCGGAGTGGAGGTCAGCGGCTCGCAAGAAGCGCGTCTATGCGCTCCATCTCCTGGTCGAAGGCGACAAACGCCTCGGCCAGGTCCCGGCGTGGGGGCAGGGGAGGGGGCTCCTTTGGAGGTCGGCCGCGTTTGGGCGCCACAAAGCCAAAGTCGACAGCTAGATCTGCGGCAACGAAGATGCGCCAGGAACGCCGCCGCGTAATCTCGACGAGAAGCTTGGCCGAGGCGGCTCGTGCTAGGAGCTTGCTCGCGCCAGCAAGAGTCAAGCCGAGCGCGCCAGCCACCGATTGCGGCGAAAGCACCGGATGATGGCAGCTTAGCGCAGCAAGGGCGGGAAGCATGCCTGGCCGATACTCGGCCATAATCTTGCGCTGCGCATCCCGATAAAGCCTTTCGAGTCGATCGAGGCGATCAAGCCCGGCAATGGCGGCCGCTTCAACCGAGCGAACGGCCGCTTGCCAGTCATGGTCCGCTGGCATGCGTTTGAGGCGCAGCGCCTTGGCCCCTCCCGCGAGGCAAGGCAGCGGCGTCGTCGTCAGATCGTAATCGCGCAGCGCGAAGGCCAGGCCTAGCCATGGCTCGATGGTCGCGTCGATGCGGGCATGCTGGCGAACACGCTCGAGGGCCCGGACGAGGGCAGGGTGCTCCGTGACAAAATGCGGTTCCGTTACAGCTACCGGCAGTTTGTCACGCCAGGCGAGCCGATCAGGCTCGCGCAGCGCCTGCGCCCACGCCGGGAAGCCGTCGAATACATCCACGTTGGTCGCGCGCCGCGGCCGTTCTGGAATATGGATGCCGCAGCCCCAGGAAAATACGTCGATTTCGTCGATCTCCGCCGCCTGCAGGTGGAGCGCCCGCGCATAGCCCGACCAAGCAGCTCGGCGCGCCCAGGCGGATGCGGCTGAACTGACGCAAATGCGGGCATCGAGGCGCGAAATTGCCGCTGTACACGACGCTACGCTTGCAACCATCCGCGGGCTGTAAGTGGGGCCGAAGCGGGCCGGCGAGGAAGGTGCGGGCATAGCCAACAGTAAACCGAACAGGCATCTAAGTAAATCGTGCCGAGATATACAGTGGTGATAATAGGTCGTTATCAACACCCTATACTATATAGAATCGCCGCGCTATCATCGCCAAATGGCCACGAAACCCGCCTCTGCCGTGATTGTAGCGCCCTCAGCGGCGCCGGTGGATCTCGTGGCCGACGTGCGCGCGCTCGTTGGGGCGGCCGCGCCCGTCGACGAGGAACTTATCGCCGCCGCTGTGCGAGGTTGGTCGCACAATACGCGCCGCGCCTTCCGATCGGACCTGACCATTTGGGGGGAATGGTGCCGACGCCAGCGGATCAATCCGGCTTCGGCCGAGGCGAGCGATGTCGCGCGCTGGGTGCGAGAACTTGCGGGCGTCGATCCCTCCGAAGAGACAATCCGCGCGATGGCGACGATCGAACGCTACATCGTCAATGTCGGGTGGGCCTATCGCATGGCGAGCTTTCCCGATCCAACAGCCGCGCCGCTGGTCAAGCTGGACATGAAAGCGGCACGCAAGACGCTGGGCGTTCAGCAGAGCCAGGCGCGCGCGCTGCGCTTCAAGGGCGACATCGCGGATCTCGACAGCCCGCCCGCAGGAGTCTGCCTTGCCCATCTCCTGAAGGCGTGTCGCCGCGACGAGTTGGGCTTGCGGGATGCGGCCTTGCTGCGCGTGGCCTATGACGCTGGCGCACGGCGGTCCGAGCTGGTGGCGATCGACGTCAAGCACATCGAGGGGCCGGATAGCGATGGCGCGGGCACGCTGTTCATTCCGACGAGCAAGACAGACCGGGAAGGGGAGGGGGCCTATGCCTATCTCTCGCCGGCGACGATGGACGCGATCGCGAAGTGGCGCGAGAAGACGGGCATACGAAAGGGTCCGCTATTTCGCCGCGTCGAGACGCATTTTGACGGGTCGATCGCGGCGATCGGCACCGAAAAACTCCATCCCAATAGCATCACGCTCATCTACAGGCGCGCCGTTCGGGCGGCCTGGGCGAAGAAGCTGCTGGGGGCGATGTCGGAGGCCGAGATGGAGCGCTGGGTTGCGGCGGTGTCGTCGCATTCAATCCGGGTCGGCGTGGCACAGGACAATTTTGCTGCCGCTGAAAGCCTGCCAGCGATCATGCAGGCTTATCGCTGGCGCGATCCCAAGACCGTTATGCGCTACGGTGCCAAGCTAGTGACCAAGAGCGGAGCGAGCGCACGCCTCGCCAAGAGGTTCGCCGATACATGACGCGCCTATCGTTCATGACCTATTTCAGCGACATCAGATAATCGACGACTTCCTTGCGCTTGGCCGGGTCAGGAATGCCGGCGAAAGGCATCTTGGTTCCGGGCACGGTCCGTTGGGGCGAGGTCAGCCATCTGTCGAGACTCGCAGCATCCCATGTTAGCCCGGAATTCTTGAGCGCGGTGCTGTAGTTGAACGTCGGTAGGCTCGCGGCCTTGCGCCCAGCGACGCCGGCAAGGCTTGGGCCGACGCCGTTCCGGCCAGGATCAACAGAGTGGCACGCCGCACATTGCAGGAAGCCCGCGGGCCGTGGCGGCGAGGGCGACGCGCTTCCCGCTGCCGGAGCGCTGATAGCCAGAACCATGGCCGCGCCGAGGGCTGTGCCGCTCCCCATAGTGAGAGCGACTTTCGATAATTTCCGCATTCAATATTCTCCGAAGAGGATCGGGAGCGGCGGCGCCAGGGGTCAACGCCGCCGCTCCACGTCCGACCAGTAGCCAGGAGGTCGATTAGCTACGGTCGGCGTTCATGACCTTGGTCCAGGCCCGCACGAAGTCGTCGACGAACTTCTGTCTGGCGTCGTCCGAGGCATAGACTTCGGACACCGCGCGCAGCTCCGAATTGGAGCCGAACACGAGGTCGACCGGGGTCGCGGTCCACTTCAAGGCGCCGGAGGCGCGATTCTTGCCCTCATAGATCCCCGGCGCGCTGGCAGACTTCGACCAGGCGGTGTCCATCGACAGAAGATTGACGAAGAAGTCGTTGGACAGGGTGCCGGGGCGCGCGGTGAACACGCCATGGCGAGCGTTCCCGGCATTGGCTCCGAGCGAGCGCATACCGCCGACGAGCACCGTCATCTCGGCGACCGTCAGGCCAAGGCTGTCGGCCTTGTCGACCAGCGCAGCAGCCGGACCGAAATCGGCCTTGGCCGAATAGTAGTTGCGGAAACCATCGGCCTTCGGCTCGAGGAAGGCGAAGGATGCAACGTCGGTCTGTGCCTGCACGGCATCGACCCGGCCCGGTGTGAACGGCACGGATGCGCGCTGGCCGGCCCGCTCCGCCGCCTGCTCGACCGCGGTGTTACCGCCCAGCACGATCAGATCGGCCATCGAGACGCGCTTGCCGTCGGTGCGGCCCTTGTTGAAGTCAGCCTGGATGCGGGTGTAGGCCGCCAGCACTTTCTTCAGCTCCGTCGGATCGTTGACTGCCCAATTGCGCTGGGGGTCGAGGCCGACGCGCGCACCATTGGCACCGCCGCGGCCATCGGTGTCGCGATAGGTGGACGCCGAGGCCCAGGCCGCGCGCACCAGCTCGCCGGTGGAGAGGCCTGTAGCGGCGATTTTCGCCTTGAGCTGCGCGACGTCGCTATTGTCGATCATCGCATAGTCCGCCTTGGGCAAGGGATCTTGCCAAAGGAAGGTCTGTTTCGGGACGTCCTTGCCGAGATAACGGGTCTGCGGCCCGACATCGCGGTGCGTCAACTTGAACCAGGCGCGGGCGAAGGCATCGGCGAACTCTTCCGGATGCTCACGCCAGCGCATCGTGATCTTGCGGAAGCCGGGGTCTTCCCGCATCGCGATGTCGGTGGTGAACATCATCGGCGCGTGCGTCTTGCCGGCGACGTGTGCGTCGGGAACGAGCGCATCCGATGCCCGATCGGTCGGCCGCCATTGCCAGGCACCCGCCGGACTCTTGTGCTTTTCCCACTCGAAACCGTAGAGATTGTCGAGATATTGCGTCGTGAAGGCGATCGGGTTCGCCGACCAAGCGCCTTCGAGGCCGCTGGTGATCGTGTCTTCCGCGTTACCCTTGCCGCACTTATTCGCCCAGCCAAGGCCCTGGCGTTCCAGCCCTGCGACGCCCGGATCACCCTCAAGGCATTCCTCGACCTTGTGCGCACCGTGCGACTTGCCGAAGGTGTGGCCGCCTGCGATCAGAGCGGCGGTTTCCTCGTCGTTCATCGCCATGGCACCGAAGGCGCGGCGAATGTCGGCTGCGGCCGCGAGCGGATCGGGGTTGCCGTTCGGACCCTCGGGATTGACGTAGATGAGGCCCATCTGCGTTGCGGCGAGCGGACCGCGCAGATTGCCCTTCTCGTCGCGCCGTTCGTCCATCATCATCTTGGTTTCCGGTCCCCAGAAGACGAGATCCGGTTGCCATGCGTCGACGCGGCCGCCAGCGAAGCCGATCGTCTTGAAGGGGTGACTACACGAAAGTGACGTATCTGCACGGAAAGGGCGAACGGATAGCGAACGTCACGCGGCAAGTAGGCGTCACCTCAAGCTTTGTACGCTGAACAACGATTTTCCGGACATAATGTGAACATTGGTGTCAGGCAGCGGCGCGAAGGTACTGGTAGAGGGTTTCGCGGCTGATGCCCATGTCG
>JAEXHR010000303.1 GCA_023449855.1 Pseudomonadota bacterium | reverse complement strand
GCATACCGGCGATGGGTTTCGCTGCGCTCTACCCATCCTACGGCTCACGGGCTAGACTCATTCCAAACAAGAGGTTCAACAGAGCACGCGCGAGGAAATCCCGATGTCTCCGTCTCCCGTCATTCGCCTGCATCCCGACGACGCCGTGCTGATCGCGCGCACCATGCTGCTGCCGGGCGTCGAGGTCGCCAAAGGCGTCACCACGAGCGAGCGCATTCCCGCCGGCCACAAGGTGGCGATCCGGCCCATCGCCGTGAACGAACCGATCCATCGCTACGGCCAGATCATCGGCTTCGCCACGCAGCCGATTGCGCCCGGCCAGCACGTGCACACGCAGAATTGCGGCATGGGCGATTTCGACCGCGACTATGCTTACGGCGTCGATGTGAAGCCGACGCCCAATTTCGATCTGCCCGCGACCTTCATGGGCATCAGGCGCAGCGATGGCCGCGTCGCCACGCGCAACTATATCGGCCTGCTCACCTCGGTGAATTGCAGCGCCCATGTGGCGAGCCTCGTCGCCGACGTGTTCAAGCGAAACCCTTTCAGCGGTCACGATCCGCTCGCCGATTATCCCAATGTCGACGGCGTCGTTGCGCTCACCCACAAGACCGGCTGCGGCATGACGCAGGACGAGCCGCTGACGCTGCTTCGCCGCACGCTCGGCGGCTATGCGCGTCACGCGAATTTTTCCCATGTCGTCGTGCTCGGCCTCGGCTGCGAGATCAACCAGATCGGTGGCCTGATGCAGGAGCAGAAGCTCGCCGGCCGGCTGCGCGAGATGCAGATCCAGGAGATCGGCGGCACCCGCAAGACGACGGAAGCCGGCATCGCTTTTGTCAAGGAGGCGCTGGCCGACGCCAACAAGGTGACGCGCGAGGAGGTCTCCGCGAGCGAACTCACCGTCGCGCTCCAATGCGGCGGTTCCGACGGCTATTCGGGCATTTCCGCCAATCCCGCACTCGGCGCCGCCAGCGATCTGCTGGTGCGCCATGGCGGCACGGTGGTGCTGTCGGAAACGCCGGAGACCTATGGCGCCGAGCATCTGCTGACGCGCCGCGCCGTCTCGCGCGAGGTCGGCGAAAAGCTGGTCGGCCTGATGCGCTGGTGGGAAAAATACTGCGAGCGGGAAGGCGCCGAGATGAACGCCAATCCCTCGCCGGGCAACAAGGCCGGCGGTCTCACGACCATTCTCGAAAAGTCGCTCGGCGCCATGGCCAAGGCCGGCTCGACCAATCTCGTCGATGTCCTCAATTATGCCGAAGCCATCATCAAGAAAGGCTTCGTCTTCATGGATACGCCCGGCTACGACCCCGTCGCAGCGACAGGGCAGGTCGCCGGCGGGGCCAATATGGTGTGCTTCACCACCGGCCGCGGCAGCGTGTTCGGCTGCAAGCCGGCGCCGTCGATCAAGCTGGCCACCAACACGCCGATGTTCAAGCGTATGGAAGACGACATGGACATCAATTGCGGCACCGTGCTCGACGGCGACGAGACCGTGCAGCAATGCGGCCAGCGCATCTTCGATCTGATGCTGAAGACCGCCTCAGGCCAGCGCACCAAGAGCGAGGGCTTTGACGTCGGCAGCGCCGAATTCGCGCCATGGGTGCTGGGCGCAACGATGTGATGAGGATGACATAGGGTGCGGATCGGTCGCTCACGCAAGCGAGGGTTGCCGATCCGCGCTGGCGACAGGCTTCCCCGAATTGCGCTGGATCAATTTGTCATAAATCAATTGCGTGCATGATCGGATCGTTCAACTGGGGATTTCTATGTCGACCGAGTCTGCGATTTCAGAACGTTTGCGTTTCAATTCTATCGATAGTGACACTGTCGCAGCCTTGCGCGCGGGCAAGTCCTTCATTCTCGGCGAATTGCCGGCTGTGCTCGATCGTTTTTACGATCACGTCGCCGCCTTTTCCAAGACGGCCGCTTTCTTCAGGAATCGCGAGCACATGATGCACGCGAAGAAGATGCAGATCGAACACTGGTCGCGCATCCTCGATGCCCGTTTCGACGAGGCCTATGAAGCGTCCGTCACCAAGATCGGCCAGGTGCACAACAAGCTCGGCCTCGAACCGCGCTGGTATATCGGCGGCTATAACGCGCTGGTCACGGGCCTGGTCGCAGCGATCGCGCAGATGCCGACGAAACTGTTCGATCGTTCCGCCGCGAGGCAGAAGGCCGCGCTTCAGGCTGCGATCATCAAGGCCGCGATGCTCGACATGGATCTGGCGATTTCGGTCTATATCGACGAAGGCCGGCGCGATCGCCGCGCGGTGCTGGACAAGCTCGGCGACGATCTGCAGCAGACGATCGGCAGCGTTGCCGACGCGATCGGCGATGCTTCTGGCGATCTCCATGTCGCCGCGCAGAACATGACGACCTCGGCGGACACCTCGATCCGTCAGTCCGGCTTGATGGAATCGGCATCGCGCGACGCGTCGGCCGGCGTTCAGGCCATCGCCGTTGCGACCGAGCAGCTCAGCAGTTCAATCCGGGAGATCTCCCGGCAGGTCAACGATTCCGCGCGTATCGCCGGCGAGGCGGTGCGCAACGCCGACGAGACCTCGGCAACCATGCGCCGTCTCTCCGATGCCGCGCAGAAGATCGGCACGGTGGTCGAACTGATCAACACGATCGCCGGGCAGACCAATCTGCTCGCGCTGAATGCGACCATTGAAGCTGCGCGTGCGGGTGAAGCCGGGCGCGGCTTTGCCGTGGTCGCACAGGAGGTGAAGTCGCTGGCCGAGCAGACGGCGAAGGCCACGGCGGAGATCAGCGAACAGGTCGGCGATATCCAGGCTTCGACATCGGATTCGGTCACCGCGATCGGTGGCATCACCACGGTGATCAAGTCGTTGAACGAGATTTCGGCGGCTATCTCCGCCGCTGTCGAGCAGCAGGATGCGGCAACCAACGAAATCTCGCGCAGCGTGCAGGATGCGGCCAAAGGCACGGGCCACGTCACGACCAATGTGCTGGATATCACCCGCGTCGCCAATGAGACGGGCGCGGCGGCAAGCCACGTGCTGACCTCCGCCTCCGAACTATCGCGCCAGTCCGAAACGCTGCGCGCCGAGCTTGGCAAATTCCTGGCGACGGTGAAGGCTGCATAGGCAGCCCTGGCATGCTACACTGCGCACCGGAATTGTCCGGTGCATGCAGGAGCCAAGACGTGACCTATCGCCATACGATCGGCAACACGGCTTACACTTTTGCGAACCTGCGCGATCTGCTCGCCAAGGCCACGCCCCAGCGTTCCGGCGATCGTCTTGCCGGCATTGCGGCGGAGACTGCCGAGCAGATGATCGCCGCGCGGATGGCGCTGGCCGATCTGCCGCTCGGGCAATTCCTGAACGAAGCCGTCATCCCTTATGAGAGCGATGAGGTGACGCGCCTCATCGTCGATACGCATGACGCTGCGGCCTTCGTACCGATTTCATCGCTCACCGTCGGTGGTTTTCGCGACTGGCTGCTGTCGGATGCGGCGACGCCCGGGGCGCTGAAGGCGCTCGCGTCCGGCGTCACGCCGGAAATGGCGGCTGCCGTCTCCAAGCTGATGCGCAATCAGGATCTGATCCTGGTGGCGAAGAAGTGCGAGGTCGTCACCCGCTTTCGCAACACCATCGGCCTGCGCGGCCGCATGAGCGTGCGCCTGCAGCCCAACCATCCATTCGACGACGTCCGGGGCATTGCCGCCTCGATGCTGGACGGCTTGATGCTCGGCGCCGGCGATGCCTGCATCGGCATCAACCCGGCCAGCGACGATCCCGCCGTGCTCGGCCGGCTGGTGCGGATGCTCGACGACGTGATCGCGAGGCTCGCCATCCCCACGCAGAGCTGCGTGCTGACCCATGTCACCACCTCGATCGATCTGATCGCGCAGGGCGTGCCGGTCGATCTGGTGTTCCAGTCCATCGCCGGCACCGAAGCCGCCAACAGGAGCTTTGGCATCGATCTCGCGCTGCTGAAGCAGGCGCACGAGGCCGGCCTGTCGCTGAAGCGCGGTACGGTCGGCGACAATGTGATGTATTTCGAAACCGGGCAGGGCTCGGCCTTGTCCGCCGATGCGCATCACGGCGTCGATCAGCAAACCCTCGAAGCACGTGCTTACGCAGTCGCGCGGGCCTTCTCGCCGCTGCTGGTGAACAGCGTGGTCGGCTTTATCGGTCCCGAATATCTCTATGACGGCAAGGAGATCATCCGCGCCGGGCTGGAGGATCATTTCTGCGGCAAGCTGCTCGGCCTGCCGCTCGGCGTGGACGTCTGCTACACCAACCATGCCGAGGCTGATCAGGACGACATGGACAATCTCCTGACCCTGCTGGCTGCTGCCGGCGTCAATTTCATCATGGGCGTGCCCGGCGCCGACGACGTCATGCTGAACTACCAGTCGACGTCCTTCCACGACGCGCTCTATCTGCGCGATCTGTTCGGCCTGAAGCGGGCCCCGGAATTCGATGCCTGGCTGGTGCAGGCGGGGATCGCGGATGGTGATTTGCGCATTCGCGACCAGGGCGGCCGGCTGCCGGATTTCGCGGCGCGGCTCATCGCCTGACGCGGCGCTGACCGCATCACGTCCGCGTCACCGCCCGTCACAATCTTGAAGAAATTCTGGCCCAGATTCGCCCCACGTGATTAGATTTGGCCGGAGCATTCGAACGGAGTGGAACGGTTTCATCTCGGCGACGTTATTGAAGGTTCAGCGATGGGACCGCTGATGCATTCGCAGAGGTTTTTTTAATGAGAGCTGAGGGCAGGCAGACGGCGCGGCGCATCCTGTGCGTCTTTCCGCGATATACCTCTTCATTCGGCACGTTCGAATATTCCTATCCCCTGACCGACGGCGTCCAGGCTTTCATGCCCCCGCAGGGGCTTCTCCTGATCGCGGCCTATATGCCGGAGAACTGGGAAGTCCGTTTCGTCGACGAAAACATCCGGGCCGCCACGCCGAACGATTTCCTCTGGGCCGAGGCGGTTCTCGTCAGCGGCATGCATATCCAGCGCTCGCAGATGAACGACATCTGCCACCGCGCCCATTCCTACGACCTCCCGGTGGCCATCGGCGGGCCATCGGTGTCGTCATGCCCGGATTACTATCCGGCCTTCGACTATCTTCACATCGGCGAACTCGGCGACGCCACGAATCAACTCATTGACCTCCTGGAGAAGGACACCAGGCGTCCGCCGCGTCAGGTCGTGCTGAAGACCGCCGACCGGCTCGACATGCACGACTTTCCGATCCCGGCCTATGAGCTGGCGGATATCCCGCGTTATTTCCTCGGTAGCATCCAGTATTCGTCGGGCTGTCCGTATCAGTGCGAATTCTGCGACATTCCCGGCCTCTATGGCCGCAATCCGCGCATCAAGACGCCGCAGCAGATCACTGCCGAGCTCGACAAGCTGCTGGAATGCGGCATCAACGGCTCCGTCTATTTCGTCGATGACAATTTCATCGGCAATCGCAAGGCTGCGCTCGATCTCCTGCCGCATCTCGTCGAGTGGCAGAAGAAGACCGGCTATGTGCTGCGTCTGTCCTGCGAGGCGACGCTGAACATCGCCAAGCGGCCGGAGATCCTCGCGCTGATGCGCGATGCCTGGTTCGGCACGATCTTCTGCGGCATCGAGACGCCGGATCCGGCAGCGCTCAAGGCCATGAAGAAGGATCACAACATGATGGTCCCCATCATGGAGGCGATCCACACGCTGAACAGTTTCGGCATGGAGGTGGTGTCCGGCATCATTCTCGGCCTCGACACCGACAAGCCGGAGACGGGCGAACATCTGCTCGAATTCGTCGACACCTCGCAGATTCCGCTGCTGACCATCAACCTCTTGCAGGCGTTGCCGCAGACCCCGCTCTGGGATCGCCTGAAGAAAGAGGGGCGCCTGATCGAGGACGAAGGCCGGGATTCCAACGTGGATTTCCTGCTGCCCTATGACGACGTGGTGCGCAGCTGGCGCCGCGCCATGGGATCGGCCTATGTGCCCGAGAAGCTGCTGCAGCGTTTCGAGTACCAGATCACGCACACCTATCCGCACCGCATCAAGCCGCCGGTCGGCGCCATGCTGACGGCGAAGAATATCCGCCTCGGCCTGGTGATGCTGCGTAATATTTTCTGGAAGGTCGGCGTGCTCGGCGACTACAAGCGCGCGTTCTGGAAATTCGCTTTCAGGCGCCTTGCGCGCGGCGAGATCGAATATCTGATCTCGTCCATCATGGTCGCGCATCACCTGATCAACTTCGCCCGCGATGCTTCGGGCGGCGCAACCAACGCGTCCTATTATTCGATGAAACTGCAGGATGCGGCGACTGCGCCTGCGGTGCCGGCGGAGTAGAACTCCTCCCTCATCCTGAGGAGCCGCGCAGCGGCGTCTCCCAGCGAATCGCGTAGCCATTCGCAAGGGATGGCCGCAATCGCAAGAGCCAAGCCATCTCATGGTTCGAGACGGCGCGTTGCGCCTCCTCACCATGAGGGTGGAGTTTCCTGGCGGGGTTGGGCAAAGTGCTTCCATGATCGAACGCGACACTCCGCTAGCGGGCCCTTCAACCCCATCGCTTGCCGATCTGCGCCGGCTGACGCCAGCGCGCGTCGGCCTCGGCCGCGCCGGCGCGAGCCTCACGACCCAGGCGCTGCTCGATTTCACCCTCGATCATGCACGTGCGCGCGATGCGGTGCATGCGCCGTTCGAGGCTGCCGCCATTGCTGCAGCTCTGGCCGGACGTGGCTGGCCGGCGCTGAGTGTGTCGAGCCTTGTCGCCGACCGCGCGGATTACCTGAAGCGGCCCGATCTCGGCCGCAAGCTTGCCCCCGAATCGCGCACCGTTCTCGAAGGGCAGGGTGGTGAAGGTTGCGGCATCGCGCTCGTGATTGCCGACGGGCTTTCGCCGGCTGCGGTCAATGCGCACGCTCTGGGTCTTGTCGCGGTGCTGCTGTCGAAGCTGGGTGGCCTGTCACTCGGCCCGCTGGTCGTCGCCAAAGGCGCGCGCGTCGCGCTCGGCGACGAGATCGGCGCGCTGCTGAAGGCGCGGATGACGGTCGTGTTGATCGGCGAGCGGCCCGGCCTGTCGGCGCCGCAGAGCCTCGGCGCCTATATCACTGCCGCACCCAAACCGGGGCGCAGCGATGCCGAACGGAACTGCGTCTCCAATATCCAGTCGGCCGGCTTGAGCTTCGATGAGGCCGCCATCAAGATTGCATGGCTGGCCCGCGAAGGTCTGCGGCGTGGCGTTACCGGTATCGCACTGAAGGACGAAAGCGGAATGCATCTGGCCGCACCGGCTGGTTGACGCAATCACACCGCAATTTGTGTTCCCTGTGGCCGCCGTGCGCCAGCGTCGCCTTGCGAAAAGTCATATAGAACTGCTACACCCGGCCCGCGAATTTACCGCGTGATTTCAAGGGCTAGAGCGCGATCCCGAAAACTGCCCACCGGTTTTGGCGAAGATCGCGCTGCATCGAGACAAACGCTTACAGGACACGGCATGGATCAAATCAGCTCCCACGACGCCGATATCAAGAAATTGCGGCGTGGGCCTTCCAGCATTGCCTTCGGCCTTGAGCGTATCGGTCTGATCGCCGTTCGCGCGCCAGTGCTGTCCTGCATCATCCTGCTGGCGCTGGTCATCGGCTCCGTGTTCGGCATCCAGCGCATCAAGATCGACGATTCGCTGAGCCAGCTGTTCCGCTCCGAGAGCAAGGAATACAAGCAGTACGAGGAAGTGACGAAGCGCTTCCCGTCCACTGAGTTCGACGTGCTCGTTGTCATCGAAGGCAAGACGCTGCTGGCGCGCGACAATCTCGAAAAGATGCGCGACCTGGTCACCGACCTGCAACTGGTCGACGGTGTGCGCGGCCTGATCTCGATCTTCTCGGCGCGACAGACGCCGGCGCCGGGCAAGCTGCCGGCGGCGCTGTTTCCGAGCGATCTGCCTGAAGGCGCGGCCTACGACCAGTTCATCGATACGGTGAAGCAGAACGAGTTGATCCGCGGCAAGCTGCTGTCGGAAGACGGCACGCTCGCGCTGGTGGTGCTGTCGCTCGATCCGGCCGTGGTCAGCAACAACAAGCTGACCGGCGTCATCGCCGATATCCGCAAGACCATGAACACGGATCTGGCGGATAGCGGCCTGACCAAGGAATTGTCCGGCGTGCCGGTGATGCAGCTCGAAATCCGCAATGCGGTCGAGCGCGACGGCCTGATGTACAACGTCATCGGCATCCTGGCCGGCTGCGTCATTGCCATCATCTTCTTCCGCAAGATCTCCTTCATGATCGTGGCGGCATTCCCGCCGCTGCTGGCGATCCTGCTGTCGCTCGGCGCGCTCGGCTGGGCCGGCTTCAGCCTCAACATGTTCCTCAATGTGATGACGCCGCTGATCATGGTGATCAGTTTCGCGGACTCCATGCAGCTGACCTTCGCGGCGCGCGATCGCCTGATCGCCGGCGAGGACAAATACTCGGCCTTCACCAATGCGGTGCGCGTGGTGGGCCCGGCCTGCGTGCTGACGCATGGCACGGCGGGTATTTCGTTCCTTGCGCTGCAGTTCTCGGATTCCGACCTGATCCGCGCCTTCGGCGAAGCGGGTTTGACGGCGACCATCATTGCGCTTCTCGCAGTGCTGTCGCTGGTCCCGGTATTCGGCGTCTTGCTGGTACGCAACGAAAAGATCTTCGCGCAGAAATTCCAGGCGGCCGATGCGGGAGTGCAGGCGCTGCGCGCGTTCTGTTACTGGATCGCGGTGCGCATGGTCGGGCGTCCCGGCCTGTTCAGCCTGATTTCACTGCTGGTCGTGATCGGTCTCGGCTCGGTCTATGCGAGCCTCGAGCCGCGCTATCGTCTCGCCGATCAGGTGCCGGACAAGGAGCAGGCGGTGGCGGCGAGCGGCCGTCTCGATGCCAAACTCACCGGCGCCAATCCCATCGACGTGCTGATCGAATTCCCGAAAGGGCAGGACCTCTATTCCCCCGAAACGCTGAAGACCATCGCTGACGTGCATGCGATGGTGGAGAAGACATCCGGTGTCGGTAATGTGTGGTCGCTGGAGACGCTGCGTCGCTGGTTGGCTGAGAAGGCCGGATCGACCGATGTCGCGACGCTGAAGGAATATGTCGACGTCATTCCCGAGCATCTGGTGCGCCGCTTCATCTCGGCCGACAAGACCGCGGTGGTGGTGTCAGGCCGTGTGCCCGACAGCGACGCCAGCCAGATCCTGCCGGTCGTGGACAAGCTCGACACGGCGCTGAACACCGTCCGCAGCGCACATCCCGGTTACGAGATCGCGGTGACGGGGCTTTCCGCCATTGCTGCGCGAAATAGCGCCAGCATGATCGAGAAGCTCAATCACGGCCTGACCATCGAGTTCGGCCTGGTGGCTGTCTTTATCGGTCTCGCCTTCCGGTCCTGGGTGGTGATGCTGGCCTGCATCCTGCCGGGCATCTTTCCGGTGGTTCTGTCAGGCTTCGTGCTGTGGCTGCTCGGGGAGGGGCTGCAATTTGCCAGCGTCGTTGCGCTCACCGTCTCGTTCGGTCTCGGCCTGTCCGCGACCATCCACTTCCTCAACCGTCTGCGGCTTGAAGATACGCCCGGCACCGATCCTGCCGTCGCCGTCGAGCGTGCGACCGTGCTGGTCGGTCCCGCGCTCATTCTCACGACGGTGGTGCTGGCCTGCGGCCTCGTGGTGACGGTGTTCTCGGATCTGCCATCGCTGCGGCTGTTCGGCTGGCTCAGCGCCTTCTCGATGGTGGCGGCGCTGGTCGCCGACCTCTTCATCCTGCGACCGACATCGATGTGGCTGATCCAGTTGCAGCAGAAGCTGACGGGTAAATCGACGCTGGCGAAGGAATAGTCATCGCTGCCAACAATAGGCAGCAAAAAGCCCCGGACATCGTCCGGGGCTTTTTCATTCCGAAGATGGAAACGCGTCAGCCTTTCGTCATGCTGATCGACACGCCGCGAATCTCGCCCTTGGAGCTGATCGAGACGTTCTGCTTGTTGCCCTTGGTCGTCAGCGTGATGTTGGCCGCAAAACCGGCGGCCTCGACGAAGACCTCGATCTGGCCGCCGCCGGCCTTGCCGTTCAGATTGCCATAGACATTACGGCTGGCTTCGCTCCAGCTGCCGGAGACGTTGTTGCCTTCGCTCTTCACATTGCTGGCGAGGTCGAATTTGTAGCTGTCGCTGGCGCAGCGCAGGCTCTGTTCGAGCGCCATGCCGCCGCTGCCTACTTTGTAGGTCGCCCGGCAACGAATCTTCTCGGACGAGCCGTCCGACAAGGTGACGGTCCCGTTGCCGCTCCAGCTGCCGTCGAAACCGGCAAACGGGGCAGACTGGGCGTGGCTTGCCGAGACCGACAGCATCAGAAGAGCGCCAGCGCCGGCGGCCTTGAGGGCGTGTCCGAGCAGCTTGGCAGAGTGAATCGTCATGTTTGGTATCCCCGAAATGGTTGGCACCGCGCCGGCAATATGGTGCCGCGACGCTTCGGACGTGAGTGTCACTGCGGTTGGAACAGGTTCAATTCGGCAATGAGGAGCGATCACGAAAACGTATGAGGTGGTCGCCCGCCTCGATTCCGCATGCGGAACGCTACCGGAAAAGCTGCCAATTGAACATTGCTTGTTCCCGTCTTGGCCGCGATGGCTGGTGCGGGGCTGATCCGTGGTTTGGCGTCGGTCCAGCCATGTGGGCGCAGGTGCGGGCATGTACAACCTTTGGCCGCATTCTGCGGGTTAACGGGTTTGCCGCCTGTGTCTCGCATGCATCCCTCGCGATGAATGTGAGGAGAGGGCCACTGTTTGGGATCGCTCTGCAGGTGCGATTGTTACTGTTTGTGCTATGGACCCGGCGGGCTGACACTCGCTTGCTCAATTGAAGGAAGACAATGCGTAAAATTCTCCTGGCTCTGACCGTGATCACCGCATCTGCCTCGACCGGCGCATTGGCCCAGCAGACCCAAGGCCGCAGCGGCACCGAAGCGGAGCAGAAGGCCTGCACCCGCGACGTCCAGAAGTTTTGCCGCAACGTCATGGATCAGGGGGATCTGGTGATTCTGTCCTGCCTCAAGGAAAATCGTCCCAAAATCAGCAAGCCCTGCAACGACGTGCTGGTCAGCCACGGCCAGTAAGCGCC
>JAEXHR010000137.1 GCA_023449855.1 Pseudomonadota bacterium | reverse complement strand
GCTTTTTTCTTGCGGCATAGCTGCGGCGGCTGCGGCAAAGCAGGGGCGGGACGGAGGCAGTCTTGCGGAAAAGGGTCTTATGATACCGTATTGCTAATCCGTTTTGACGCCCGTTCGGGACTTCTTGCGGCAACCTTGCGGCAGCGGGCTGGAACTTTATTGCGTTAAGGCAGTATTAGAAGATGCGCACATTGCGCAAAATGGGGTTGTCATTTGCGCGTCACGCGCATAAACCGCCGCCCGCGCTGAGGCCATACGGGCGAATTGCGCAGAATAATCGATTGAGGCGCAAAACGCGCAGACGGGGAGTTCAAACATGCAAATTCCAATCAAGCGGGCGATCGAAA
This sequence comes from Pseudomonadota bacterium, assembly GCA_023449855.1. Lineage (GTDB taxonomy): Bacteria > Pseudomonadota > Alphaproteobacteria > Rhizobiales > Xanthobacteraceae > Tardiphaga. The sequence continues at coordinate 8,287 of JAEXHR010000137.1, read as the reverse complement.
AAGTCCCCGGCGGTATGATGGTCGTTCCGCTGCTCGCCGGCGCCCTGATCGCGACCTTCTTCCCCGGCACTCCGAAATATTTCGGCTCCTTCACCGGCGCGCTGTTCTCGGGCGCGCTCACGATTCTTGCTGTGTTCTACGTCTGCATGGGCGCCAGCATCGACATCAAGGCGACCCCCTACATCGTCAAGAAGGGCGGCACGCTGCTGATCGTGAAGGTCGCGACCGCGATGGTGCTCGGCCTGATCTTCGGCCGCGTTCTCGGCTTCGCTGAAGCGCCTGTGACCGCAGGCATGTTCGCCGGTCTGTCGACCCTCGCCATCGTCGCATCGATGAACGACACCAATGGCGGTCTTTACATGGCGTTGATGGGCCAGTATGGCCGCCCGCGTGACGTCGGTGCCTACACGATCATGTCGCTGGAAAGCGGCCCGTTCCTCACCATGATCACGCTCGGCGTGGCCGGTCTGTCGGCATTTCCGGTGCAGACGCTGGTCGGCGCGATCCTGCCGCTGGCTGTCGGCATGCTGATCGGCAATCTCGATCGCGAGATGCGCGAATTCCTCAGCAAGGCGATCCCGGTGATGATTCCGTTCTTCGCCTTCGCGCTGGGTGCCGGCCTCGATCTCAGCAAGGTCTGGCAGGCCGGTCTGCTCGGCCTCGGCATGGGCGTCGCGGTCGTCGTGTTCACCGGCATTCCGCTGTTCTTCGCGGACCGCCTGATCGGCGGCAACGGCGTCGCCGGTGTTGCTGCAGCTTCGACGGCCGGTAACGCCGCTGCTGTGCCCGCGATCGTTGCTGCTGCCAACCCGGCCTATGCAGAAGCCGCCGCGCCTGCCACCATCCTCGTTGCCGCCTGCGTCGTCGTCACCGCCATCCTGGTGCCGATCGCGACCGCATGGACTGCAAAGATCGTCGGCCGCGACGTGGAGCCGGCGGAAGAAGCCGCCGTCACGCCTGCGCAGGCGCCGGCAGCAGCCGCTCCGGCAGCCGGACGTTAAGCATGACCGATCGCTGGCTGATCCTCGCGGACGATCTCACCGGTGCTGCGGACTGTGCCATCGCCTTCGGACGAAGGGGAAGCATCGCCGCGGTGACATGGGGCGAAGTATCCGACGCGTCGGATCACCAGCTTCCGGTTCTCGCCTATGATGCAGCGAGCCGCGGCATGTCTGCCGCGAACGCGGCTCAGCGGCACGCGGACGTTCTGGCTCGCTTGTGCGAGCCGGGCCGCACGCTGTTCAAGAAAATCGACTCGACGCTGCGAGGGCAACCCGCGGCGGAAACGAAGGCTGCGCTCGACTTCCTCAAGGCGAATGTCGGTGCTGGCTTCGGCGTGTTCGCGCCGGCCTTTCCGGCCACCGGCCGCACCACTATCGATGGCCGCATCCTCGTGAAGGGCGCTCCGCTCGAGGACGCCGAAGTCTGGCAGCGTGATCACACTTATCCCAATGCCGATCTCGCCGATGTGCTGGCCACTGCCGGCATCCGCGGCGAGAAGGTTACGCTTGCCACCATTCGTGGCGGCGATCTCAAATCTGTCTTTGCCAAGCTCGCAGCTGAAGGCGATGTCGTTGCCTGCTGTGATGCCGAGACTGACAACGATCTGCACTTGATTGCGGAAGCCAGCCTGCATGCGTCGAAGGCGACCTTCTTCATTGGCAGCGCCGGCCTTGCGCATGCGCTGGCTGGGCTTGATGTCGGCAATGCCGTTGAGCCGCAGACAATTCCCGTGAGCGAGAAGGGCACGTTGATCGTGGTCGGCTCGGTCGCCGGCGCCTCGCGCTCTGCCGCGCGAAAACTGCAGGAAACCAGCACCGTGAAGCATTTCCCGGTGGCGCCGGAAACGCTCCTCGCGGCCGACGCACCCGAGCGTGCAACGCTCGCTGCCGACGTGTCGGCGCATCTGTCCTCCGGCGGTGACGCGCTGGTCGAGATCATGATGGAAGGCGAGCTGAATATGGCCCTAGGCCCCAAGCTCGCCGATGGTCTCGCGATCACACTCGAAAGCGTCGCACCGGCGATCGGCGCCTTCGCTGCCACCGGCGGCGAGACAGCGGCTGCGCTGCTGTCGCGCTTCGGCGTCAATGGCATTCGCCTCGCCGACGAGATCGAGCCGGGCGTGTCGCTCGGCCAGACGCTTGGCCAACTCTCTGTTCCGATCGCCACCAAGGCCGGTGCCTTCGGTGACGAGATGAGCCTCATCCGTATCAGCGAACGTCTTCGCACTGTTCGAACCAAAGGAAGCTTTGCATGACCCGTCCGACCATTGCGATCACCATGGGCGATCCGGCCGGCATTGGCCCCGAAGTGATCATGAAGGCGCTGGCCCAGCCGGAAGCGCAGGCGCTGTGCAACATGCTGGTGATCGGCGATGCCGGCCGCCTGCGTCAGGCCGGCAAGATTGTCGGCTCATCGCTTGAAGTCGATTCGCTCGCTGACGCGAAGGACGCGAATTTCCAGTCGAAGAACGTTCAGTGCGTCGATCTCAAGAACGTGCCGGCCGATCTGCCGTTCGGTCAGAACTCGCCGGTCGCCGGCGAAGCCGCGTATCGCTATATCGAGAAGGCCGTGCAGGTGGTGCAGGCCGGGCTCGCCCAGGGCATCTGCACCGCGCCGCTGTCGAAGGAAGCGCTGCATGCGGCTGGCCACAAGTATCCCGGCCACACCGAATTGCTCGCGCATCTCACCGGCACGCCGGAAGTGTCGATGATGCTGGTCTCGCCGAAACTGCGTGTCATTCACGTGACCACGCATATCGGCCTGATCGATGCCATCAAGAAGATCGAGCCGGGCCTGGTCGAGCGCGTTATCACCCGCGGCCACGATGTGCTGGTGAAGGCCGGCATCAAGAACCCGAAGATCGGCGTCTGCGCCATCAACCCGCATGCCGGCGAGAACGGCCTGTTCGGTTATGGCGAGGAAGCCGAGAAGATCACGCCTGCCGTCGAGAAATGCCAGGCCAAGGGCTGGGACGTGCGCGGCCCGTTGCCGGCTGACACGCTGTTCTTCCTCGCCGGCCGCGGCGACTACGACATGGTGGTCGCCATGTATCACGATCAGGGCCACGGTCCGATCAAGGTGCTGGGTCTCGAATCGGGCGTGAACATCACCGTTGGCCTGCCGGTCATCCGCACTTCGGTCGATCACGGCACCGCCTTCGACATCGCCGGCAAGGGTATTGCCGACGAGCGCAGCCTGATCGAGGCGCTGCGCCAGGCTGTCGATCTCGCGCCGGGCGCCAAGGCGGCTTGACGCGATCCGTGCGTTGACCCATCCGTGTCCCGGGCGCGATGCAACCTGGCGAAGCGAAGCTTCGCTGGGTAGCGTTGCTTCGCAGAATCGGGACTGCACGAAGCGTCGGCGTTCGTAACGGCCCGGCTCTGCGAAGCAGCACTTCGTGCAGCGTCGCGTCCGGGGCACAGGAGGGGCGGATTCATGTCGATGCGCAGCAAGGACCGGCGGGCACGTCTGCTCGAGGCGCTGAATGCCGGTGAGATCGATGTCGACGATCTCGCCCGCCGTTTCGACGTCTCCGCCTCGACGGTCCGCCGAGACCTGCAATTTCTCTCCAAGAACAACCATGTGCGCCGCACCTATGGCGGCGCCATTCTCACCGGTCATGTGGCCGAGGCGACGCTCGACCAGCGCATCGCCGTGCAGGGCAAGGCCAAGCAGGCGATCGCCCGCGCGGCGGCTGATCTCATCAAGGATGGCGAGACGCTGATTCTCGATGCGGGCTCCACGGTGGCGGCGTTCGGCCGGCTGCTGCTGCAGCGCAAGCTGCGTATCATCACCAACAATCTCGCACTGCTGCCCTTTCTCGCCAAGGCGCCGGGGATCGAGCTCATCGTGCTCGGCGGCACGATCCGCGCGACGAGCATGAGCACCATGGGTCCGCTTGCGGCCGAAGCGCTGCGCCGCATGACAGCGGATCGCGCGATCATGAGTGCTGATGGCGTTGTCGATGGGCGGGGGCTCTGCGAAGCCGATCTCGAACAGGTGGCGCTGAAATCGCTGATGATGCAGCAAGCCAAGCACGTCATTATCCTGGCAGACGCCGGCAAGCTCGGCCGCGCCGAACAGGATGCCTGGGCGCCGCTGCCGCCGCACTGGACGCTGGTGACGGATGGGGACGCGCCGAACAATCAGCGCGTGATGTTTGCCGCGAGTGGGGCGAAGGTCGTGGTGGCAGGGTGAGATTGTAGGATGGGTTGAGCGGAGGCGCGAAGCGCCGGAGCGATACCCATCACCGCATGCGCCGGTGCCTGTTGTGATGGGTATCGCTCCGCTCAACCCATCCTACAGACCATCACCTCTGCGGCGACGTGGCTGACACGATGAGCAGAACGTCCGCCTTGGTCTTGCCGATGCTGCGGACCCAGTGCGGCGTTTCACCTGCAAAATACAGACAGTCTCCCTTGGCGAGGATGATTTCCTCGTCCTCGAACTTGATCGCCATCTTGCCTGAGATGACGAACAGAAACTCCTCGCCGGCATGAGAGGCGCGCGGCGCCGATTTCAATGGCGGCCTGATAAGGAAAGGCTCCATCATCTTGCGCGTCCGGCTGGCGGCGAGCGCGACCAGATCGAAGCCGCCTTCCTGGATCGGCGCATGCTGCTCGTTCTGGCGGAACAGCGTGTAGCGCGGCGCCGGTGTGGGATTTGGGTCGAACAGATAGGTGACGTTGACCTCTAGCGCTGCAGCAAGACGGAGCAGGGCATTCACCGATGGTGTCTTCAGCCCGCGCTCGACCAGCGAGATATAGCCGCGTGTGAGCTCGCTCTGGCTTGCGAGCTGGTCGAGGGTCAGACCCTTGGCCGTGCGCAACTGCTTCAGATTGAAGCCGACTGCATTCTTACTGACGTCAAGCAACCTCGATCTCCCCTTGAGCGACCGTTCTTCTAGAAAAGACCAGCCAACAAAGAAAGCGCCGCCGCGCATGCCTGTGACGACACGGCCGCCGCAGTGTCGAGGTGTTTCCAATGGAAAACATAGCTGCAGATATTTCCGGCAAGAGCAAGGATAATTTAGGCAGAGCAGGTCGGATTCCGTCGAATCCTGCGTCCAACATCAGCAAAACCTGCCTCCTGCTGCATTCGGCGGCATCTGCCGATTTTCGTGCCGTTGATTTCCCACAGTAAACATGTTCGCTTTGTGACAGGGGATCGGCGAGGATGAGGGAATGACGGGACATTGCCATCCGTCAAGCGGGACGGCTCCCCACCGTTGTTGAGAGACTGAAGACCGGCCGTCGCGCGCCTATGCGCGGTCGCCAATACGAGAGTTCACGAGACGACCGGACTGCGCTGCGAGATGTCGCGACGCGGAACGAGACACTGCGCGCCTGAAAATGAACATGTCTTTTGAAGGAGTGAACATGACCGTCGCTGAAGATTTCCACGCAGCCACCACGAAAGGAACTGACGATGCCGCAGCCTTGCGGAAGATCGTCTGGTCCAGCGTCATCGGTACCGCCGTCGAGTGGTATGACTTCCTGATTTATGGCGCAGCGACCGCGCTTGTCTTCAACAAGATCTTCTTTGCGACGGGCGACGCAGCATCGGCCGTCATCGCTGCCTTCGGTACTTATGCAGTGGGCTTTCTTGCCCGTCCGCTTGGCGCTGCGATCTTTGGCCATTATGGCGACCGCGTCGGCCGCAAGGCGATGCTCGCCATCACCATCATGGTGATGGGTATCGGCACGTTTGCCATCGGCCTGCTGCCGACTTATGCGCAGATCGGCATCGCGGCGCCGATCCTGCTCATCGTGTTGCGCTTCATGCAGGGCATCGGCCTCGGCGGCGAGTGGGGCGGTGCGGTGCTGATGGTGGTGGAGAATTGTCCGACTCACAAACGCGGCTTTCTCGGCAGTATGGTGCAAGTCGGCAATCCCGTCGGCAATCTCGCGGCCATCGGCATGTTCGCGCTGGTGTCGCAACTGCCGGAAGAGCGGTTCATGAGCTATGGCTGGCGCATTCCGTTCCTGCTCTCAATCCTCTTGGTCGGTGTCGGCCTGTGGATCCGCATGAGCATGGAAGAGACCCCGGCGTTCCGCGCGCTCAAGGCCAAGAACGAAGTCGCGAAGATGCCCATCGTCGACATCTTCAAGTATCATCGCAAGCCGTTCTTCACCGCTGTAGGCTTGAAAATATCGGAGATCGCCTATGCGTCGATCGCCGGCGTGTTCATCATGTCCTATGCGACCACCAAGCTCGGCCTGTCGCGCAGTCTGGTGCTGAACGGCGCCTTCATCGCGTCCTTCGTCGCGCTGTTCTCGATCCCGTTCTTCGGCTGGCTGTCGGACAAGGTCGGGCGGAAGACGATGTTCTATGCGAGCTGCATGTTCTGCGCCGGTTTCGCATTCCCGATGTTCTGGCTGCTCGATACTCGCGACCCGACCATCGTGATCCTCACCATCGTGGTCGCGATCTCGTTCGGCCAGATGGTGATGTTCGGTATCGGCGCGCCCTGGTATTCGGAACTGTTCACCGCCAAGCTGCGCTATAGCGGCGCATCGCTGGGCTTCCAGGTCGGCGCGGCCATCAGCGGCGGCTTCTCGCCGTTGATCGCGGCGTCGCTGATGACCTGGGCAGGCGCGACCTGGCCGGTATCGCTGTTCCTGATCTTCTGCGCCTGCGTCACCGCAACGGCGACCTGGTTCGCGCCTGAAATGGCGAACAAGGAACTGACTTGATCTGATCTATCCATGCGGGGCGGCACGTAATGCCGCTCCGCATCCTCATCACTGGACGCGCTGTACGAGCGCGAAAGGAATACACCCATGCTTGATATCGTGAGCCCAAAAAGTGATGCCGCAGCTTTCTCGTGGAGTGGCGTCGTGCGTCATTTCCACATCACCCCGCGGGCCTTCCTGCCGATGCGCGAGATGCCCGAGCTGACCCTGATCGCCGGCAAGGGAATTGAAGGCGACCGCTACATGATCGGCCGGGAGGAGGGCTTCTATTCGCAGAAGCCGGAGGAGGGGCGGCAGGTCACCCTGTTCGAATATGAGACGCTGATCGCGCTGAAGCGCGACCACAATATCGAGCTGGGCGTGGAGGAGCATCGCCGCAACGTCACCACCGTCGGCGTGCCGCTGACGCATCTTGTCGGCAAGCAGTTCTGGCTCGGCGAGACGCTGCTGGAGGCGACGCGGCTGTCGATTCCTTGCCGGCATATTGAGGAGATCACTGGCAAGGCGATCTTCGATCCGCTGATCAACCGCTCGGGCCTCAATTGCAAGATTTTGCAGGGCGGCACAGTGCGTATCGGCGATCTCGTGCGGAGCCTGTAATGGCGGCGGTGCCGGTCGTGACCGTCAAGACAATGGTGGACCGAATCGCCGACGGCGGTGCGGGCATCAAGCTGTTCACGCTGGTAGATCCGGATCGCTGGGAGCTGCCGCCATTCAAGCCTGGTGCGCATATCGATCTGCATCTGAAGAACGGGATGATCCGCACCTATTCGCTGTGCAACGATCCCGCGGACAAGACGCGCTATGTGCTCGCGGTGAAGCGCGAGGCCGATGGGCGAGGTGGCTCGATCCATCTGCATGACGAGGTGCAGGAAGGCGACGTCATCGGCGTTTCCTTGCCGCGTGGCGGATTGCAGCTTGCGCCGCATCTGGCGCGTTTTGTCTTTGTCGCCGGCGGCATCGGCGTCACGCCGTTCCTGTCAGCGGCGGCGCAGCTCAGGCGGACGGAGCGCAATGCCTTTACGCTGCACATGATCGCCCGCGGTCCGCCGCCGCTAACCGAGCTGCTCGCGCCAATGATCGACAGTGGCCATGTCGTGGTCCACGACACCGCGGTGGCTGGGCGGCCTGACATTGCGGCCCTGATCGGACCTGCGGCGATGGATGCAAGCATCGGCTGCTGCGGTCCGGAATCCATGATCGGTGATTTCGAACAGGCCGCGCGCGATTGGTTCGCAGAGCATGTCCATGTCGAACGCTTCGTCGCGCCGCCATTGCCGGTCGATCCGCAGGCGCGGCCCTATACGCTGGTGCTGGGGCGATCCGGGCGCGACATCGCCGTCGGCGCCGGCGAGAGCATGCTGCAGGCGCTGACGGCGTTAAACATTGATGTGCCGACGTCATGTTGCGGAGGCATTTGCGGCGCCTGCAAGGTGGGATGGCTGGAGGGCGAGCCGGTGCATCGCGATCGTGCGTTATCTCCAGCAGAACGCACGCGTAGCCTGCTGGTCTGTGTCGCCGGCTCGGCCAGCGAGCGGTTGGTGCTGGATCTCTAGGCCGGTCGACGGCGTTCGACCACTCTGCTTCTG
>JAEXHR010000115.1 GCA_023449855.1 Pseudomonadota bacterium | reverse complement strand
TGGTGGCGGTCTCCTGCTCGCTGCTGCGACTGCACCACCGACGCTGCCCACGGCAGCCGCCATTCCGGTTCACGGCGCTTACACCGGCAAGAGCATCTTCACCGGCCCGCGCGGTTTTCCGGTGGTCCAGGGCAAGCTGGAACTGTTCGATGCTCGGAGCGCGGAGCTCGATCCGTACAAGGTCAACACCGGCGGCGGCGCACGCAACTCGCACATCACCAATGGCCCCATCCCGGCCGGCTACTATCGCCTCAGCAATTTCCGGCCGCGAGATACGGTCGGCATGGTGCTGAACGGCATCGGTTTCTCGTTCGATCTCGATCCGGTGATGGACACCCGGGTCTATGGCCGCAGCCTGTTTCGCGTTCATCCCGATGGCGGATCGGAACAGACCAACGGATGCCTCGGTGTTCGCGAGGGCGCGGCCCGGCTGGCCGAATGCCGTGATCGTCTGCGCGCGCTGCTCAGGCAGGGAGACGTGGTCATCTCCGTCGCCTATCCCGGCCTGAATATCTGAGGAGAGCACCATGCTGCCGCGCCGTATCGGACTGGTCGCACGCACTTCGCAGATTTCCTTTGTCGAACTGGCAAAGGTCGCCGCCGCCCTGAATGTGCAGGTGGCGCGCGACGTCCAGCCGATCTGGAATCTCACGGCGAGTGTCATCGCGCTCGACAACCCCGACTATATCGAGCCTGGCATCTGGCCGATCTATATCGAGGACTCAATCCCCGAACATGCGCTGGGCCTGCATCTGACAGGTCACCAGCAGCCCTATGCCAGAGTGCGGATGGGCGACACCTGGCCACTGACCACCAGCCACGAATGCCTGGAAATGCTGATCGATCCCAGCGGCAACCGGCTGGTGTCATCCAGCGGCATCGGCATCGACGCAGATCACGAGATCGTCGATCTGCAGGATGCGAAATACGAATATCTGGTCGAGGTGTGCGATCCCTCCGAACATCCCGACAATGCCTATACGATCGACGACGTGCTGGTGTCGGATTTCTACACGCCCAATTACTTCGATCCGCTGCGCGCCTCCGGCGTGCGCTATTCCTTCACCGGCAAGCTGACGAAGCCCCGCCACATCCTGCCCGGCGGCTATATCACCTGGTTCAATCCGTCCCTGCGCCGGTTGCAGCAGTTGCGATATTTCGGGACGCCCCACATCGTGGATGTTCCGGGTACCCTCGCCCAGTCCGATCGCGGCACGCTGCGCGGCTTCATCGATGCACAGACCACTGCCCCGGTGCCATTGTCCGAGGTGCCCGGCGACAATCCGACGGTGCAGAAAAGCGCCGCGCGCAGCGCGTGGCTGGCCGAGGCGGCCAGCGCGCGAGCGCAGGAATTCACCGCATCGGCGACCGCCATGGTGGATGACACCGCCCCCACCGAAGCCGCGGCGATTGCCGCAGCGCCAGCCGTGAGCGACTTCGCTGCTCGCGCCGCAGAAATTGCCATCGCGCAATGGGACAAATTCGGCGGCCAGACCTACGACATCTCAGGCCACGTCACCCATCGCGGGCATCAGGAGCACGAGGATCCCTGGTTTCACGACGTGGCGACCTTCTGGCGAGAGGGCGTCGGCGACGACACGCTGACCGGGCTCGACAATGTGCCGTGGTCAGCGGCCTTCATCTCCTATGTGATGCGCAGCGCCCGCGCCCGCGGTCGCTTCCACAACAACCCCCAGCACTCCACCTATATCGCGCGCGCGATCCGCGATTTACAGCGCGACCGCGAAGAAGCAGGCTACTGGTGTTATCCCCTCGACCAGCAAATGCCTCAGGTCGGTGACATCGTGTGCTGGGCACGGCAGCCCGGCATCGACTACGATCACCAGAATGGCGGCGACTATAAGGGCCACTGCGACATCGTCGTCTCCGTCGGAGACGATGAGATCGAGATCATCGGTGGCAATGTCGGTAATTCCGTCACGCGCCGGCCGTTGAAACTGCTGGAGGATGGCACCATCAAGCCCATCGTCCAGCATGGCGAGAACCTGTTCGGCCTGATGAAGTGCCGGCTGTAATCAGCCCTTCAGCATCGCCCGGAGCTCCGTCTTCAGCACCTTGCCGTAATTGTTCTTCGGCAAGGCATCGAGATAGACGTAACGCTTCGGGCGCTTGAAGCGGGCGATATGGGCGAGGCAATGGGCGTCGAGAGCCGCATCGTCCGCTGCGGCGCCATCCTTCAGCACCACGCAGGCAACCACGATCTCGCCCCAGTCGGGATCGGCGGCGCCGATGGCCGAGACCTCCCGCACGGCCGGATGGGTCAGCAGGGCTTCCTCCACCTCGCGCGGATAGATATTGGTGCCGCCGGAAATGATGACGTCCTTGGAGCGGTCGGACAGTGTGAGGAATCCGTCCTCGTCCAGCCGACCGACATCGCCGGTGCGCAACCAGCCATCCTTCAGCGTCTCGGCATTGGCCTTGTCATTTTTCCAGTAGCCGAGCATGACCGCCGGCCCCTTGGCCTCGACCTCGCCGGTCTCGCCCATCGGCAGCGGCTGGCCATCGGCATCGGTGATCCGCACCTGCATCACGCTCTGCGCCGGACCGACCGACGCGAGGCGTTCGAGATAGCGCGGGTGATCGACATCCGCATGGAACGCGCGCGGCAGCGAGGTGATGGTCATCGGCGACTCGCCCTGCCCGTAGATCTGCACGAAGCGCTGCCCCATCACGCTGATCGCATCGCGGATATCGGCGGTGTACATCGGCCCGCCGCCATAGACGATGGTGCGGATGCCCTCACCGTTCTCGCCACGTGTCTTTGCTGCATCAACGAGGCGCCGCACCATGGTCGGCGCCGCGAACATTGCGACATCGCCGAGCGCACGGCCGAGATCGAGCACTTCATCGGGCTCAAAACCCTGGCTCCCGGGCACGACATGCCGCGCCGCCATGCGCACATGGATAAAGTTGTAGAGCCCGGCGCCATGCGAGATCGGCGCGGCATAGAGGATCGCATCGCGCTGATGCACCTGATCGACGTCAGCAAGATAGCACAGGGACATGGCGACGAGATTGCCATGGCTGAGCATCACGCCCTTGGGGCGGCCGGTGGTGCCGGAGGTGTAGAACAACCACGCGAGATCGCTATCCTCGCGGGCCAGCGGCACCATCGATGCCGGCTCGCCATGCTGCAATTCACGATAGGTCTCGCTGTCCACCGACAGCATCTGCATCGTCGTCGGCAGATCCTCCTTCACCGCAACGAGCGTGTCGTGGCTGTCGTCATCGACGATGGCGAGCCTTGCGCCGGCGTTGTCGCAGATCCATGCGGCCTCGCGGCCATGCAGCTTGGCGTTGATGGGAATGACGACGGCGCCGATCCACCACACCGCATAGAGGCATTCGAGATATTGCGTGCAGTTCGACGCAAACAGCGCCACGCGGTCGCCCGGCTGGATGCCGTAGTCGCGCACCAGCCCCGCACCGATGGCGGCGGCGCGGCGCGCGAATGTGGCGTAGTCCGCCTCGACGGCGGTGCCGCTCAGCAGCGCCGGCGCCTGCGGATGCAGACGCGCCGACGCCATCAGCCATTGTGCGACATTCATCGCGCCGCGCCCGCGTTACTTCGCGGGCTCGAGG
>JAEXHR010000088.1 GCA_023449855.1 Pseudomonadota bacterium | reverse complement strand
CCGATCACTCGGCGGCGTTCTCATTTTCAGTTCTGCGTTCGCTCAATCCAGGCCGATCGTCGTCAGGTCCTGGAACCAGTGCTGCGCCTGCACGAACTTCTTCACTTTCGGCGACAGTGCATGCGGGTTGGTGTCGTGCACGACCCAGACCAGCACGGCATCGTCGACGATCTGTGCATGGGCTTCAGCCAGCAACTCGTCCTGCTTCTTCGGATCGAAATTGTTCTTGGCCTCGTCGATCAACGCATCGACCTTCGGATTCTTGTAGCCGCCCCAGTTCACGCCCACCGGTGCGATCTGTCCAGAATGGAAGAAGCGCACAATGGCGTACAGCGGATCCGAAGTGACATAAGCGATGTTGTTCGAGGTGATGCCTTTCATGCTCTCATCGGCCGCGCCCTTGCGCCACGCGGTGTAGAGGACTTCCAGCTCGACGACCTTGAACTCGATCTCGACGCCGATTTCCTTGAAGCTCTGCTGCAGGAATTCGTTGATCGGCAGCGACAGCATCTGGCCGGTGCCGCCATTGGCGATGATGAAGGTCGCCTTCAGTGGCTTGTCCGGGCCGTAGCCGGCTTCCTTCACCAGCTTCTTGGCTTCGGCGAGGTCATACTTGATCTTGAAGTTCGGCTTGCCGAACCAGGGGCTCGACGGGTCAACCTGACCGATCGCCGGCTTGGCGAGGCCGTTCATCAGCGCAACGACACCATCGCGATCGATGGCGAGGTTGAGCGCCTTGCGCAGGCGGACATCGGTCCAGGGCGAGCCCGGCAGCACGCTGAGATGATAGTTCCAGACATGTGGCGTGACGTTGTCGACGATCTTCATGCCGGCGCCCTTGAGCTGCGGCACAGCGTCGGGGGCAGGGGTCTCGATGAGATCGACTTGACCTGCGAGCAGGGCATTGGTGCGGGTCAGCGCTTCCGGCATCGGGATCAACACCAGCTTGTCCGCCTTCGGCAGGCGCTTCTTGTCCCAATAGTCGGCATTCTTGCTGAGTTCGGCGAGTTCACGCGGCACCAGCTTGGTGAGCTTGAACGGACCTGTGCCCGAAGGCTGCGCCGCGAACTTGTCCCAGTCCTTGCCAACCTTTTCGTACTGCGCCGGGCTTGATACCAGGAACCAGAGCATCTGGTAGGGGAAGAATGAATCGACCGTCTTGGTGGTGATTTCCACCGTGCCATCGTCGATCTTCGCGTAGCTCGCGACTGACGGCAGTCGGGTCTTCACCTGTGCGCTCTGGCGCTTGTCGAATTGCGGTGCCTTTTCATTGAGCACCTTGTCCAGATTCCAGATCACCGCATCGGCGTTGAAATCGCTGCCATCGTGAAACTTGACGCCCTTGCGCAAAGTGAAGCGCCACTTGGTCTTGTCGGTGTCGTCCACCTTCCATTCGGTGGCAAGGCCGGGGATCAGTTTGCCGGGACGATCGGCGACGTCCATCTCCCATGCGACCAAGGGGTCATAGATGGTGTAGCCGGTGAATTGGTAACCGCCGGCACCGCGATCGGGCTGACCGGTCGTCAGCGGAATGTCCGCCATCGAGATGCCGTAACGCACAACGCTCTCGGCTTTCGCGGGTGCAGCGAGGCCGATAACGGCCGCAAGCGCCGCACCAACGAAAGAAAACTTCAAACTCATCCCCAACTCCTGATGTGGACAACAGTCGCTGGCATGCAAGCAAGCTTAATGCCACACTCGTGCCACCAGTGCGGCATGTGCCAGTCGGTCGCGGGTGAAGGGGGTGTACACCACAAGCGCACGTTGCTCTGATTTGTGGCACAGGCGTTGCATTGCACTGCATCAGAATTAGCCAACCGATCTCGTTTTGGAAGAAGGGGACTAGTCAGAATGCGTATCAACAAACCGGCCGCTGGCCGTCTGAAGACGGCTCTCGCCATGCTCACCGTCGCGACAGCGCTGACGCTGCCGCAATTCGCGCAAGCCGAGACCGTGGTGAAGATCGGCATGACCGCTGCGGATATTCCGCGCACGCTTGGTCAGCCCGATCAGGGTTTCGAAGGCAATCGCTTCACCGGCAATACAATGTATGAGGGCCTCACGCTTTGGGATCTCTCCTCTGCCACCAAGCCGAGCGTTGTGATCCCCGGATTGGCTACGGAATGGGCAGTTAACGATAGCGACAAGACGAAGTGGACGTTCAAGCTGCGTCCCGGCGTCAAATTCCACGATGGCAGCGACTTCAATGCCGATGCCGTCGTGTGGAACGTCGACAAGGTGCTGAAGCAGGACGCGCCGCAATTCGATCCGAGCCAGGTCGGCGTCACCGCGTCGCGCATGCCGACGCTGGTCTCGGCGAAGAAGATCGACGATCTGACTGTCGAACTGACGACGAAGGAGCCGGACAGCTTCCTTCCGATCAATCTGACAAATCTCTTCATGGCGAGCCCGACCAAGTGGCAGTCGTTCTATGACAAGGCGCAGGGCGCAGATGCCAAGGCGAAGACCGCTGCCGCATGGGATGCGTTCTCGAAGGATGCATCGGGCACCGGCGCATGGAAGATGTCCAAGTTCACGCCGCGCGAGCGTCTCGAGCTGGTGAAGAACGATGGCTATTGGGATAAGGCGCGCGTACCGAAGGTCGATCGCCTGGTGCTGCTGCCGATGCCGGAAGCCAATGCGCGCACCGCGGCTCTCCTCTCGGGCCAGATCGATTGGGCCGAAGCGCCGGCGCCGGATGCGGTGAAGGAAATCACCGCACGTGGCTTCAAGATCGAGAAGAACGAGCAGCCGCATGTGTGGCCGTGGCAGTTCTCGCGCATCGAAGGTTCACCGTGGAACGACATCCGCGTCCGTAAGGCGGCAAACCTCTGCATCGATCGCGAAGGTCTGCGCGACGGTCTGCTCGCTGGCCTGATGGTGCCGGCCACCGGCACCTTCGAGGCCGGCCATCCCTGGTACGGCAACCCGTCCTTCAAGATCAAATACGACCTGAAGGAAGCGCAGAAGCTGATGACGGAAGCCGGCTACGGCCCCAACAAGAAGCTCACCGTGAAGACGCAGACCTCGGCATCGGGCTCCGGCCAGATGCAGCCGCTGCCGATGAACGAATATATGCAGCAGGCGCTGGCGGAGTGCTACTTCGACGTCAAGCTCGACGTCATCGAGTGGAATACGCTGTTCACCAACTGGCGCCGCGGCGCCAAGGATCCGAGCGCCAACAATTCGAACGCGACCAACGTCACCTATGCGGCGATGGACCCGTTCTTCGCGCTGGTTCGCTTCCTGCAGTCGGGTATGGCGCCGCCGGTGTCGAACAACTGGGGCTACATCAACAATCCGAAGTTCGACGAACTGGTGAAGAAGGCGCGTACTACCTTCGAAGCCGGTGAGCGTGACAAGGCGCTCGCCGAACTGCATGCGGCGTCGGTGGATGATGCGGCGTTCCTCTACGTCGCGCATGACGTCGGCCCCCGTGCGCTCAGCCCGAAGATCAAGGGTTTTGTGCAGCCGAAGAGCTGGTTTGTCGACTTCTCGACGATGACCATCACGCCGTAAGGCTGGGCGGTTCCTTCCTCCCCCCAAAGCACAGCGAAGCTGTGCAGGGTGGGGAGGGGGATCGAACGCTCTAGCGAAGCTTTGCTTCGCGTGGGCGTTCGAGACGGGTGAGGGGTGCCACAAGCTCCGAGCCTGGTAACCCCTCATCCGTCATGGCCTGCGGCCGTGCCACCTTCTCCCACAAGGGGAGAAGGAAAAAGAAGCAAAGGTGCCCCTTGTTCGCATATGTCGCGCGCCGCGTCGTTTACGCGATTCCCATCATTCTCAGCGTCGCACTGGTGTGCTTCCTCCTCGTGCACATCACGCCTGGCGATCCGCTGGTGGCCGTGCTTCCCGCCGATGCCTCGCAGGAGCTCGCGCAGCAGCTCCGCGTTGCCTATGGCTTCGACAAGCCGCTGCCGGTGCAGTTCGGCCTCTGGGTCTGGCGCGCGCTGCATGGCGATCTCGGCGCCTCCATCGCCACCGGACGTCCGGTGCTCGGCGAAGTCATGAATGCCGTGCGCAACACCGTGATGCTCGCCGTGTTCGCCGCCGCCATCGGCTTCACCCTCGGTCTGTTCTTCGGCCTGATCGCCGGCTACTTCCGCGACACCTGGGTCGACAAGGTCGCAACCTCCATCGCCATCGCCGGCGTGTCGGTGCCGCATTACTGGCTCGGCATGGTGATGGTCATCATCTTCTCGGTGCAGCTCAACTGGCTTCCGGCCGTAGGCGCCGGCCCCGGCGGTTCCGGCGCCTGGGCGTGGGACTGGGAGCATATCAAGTATCTGATCCTCCCGGCCGTCACGACCTCGGTCATTCCGATGGGCATCGTCACCCGCACCGTGCGCGCGCTGACCGGTGACATCCTCTCGCAGGATTTCGTCGAGGCGCTGCGCGCAAAGGGCCTGCAGGAATTCAAGGTATTCAAGCATGTCATCAAGAACGCCGCGCCGACCGCGCTTGCCGTCATGGGCCTGCAGCTTGGCTACATGCTCGGCGGCTCGATCCTGATCGAAACCGTGTTCTCCTGGCCCGGCTCGGGCCTGCTGCTGAATTCGGCGATCTTCCAGCGCGACCTACCATTGCTGCAAGGTACGATTCTCGTGCTCGCGCTGTTCTTCGTCTTCCTCAATCTTCTGGTCGATATCGCGCAGGCGTCCATCGATCCGCGCATCAAGCGGGCCTGACGCCATGACTGTCATCACCGATACCGCCCTTCAGGCTGCCCCCGTCACCAAGGCCCGCGGCTATTGGGCCACCGTCGGCCGCCGCATCGCGCGCGACAAGGTCGCAATGGCCTGTGCGTTTATCCTGCTGCTGATCCTGCTCGGCGCGATCTTCGCGCCCTATCTCGGTCTTGCCGATCCCTATCAGGGCTCGATGATCCGTCGCCTGCGCGCCATCGGCACGCCGAACTATCCGCTCGGCACAGACGAACTTGGCCGCGACATGCTCGCGCGCCTCGTCTATGGAGGCCGGCTATCGCTTCTGATCGGCATCCTGCCGGTGATTCTCGCCTTCATCATCGGCACCTCCCTTGGTCTTGTCGCCGGCTATGTTGGCGGCAAGCTCAACACCGCCATCATGCGCACGGTGGACGTGTTCTACGCATTCCCTTCCGTGCTGCTGGCGATCGCGATCTCCGGCGCGCTCGGTGCCGGTATCGTCAATTCCATCGTCTCGCTGACGATCGTTTTCGTGCCGCAGATCACCCGCGTCGCGGAGAGCGTCACCACCGGCGTACGCAACATGGACTATGTGGAAGCGGCCCGCGCCTCCGGGGCCGACGCCTTCACCATCATGCGCGTACACATGCTCGGTAACGTGCTTGGCTCGATCTTCGTCTATGCGACGGGCCTTATCTCGGTGTCGATGATCCTCGCCGCCGGCCTCTCGTTCCTCGGTCTCGGTACCAAGCCGCCGGAGCCGGAATGGGGCCTGATGCTGAACACGCTGCGCACCGCGATCTATGTCAATCCGTGGGTGGCCGCGCTGCCCGGCGTGATGATCTTCGCGGTGTCGATCTGCTTCAACCTGCTGAGCGATGGCATGCGCAGCGCCATGGATATCCGGAACTGACGCCATGACAGACACGCTCGAAATCACCGACAAGATGCTCGATCCCATCGAGGACCTCGGCGGCGAAGCGCAGCCGCTACTGCATGTGAAGGGCCTGACCAAGCACTTCCCGGTGCGTGGTGGCCTGTTCTCGCCGGGCAAGACCGTGCGGGCTGTGGACGATGTGTCCTTCGCCATCGGCAAAGGCGAGACCGTCGGCATCGTCGGCGAGTCCGGTTGCGGCAAGTCCACCACGGCGCGTCTCCTGATGCATCTCATGGACCGCAATTCCGGCGACATCATTTTCGACGGCCGCATGGTCGGCCGCGAGCTGACGCTGCGGGAACTCCGTCGCGGCATGCAGATGGTGTTTCAGGACAGTTACGCCTCGCTCAATCCGCGCCTCACCATCGAGGAATCCATCGCCTTCGGTCCGAAGGTCCATGGCATGGCCCACAAGACCGCGCGCGAACTCGCCCGCGATCTCTTGGGCAAGGTCGGCTTGCGCCCGGAAGTTTTCGCCAACCGCTATCCGCACGAGGTCTCCGGCGGTCAGCGCCAGCGTGTCAACATCGCCCGCGCGCTCGCGCTGTCGCCGCGTCTCGTCATCCTCGATGAAGCCGTGTCCGCGCTCGACAAGTCGGTCGAGGCGCAGGTGCTCAATCTCCTGGTCGATCTGAAGCGCGAATTTGGCCTGACCTATCTCTTCATCAGCCACGACCTCAATGTCGTCCGTTACATCTCCGACCGCGTGTTGGTGATGTATCTCGGCGAGGTCGTCGAGCTCGGCCCTGTCGACGATGTGTGGGACGCCCCCGCGCATCCCTATACACGTGCGCTCCTGGCCGCGATGCCATCGACCGATCCGGATAACCGCACGCTGACGCCGCCGATCACAGGCGATCCGCCGAATCCGATCGATCCGCCGTCCGGCTGCCGCTTCCACACGCGCTGCGCATTCGCGGAGGCCATGTGCGGCGAGACCAAGCCGGCGCTCACGGAGATCACCGCCAGCGGCCATCAGGCGGCCTGCTTCATGGCGATCCCCGGCTCCGGTCACAGCAAGGCGCCTGCCGCAGGAGCACAGTGAGATGGCGAAACCCAACGCGAAACAGATCAAGGTTCTGTCCGAGGTGACAGGACTGCCGGCATCCGATGAAGTCGCCGAGCGTATCGCCGTCTCCATGGGACCGGCCTTCGAAAACTTCGCCGCCATCGCCGGCACGCTGCCGCTCGATCTCGAGCCCGCGACCTATATCGCGGTCCAGAACGGAAAGGCCGGTAAATGAGCGCCACCGACCCCGCATTGCTCTCGGTCACCGAAGTCGCGAGCGCCATCGCAACGAAGAAACTGTCGTCGCGCGAGGCCACGCAATCCTGCCTCGACCGCGTCACCAAATGGCAGCCGCATCTCAACGCCTACATGTCCATCGAGGCAGAGGCTGCTCTAGCAGCGGCCGATGCTGCCGATGCGGTGCTCGCCAAAGGCGAGAGCCGCGGCGTGCTGCATGGCGTGCCGATGGCGCATAAGGATATGTATTACGACGAAGGCCATGTGGTGACCTGCGGCTCCAAGATCCGCAAGGACTGGGTCGCGAAGACCACCGCGACCTCGCTGCAGCGCCTGAAGGATGCCGGCACGGTCAGGCTG
Source organism: Pseudomonadota bacterium (assembly GCA_023449855.1). GTDB lineage: Bacteria > Pseudomonadota > Alphaproteobacteria > Rhizobiales > Xanthobacteraceae > Tardiphaga. The sequence goes on along the minus strand of JAEXHR010000088.1, from coordinate 2,071 downwards.
GGCTCGCTGCAGATGGTCGAATTCGCCTTCGGCCCTCTCGGCCACAACACCCATTACGGCCCGGTGCGCAATCCCTGGAACGTTGCTCATGCCACCGGCGGCTCGTCCTCTGGCTCGGGCTCCGCCGTGGCCGCGCGGCTGACTTTCGCAGCGCTAGGCTCCGACACCGGTGGTTCGATCCGCATGCCAGCGCATTTCTGCGGCGTCTCCGGCTTGAAGACCACCGTTGGCCTCGTCAGCCGTGCAGGTGCGATGCCGCTGTCGCAGTCGCTCGATACTGTCGGCCCGCTGGCGCGCACGGTCGAGGATTGTGCACTCGTCACCGGCCTGATGGCGGGCGCCGATCCGCTCGATCCGACCACCAGCACCCGCGAAGTGCCGGACTACATGGCGGCGACCAAAGCGCCGGCCAAAGGCATGACCGTCGGCATCCCGAAGGTTTTTTATGTGGACGATCTCGACTCCGAGGTCGCGGCCATCCTGCAGAACACCATCGCGGCCCTGAAGGACGAGGGCATCGCGATCGTCGAGGTCGATCTGCCGAATCAGTTGCAGCTCAGTGGCGCATCGCAGCTCGTGCTGGCCACTGAGGCGGCGGCCCTGCACAAGCGCTGGATTATCGAGCGTCCGCAGGATTACGGCCCTCAGGTGCTGATGCGTCTCGAAAACGGCCTCGCCGTCACTGGCGTCGCCTACCTCGAAGCGCTGCGCTGGCGCGGCCCGGCGCTCGCTGCGCATATCGCGGCGGTCGCCGGTGTCGATGCCATTCTCGCACCAGTGTCGCCGATGGCAGCGCCGCGTATCGACGAGACCGACATCGGTAACGGCCCCGGCGCCGAGGCATTGATCCAGCGTGTCACGCGCTTTACGCGGCCGATCAATTATCTCGGCCTGCCCGCGCTTTCGATCCCGGCTGGTTTCACCAGGGCACAGCTTCCGGTTGGCATGCAGCTCGTAGGCCGTCCGTTCGAGGAAGCGACGCTGCTGACCATCGGCGCGGCGTTCCAGCGCGCGACCGACCACCATACGAAATGTCCGGAATTGCCATGACTAATCTGATCGACGTTCGCAATCTCAATGTCCGCTTCGGCGGCGAGCGCACCGTCTATGCGGTCAACGATCTCAGCCTGTCGGTGAAGGAGGGCGAAGTGCTCGGCCTGCTCGGCGAATCCGGCTCGGGCAAGAGCGTGACGTTGCGCGCTTTGATGCGCCTTCTGCCGAAGAAGCGCACGCAGATCACCGGCCAGATCAATGTGCTCGGGAAGGACGTGCTCGCGCTTGACGATGAGGAGCTGTCGAAGTTCCGCGGCCAGTCGGTGTCGATGATCTTTCAGGAGCCGGCACTGGCGCTCGATCCCGTCTACACCATCGGTCAGCAGATCGCCGAAAGCGTGATGCGGCACGAAGGCAAGAGCCACGCGGAGAGCATGAAGCGCGCGCTTGAAATGCTCGAAGTGGTGCGCATTCCCTCGGCCAAGCGCCGCCTCGATGCCTATCCGCATGAGATGAGTGGCGGCATGCGCCAACGTGCCATGATCGCCCTCGCGCTGGCCTGCAAGCCCAAGATCCTGCTGGCCGACGAACCGACCACCGCGCTGGACGCCACTGTGCAAATCCAGATCTTGCTGCTGCTGCGTGAGCTGCAGCGCGAATTCGGCATGTCGATCATCTTCGTTACTCACGACATCGGTGTTGCCATCGAAATCTGCGACCGCGTGGCGGTCATGTATGCCGGCCAGATCGTTGAGCAGGGCACCACGAGCCAGATCGTGCGCTCGGCCGTGCATCCCTATCCAAAGGGCCTGTTGTCATCGACGGTGCATGGCGCCAAGCGCGGTGAGCGTCTGGAGACGATCCCCGGCACGCCGCCGTCGCTGGACAAGCCGCCGACGAATTGCTCATTCGCTCCACGCTGCAAATTCGTACAGGACCGCTGCGTCGAGGCGCCGCCGCCGAATGTGGAACTGGCAGGCGATCGCGTGGTGCGGTGTATTCGTGCGGAAGCTGTGACAGCGTGACCGTAGCCCGGATGGAGCGCAGCGTAATCCGGGGATGTCGGGATAGTTGAAAC
>JAEXHR010000078.1 GCA_023449855.1 Pseudomonadota bacterium | reverse complement strand
CCCAGCTATCTCATGGTTCGAGACGCGCGCCGACGGGCGCGCTCCTCACCATGAGGGACAGTCGGTAGTGGAGTTTAGTTCGCGCCGTTATGCGCGAACTGCCCCGTCGCGCGGAAGCGCCAGAGATATTGCGGGGCGACAGCTTCCAGCGAATCCGGCGCGATGCCGAGGCCTTCCAGCGTCAGGCCGGCGGCCTTGGCGGCGTCGGACACCACATTGTCCACCTTCAGCATCGCCACCTGATCCGGCGTCAGCTTGAAATCGCCCGGCGCGAATTGCAGGAAATAGGACTTCAGCTTGGCGATCCCCATCGGCACCGGCAGGATCATGCGCTCGCGCTCGATGGTCTTGAGCACGATCTCGACGATCTCCTGCATGGTCAGCACTTCCGGTCCGCCCAGCTCATAAACGGCGCCCGGCCTGGTCTTGCCAGCGGCCGCATCGGCCACGGCCTGGGCGACGTCGCCGACGAACACCGGCTGCATCTTCGTCTCCGCGCCGAACACCGGCATCACCGGCGCCATACGCGCCAGCGAGGCGAAGCGATTGGTCAGGCTGTCTTCCGGGCCGAACACCAGCGACGGTCGCAGGATCGAGGCCGTGGGCACGGCTGCGAGCACATTGCTCTCGCCCGTCGCCTTGGCGCGGGCATAGGCTGATTCGGAATTGGCATCGGCGCCGATGGCCGAGACGTGCACCATGCGGGCGCCGATCTCGGCGGCAGCCCGGGCGATGGCGCCGGCGCCTTCGGCCTGCACGGCGTCAAAGCTCTGCTTGCCGCTTTCCGAGAGAATGCCGACCAGGTTCACCACGATCGAGGCATCGCGCATGGCAGCCTTGATGGAGGCGGGGTTACGGATATTGGCCTGCACGGTGTGGACCTGCCCGACGCGGCCGAGCGGCTGCAGGAAGCCGGCCAGCTCCGGGCGGCGCACGGCGACGCGAATCCGGTAGTCGCGCTTGGCCAGCGCGCGGACCACATGCCGCCCCACGAAACCGGATCCGCCGAAAACCGTGACGAGGGTGTCGATGGGGGCAGCCATGGGGTCAGTTCCTTGCATAAGTCAGGCGAAAAACGGCGGCAGTTTAGACCGTTTCGCGATACGCCAAGCTTTGATGCCTGTACAGCGGAAAGGAATTGCACAAAGCAATTTGACAAGTGCGTAACGGCCCCCTACACACCGCGCCACGTGCCTCGCACGTGCCCAGGTGGCGGAATTGGTAGACGCGCTGGCTTCAGGTGCCAGTGGCTTAACGGCCGTGAAGGTTCGAGTCCTTTCCTGGGCACCACACCCCCTTTAAACCGTTGGTTTACAAGGACATAAGCGGGATCATCGATCTCGGCGACGCCGGTTGGCGCGCGCGGGTGGCACGTTTGGCTCCGGCCATGACTTCCCTGAAAATATGGCTTCTCTGAAATATCCCGACGGCGATCTGCGGATCGTGGTGGCGTCAGTATGCGATGTCGCTTTTCAGCGTCAGCGCGACGATGTGGCCGGAGGGGCGGCTGTCGCCGGCGGCATGTTTACGTGGTGCCAGGCGCACGATCTTCCGATGGCCGGGGGCCAGATGGAAATAATTGTCGTCGGGCAGGAAGGCATCATCCGCGATTTCGATGAAGCGCACTGTCCCTGTCGCCAACAGGTCGAGGAAGAAGCCGGCGGCGTCCTCGCCGAGCGTGGCGTCGATCGTGTGGTCGGTCGCCGATGTCGGGGCGGCGAGAAAATGAAACGCCTCGCGCGACTGGCCTGCATCTTCGGTGATGAAAGTCGCATGCACGGTGTCGTGCGGCGCCGGGCCGAAGCGATAGCAGTGGCCGGCATCGAAAAAGCGGTCGAACAGCTCGAAGGCGCTGACGGAGAGACCGGCGTGCGGGGCAACGGTCACATCGCGCGATGCTTCGATCACGACGATCTTGCCGTCTTTCAGGCAGCGCAGATCGAGTTTGCCAGTCACGGCTTGCGGCGTGTCGTTGACGAGATGCAGATACAGCCCGTTGGTACCTTCATCTGACATCGACAAACGCAACGGCAGCGATGCGCGGCGCAGCGCATGGAAGGTCGATTTCGGACAACTGTCCGCATCCAGCAATCCCCAGCCGGCGCCGGGCTGCAGATCGCGCCATAGCCACAGCAGTGCGCCGGCCGTGGTCGAGGCGGGGCGGCGCCATTCGTCGATGGTGCGCTCGATCACCTCAGCCGCGATGGCGCGCGAGAGCCGGCGCCAGCGCATGGGGTCGTTGTGGCGCAGGCTGCGGCCGTCTTCATTCCACAGGGTCTGCAGATAGTGCTCGCGCACATCGTCGAAATCCCACGAGGCGCCGCCGTCACGCGGCACGCCCTTGAGCCAGCGCGCGGGATCGCCGACGGGATCGAGGCGATGATCGGCGAAGTGGCGATCGTCCGGCAGGTTGGCGAAAGCGAGACATTCGGTCGCGAAGCGGACGTCGGCGCGACGCGCATCGTCGAGCGGACGCAGATAGGCGCCGACGCCGAAATAATGCGACGGGCCGACATTGTTGACGAAGGGCAGCGCGCCACCGGAGGGCGAGCCCGGCACATAGGCGACGTCGCTCCACGCAGCCAGAACCTCCGGGAGGACGGTGTCCACCAGCGGCACATCTCGCATGGCTCCCGGCAGGCCCATCATCGCGGCCTGCTGGCCGACTTCGCTGCCGCTGCAGACCACAGCGAGCGACGGTGATGCGCTCAAGCGGCGTATCAGCGTGGTAACTTCGCTGCGGATAGTGTCGGCAAAAGCCTGGTCCGACGGGTAATCGAAATTGGCCATCATCACATCCTGCCAGACCAGGATGCCGAACCTGTCGCAGAGGCGGTGAAAGTCCGGCGTCTCATAGACCATGGTGCCGCTGAGGCGGATCATGTTGAGTCCGGCGTCCTGCATCAGGCCGAGGTCGCGTGCGTAGTCGGCTTCGGTCGCCTGCAGGCTGACCACATCGATCGGCGTCCAGCACGCGCCGCGGCAGAAGATGCGGGCGCCGTTCACCTGAAGCGCGAAGCCGTTGCCATCCGGTCCGCGATCGATCTCGATACGGCGAAAGCCGACCTCGCCGAGATCGATCGTGATGTCGCCGATGGTGAGCGTCACGGCATGGAGCGTGGGGTCGCCATGGGTGTGAGGCCACCACGGCGCCACATCGGGGATGCGCAGAAGGCCTTGCCAGCGTGTCGCCTCAAGCGAAGCCGCATCGGCGCCAAGCGGCTGGAGCGACGTCGTGGCACCGGCGCAGTGCAGGAGGGGCTGCGCGCCTTCCGGCTGGCCTGAGAGGTCGAGCGCGAGCGTCAGGACGCCGTCGGTGTCGTCGAGCCGGCTGCGCAGATCGACATTGTCGGCACGCACCGTTCCCTCCGTGATCAACAGCACGGACCGATAGGGGCCGATCACGTCCATCGGCGGACACCAGCCTGGCATGTGGCCGATCAGCGTGGTGCGCAGGAACCGCAGCCGCGGCTCGGCGATCATCATCGTCTTCCAGCGCGCGCGCGGACCTTTCGTGGCTGCCAGCACGCGGTCGAGGCTTCTGAAGGCGATATACAGCCAATGGTCGCCGCCGAGGACGATATCGGCCTCACGGGGCGCGAACATCGACGTGACGGTGAGGATCGGTTCGCCGTCGAGAAAGACCTCGGCGCATGTCGCGAGGCCTTCGAAGCGCAATTTGCGCTCGCCGTGTCCGCTGATCTTCAGCCGGTACCAGACATCCTTGTCGTGCAGCGGCTGAGGATCGTCGAAGCTCCATTGCCCCAGCGCGCGCAGCGCACCGGCCGCAGTGCCGGGAACGAGGGCGGGGAGCCAGGCGGCCTCGCTCAGCGCATGTGGTGTCGGCCATGCCTGAGGTGGGGACAGCGCCAGCTCCCAGTCGCTGTCGAGCGGCTGCACGGTGCGTCCGGTGATGGCGCGGATGTGGGTCATGGCAATCGACGGGTACGGCGAGATGCGCCGATCATGCCGTTTCGCCGCGCGAAGCGAAACGGTCCGTGAGACTGTCTAGGGCTGTGTCGTAGTCAGCGGCGAGCTGGCGGATGGCATCCGTCACGTCGGGAGTTTTGCGACGGGCCGAGGCGCGGGCGAACTGGAATTGCAGCATCTTGGTATTGCCGGCGATGGCCTCCGCGGCCTGCCGCGCGTGGTCCAGGTCGGGCTCGCCTTGCTCGTGCAGCCAGGCCAGATAGCTCGCGAGCAGTTCGAAATTGGCGCCGGCCTGGCGCACCGTGTTGAATGCGTAGATGTGAAACCACTCGGGCGGCCGTTCCGTGAGCTGCACGATGTCGGCGCCGACCACAGCGCCCCATGCTGTGAACGGGTTCTGCGGCGGGCGACGACGCAGATGTTCGGTCAGCAGCGTGCGGGATATCTCCATCTGCGCCTGCGCAGAGTGCGGCGTCCCGAATTTGATGAATTCGACATAGGGAAACAGCGGCAGGCCGTTGTCGCGCGGCGTGCGCATGAGCGCGTCGAAATCCTCGCCTTCGAGGCGAAAATAACCGGCATTGTGGAAGTAATCGAGCCGGCGATTGGTGGAATCCAGCACATTGACGCCGATGGTCGTCTTGCCATGGCCGTGGCGATAGGTGATGCCGCGGGTATCCGGCAGATAATAGGAATCGACCTCGATCATCGGCAGACGACCGCGCGCGATCTGCATGCGCACATGATCTTCGAGCTGGTCGAAGATCGCGAGCTCCAGAATTTCAACGCCATAGAGTCGTGCGAGATCGGCGGGCGGAAACTTGAAGAAGGTGAACTGATCGCCCTCGTAGTCCTGCGCGACGGTGAAGGCCAGCGCGGCGCGGGGATCATGCCCGCGCTGCGCCAGAACCTCGATCAGGAGATCGACATAGCAGTTGGTCTCGGGCCAGTTGCGCGCGAGGTCGTGCAGCCCGTGGCGCGTATAGGCCGCGGGATCCAGTCCCTCGATGGCGCAGGCGATGGTCAAGGCTCAGCCCCACAATACGCGGCGGACATCGTCGGGCCATGCATCGACCTTGGTGCCGTGGTGGCGGAACAACGCGAGCGCGGTTCGCTCAAGGCCAAAGCCGACACAGGCGGAATGCGCGGCTTCGCCGTTGGCGAACTGCATGCCCCACAAGGTGCCGAAGTGGTTCTGGTGATAATTGAAGGACAGGCACGCCGTCGGATTGTCGTCGCTGGCGACGGGGATCAGCAATTCGAATTTCAGTCCCTGTTCGCGCTGGTTCGCCGCCAGCATGCGGCCGGGGCGTCCGAAGAACGGATCGTTGGCCAGATCGATAACGCAGGGCAGGCCGAGCGACTTGATCAGCTGCTCGCCGCGTTCCAGCCACGTCTGGCGGAACGAGGTCACGTCGTCGGCGGTGCCGATACGGACGAATTCACGCATCCGGAAGAGCTGCATGCGGCCGGGGTCCTGTGAAGGCTCATGGCGGAAGCAGTATGACTTGAGATCGAACAGCCTGCCGCCGTCCGGCACCGGGCCTGCGGCTGCGACGGTGGGATAGAGCGGATAGCAGGCGGCGGGTGTCAGCGCGACCTCGGTCGCGTCCTGCATCTCGGTCCAGTCCTCGCCGCGCTCGATCATGCCGACGAGCTTCGTATGATCGGCGGTGTCGCCCATGAAGGAATGCACGCAGCCGGCCAGTTGCGGAAAGCTCTTGAGATAGCCGGCCTTTTCGAGGTTCTTGCGCGGCATGCCGGGCGGGAAGTGGATGCGCGTGGCCTGATCGCCGACAGCCATTTTCGTCACGGCGTCCTCGAACCGGTCAATGACCTCCTCGAACACACCGGCGCGGCCATAGAGGCCATCGACACCGGTCTTGATCAGGATCGACTCGTCGAACAGGGCGTTGAGAAATGCCTCGGGGCTTTGCACGGCTTTGGCAGGCGCGTTCATCATTGTCACTCCAAACCTGGGTCAAATCGACTCGCAACTACCAGACCGGCGGTGTTGGCGAGGATGCGGTCATTTGCCACCATCAGCGGCGCGGACAGCACGTCGCGCAGATGGCGGGCGACCGAGAACGGGCCGTCATTGCGATAGCCGGCGATGCCGGTCACCATCAGCGCTTCACGCACGATATCGACGGCCATGGTCGAGGCCATGATTTTCAGATTGTTCATCTCGACCGTGAAGCCGTTCGAATTGAGATCGTCTTCGTCGCGCTTTGCCATCTCGAAACGTTCGATATGGGCGATCAGTGTGGCCTTGAATGTCTGCAGTCTTGCGGTGGCATCGGCCAGTCGCGTCGCACCTGGCAGCGGGCCGGCGAAGTCGGACGGCATGCGCCGCGCCGTCGCCCGAACCGAGGCATGGGCGCGCGACAGCGCATTGGAGGCGATGCCGAACCACACGCTGGCCCATAGCACATGCGCGGTGGCGAGCATGGATTGCACGGCAATCTCGTGAAACGGCTTCGGAAAGATCTGCTCGGCAGCAGCGTTCGCCTTCAGCAGGAAGCCCTCGGAGCAGGTGCCGCGCATGCCAAGCGTATTCCACTCGCCGATGCGTTCGAGCTGATAGTCGTCACGCCGCAGCGCGATCAGCACCTGGTCAGATCCGGCCGATGCCGGATTGCGGCGTGCGGTGGCCATGATGACGTCAGCGGACGTCGCATAGGAAAGGACGGTGGCCTGCTTGGTGAGCGACACCCGGTCGCCGGTGGTCTCGATCGCGCAGTTGGACACGCGCATGTCGCCGCCGATGCCGGCTTCGGTAGTCGATGACGCAATGAGGAGCTGTTTGGACGCGACATCGCGCATCAGAGCACGGTGATAGTCGGTGTCCATGCCATGGGCGACCAGGCTCGACAGCTTGATCTGATGCATGGCGTAGATCATGCCGCTGGCGCCGCAGGCGCCGGCAAGGATCGCGCACAGATCGGCGATGGCCCGCAGGCCCAATTCCTGGCCGCCGAGGCTCTTGGGCACCATGATGCCAAGCAGGCCGTTCAGCCGAAGGGCGTCGAAGGTCGGGGTCGGAAATGTCGATGTCTCGTCCGCATGGGCGGCATTCGGCGCAGCGATCTCGGTTGCAACCCGCCGCATCTGGTCACGCCAGGGCGCCGCTTCAGCCTTGGTGATGCCAGGCTCCATCGCATTCGGGCTCATGCGTCAGGCCTTTTGCGAGACGAGCTGCTCGACCGCGGCGTTCAACCCATCGAGGGTCGCGAAAGTCTTGCGCGTCAGCAGACTGTTGGGGAATTCGATGTCGAATTCTTCCTCGATCGCCATCATGAGCTGGACCGAGCCGAATGAGGTCATGCCGGCGTCGAACAGGTTGTCCTGGTCAGTCAGACCGTCGAGCGGAACAGGAACCAGATTCATCGATGCCACAATGGCACGCACGCGATCACGCATTCATTCCTCCAAAGACATCAAGCTATCGACGGTCGCTTGAGAGAAGGGAAGCCGCCGGAACTAGTCGGGTGATATCAGATAAAAAGCGCGCAAGTCGTAAATGGCGTCGATTGGAGTGCGCGGTTTTGTCGTAATGCATAATGCATTGGAGAATTGATATTAGCGCGTAGTTAAGGACCGGAAAGAAACCCGGCCCTTATGTCCGTTAACGATTGGCGCGATATCGAATGACATGGTCGCGGGCCGTCGGTGACGCCCTCGCGGGCGTTTGATCCATCTTCGATGAGTCAGACTCTCGTTCTTTACTTTTCCTGGAGCATGTTGTTGGCCGTAAACCGGTACTTATTTTTCAGGATCATGTTCTAACACAAGGGTTTTCGCGCGCTGGTGAAAAGTCGCCAGGCGGACAGATCTAACTGGTCAAACGATGATGGTTTCCAGACTATGAATTCCCGACATGGTTTGCCGGTTACGTTCGACACTTTCGGCGGCTTCTATCATGCCGGGGACAGCGATCTGCCGGCGCGCAAGGCGGTGTTGCTGCTATCGCCGATCGGCTATGAGGAATTTTGCGGTCGCGCCACCTGGCGCGCGCTGGCCGACATGATCGCAGCGTCGGGCCATGCCTGCTTCCGTTTCGACTACCCCGGCACGGCCGACGCCATCGATGTCGTTGGCGAGCCCGACGGCATTGCCGACTGGGAAGCGGCGTCCCGACGTTGCATCGATTTTCTCCGCGAACGTCATCCCGGCTGCGAACTCGTTCTGGTCGGGCAGGGTTTTGGCGCCAGCCTGGCGATGCAGCTCGGCGCTGAAACATCCAATATCGCTGCGGCGGTGTTGATGGCGCCCGTGGTGAAGGGGCGCTCCTATCTTCGCGAGCTTCAGGTCTGGTCGCGGATGCTGACCGAGAAAATGGGCATTGGGCCCGATCCTCGGGATGACAATGGCTATGGCGTTGCGGGGCTTCCGCTGCCGACTGGCCGTGCTGCAGCCATCAAGGCCATCGACCTCACGCGCGCTGCCCAGCCTCCGGCGGCACGGGTGCTTGTGGTCGAGCGGACGCAAATCTCCAGCGAAAGTGCGATCGGCAACCATCTGAAGACGCTCGGAGCCGAGGTGTCGAGCATAGAATATGCGGGATACGAGGCGATTCTGCAGGATCCGACGGTGGCCGAGCCGCAGCTCGGCACGCTCCGGCGCATCGTGTCGTGGATCGACGCGTTGCCGGCTTCGCCCGTGGCCGCCGCCGTGCTGGCCGATGAATGGGCGCCGGCGCGACCGCTGGTCGGACCGCATTACGAGGAGACGCCGGTGCGCTACGGGCCCGGCGACCAGCTTTTCGGCATCCTCTGCCGGCCGCGCGGCCGCCCGGCTTCCGCGATCGCGGTGCTGGCCAATTCGGGGCGCAACTATCACATCGGCTGGGGGCGGGCCGGTGTCGAACAGGCACGTGCGCTCGCCGCGCGGGGGATTGCCTCGCTCCGCTGCGATGCCGGTGGCATCGGCGACAGCCCGGCCTGGCCGAATGCGCCGGCCGAAGTGCTTTATTCCGACGAACAGCTCGCGGATCTGCGCCACAGCATCGATTTCGCCGAACGGCTCGATGCGGGGCCGATCGCCGTGGCCGGGCGCTGCAGCGGTGCCTATGCGGCATTCGTGACGGCCGTGCAGGATCCGCGCATCCACTGCGTCGTTCCGATCAACATGCTGCGTTATGTCTGGGATCCCGAGGAAACGGTGGAGCAGGCGCTGCAGTCGGCCCATCGCTCGGTGGGAGGGTCGGTTTCCAAACTGTTCAGCAAGCAGAGCCTGAGGCGCCTGCTATCCGGCAATCTTCGTCTCTGGGCGCCGGCGGTCTTTCTCGGCAAGCGCGTGGTGCGCAGCGTTTTGGCGCGGTTGCGCCGGGGTCTGGCGGGGGCATCCGGGGCATCGCTATATAGCGAGTGCCACCGTCGTTTTCAGGTGCTCGAAGAGCGCGGCGTTCGCGTGGCCATCGTCATCTCGGAAGGGGATCACGCTCAGGGAGAATTCCAGGCCTATATGGGCCGGGACGGTGCGCGGCTGCAGCGCTACCCGCAGGCGTCGCTGACGATCATCCCGGATGCAGATCACGATTTCACCCATGCCGACGCACGGGCGCGATTGACGAATGTGTTGTGCGACGTGATCTCGGGCGACTGGTCGGCAGTCCCCCGCGCGCAGCCAGCGGCGCATGCGGGCGCCTATCGCGAGATCGCCCGGTCGTAAGCCGCGATGGACGTCTGCGCCGTTGCCTTTACCTCGGCGGCGCTCATTCCCGGCTTGTAGAGGCTGCTGCCGAGCCCGAAGGCCTGGATGCCGGCGGCGACGTAGTCGCTAAAATTCCGGTCGGAGACGCCGCCGACGGCCCCGATGACGGCATCCCCCGGCAAGACGGCGCGAATGGCGGCGATGCCGGAAGGGCCGAGGACCGATGCCGGAAAGAATTTCAGCGCGGATGCGCCTGCGCGCAGCGCGAGCAGGGCTTCGGTCGGCGAGAACACGCCGGGCATCGTGACCATGCCGCAATGCGCGGCCATCGCCAGCACCTCGACATCCACATTCGGGCTCACCATCAGACGCCCGCCGACATCGGCGACCCGGGCGCAGTCATCCGTGGTGAGCACGGTGCCGGCGCCGATCAGGGTGTCCTCGCCGAACCGTCGGCAGATACGCGCGATGGACTCGAACGGGTCGGGGGAGTTCAGCGGCACCTCGATCATCTCGAAGCCGGTGTCGATCAGCGTCTCGACGATGCCCTCCACCTTATCGGGGCGTACGCCGCGCAGGATAGCGACCAGCGGCCGCTTCACATCAGGCCAACGAATCGGCTGGGTCATGCGAACCGGTCTCCCCACAAATGAATGGCGGCTTTGGTCAGGCCGCGTTGCGACGCATGTTCGGCATCGACGATGGTGACGGCGAAGCCGGCATCGGCGAGGGCGGCTGCATAAAGGTCCTTGAGTGAGCCGGCGCCGATCAGGCGCAGCGGATGCTGCTTGCCGAAGCGCGATCCCGCATCGGCAATCTCCGAGCCGATCAGCAGGCCCGAGAGGCGTGCCGCGCCATCCGCCTGCTGCTGGAAGCCGAGCAGCTGTGCCGCGCGCAGACTGAACAGCGAGGCGGTCAGGCCAGCCGGTGCATCGAGCGCACGCCGCAGGCCATCGTGGAACGCTTCGTTCGCGGCTGGGGCATGTGCATCGTGAACCACTGCGTGTTTCAGGATGCTGTGCTGGGCGATGATCGAGAACATCTCGCCCGTCATGTAGGTCGTGAAGGATACGACGCTGCCGGCCTTGATCCGGATCCATTTGCTGTGGGTGCCGGGAATGCAGACGAGGCCGGTGAAGTCGGGCTCGGTGACGCCGAGCAGTTGCGTCTCCTCGCCGCGCATCACGTCCGGTCTTGTGGCATCGGCCTGAGCGACGCCGGGCAGGATGCGCACATCGCCGGCCGTATCGACGCGCTGCGCGCCATCATGCAGGGCGTCGAGCCGTGTCGGCGTCTGTAGATAGGGCGCCTCGATCCAGCCCTGCTTTGCGCCGGCCATGCCGCAGATCAACACCGGCAAGCCCTGCGCCGGGCCAAGTCTGGCGAGATGATTGGCGAGCACGGGAGCAAAGCCGGCAGTCGCGCAATGCAGCATGCCTTCAGGTCCGCGGGTCTCCGCGAGCACACTGCCATCGGCCGCCATCAGCCAGCCGCGAAAGCTGGTGGTGCCCCAATCCACGGCGACGAAGGCCGCTTTCCTCGATGTCACATTTGGCTCCGGCTCATTTCGGCACGAATTCATGCCGAACATAGCCGAAAGCGTTACGGTCAGCAGTAATTCTCGCAGGGGATCGGTGCGAAATCACTCCGCTCGGTTGCGCGGCGCACGGGCACTTGCGTGAGATGCGACGTGCCTTCACGGCTGATGACGATGCGGAATGCATCCAGGATCGCGGTCGCCATATCCGGATGATGTGTCTCTACCGCGTCGTCGAGCCAGTCCGGCATGTCGCGCTGGGTCGACAGGGCGCAGTGCCACTCGCCCTCGTCGAAAGCGAGGCGCCGGAGCCGCCAGGCCGGCAGTTCGATGGCGATCAGCGTGAGTGCGGCGTCGGTCCAGGCGCCGGCTTCGACGAGGCGGTCGAGACGCCTCGCATCGGCGGAGCGGCGCATGGCCGGCAGGCGCTTGCAGGAGGCGAGGCAGATGGCTGTGAAAGTCGCGGTGTCGAGCGGAGCGATATCCGATGCCGCCTGTGCGCCGGTGGTGTGACGAATTGAGAAGCGCGACATGGTAAGGCTCCGGGATCGACGCGACCGTTGAGCGACCGCACCCCACTATCTGCTTGTCCGGCCATTTGAATGCGAGACGGCTCGGAGGCCGAAGATATAGGCGCGTCATAGGCGTCAGTGGCTTGCGGCGGCGGAGAGCTGCCGGTCGCGTCTTTATGGGATTCCTATAAGTTCGCAGATTCCCTCATCTCGAAAACCTACGTCCCGAATGGCACCTGATCGACGATCGGGCGCGATCTCTGCGCTCAGGCGCAGTTTCTGCGCCATCGTCGCCAGTACATCAGGAGCATTCGATGCTGGACGTTCTCATGCTGGGCCTCGGGTTCGGCTTTTTCCTTCTCGCGCTGGGCTACGCCTATGCATGCGAGCGGCTGTGAGGAGATGGATCATGATCTTTGACTATGTGCTCGCCGGCACGGTGTCGGCCGCTCTCCTCGTTTATCTCACTTACGCGCTGCTCCGCCCTGAGCGGTTCTGAGCGCGCGTCAAAAAAGGTCAAACACGATGACACTCATCGGCTGGGTTCAGATCGCACTATTCTGTGCGGTGATCTTGGCGCTCACGAAGCCGCTCGGCGGCTACATGACGCGCGTGTTCAATGGCGAACGGACGTTGTTGTCGCCCGTATTGCGGCCGGTCGAGGCTGGCATCTACTGGCTGTCAGGCGTTGACGAAAAGCGCGAGCAGCATTGGCTCACTTATACGATCGGCATGCTGCTGTTCCATGTCGCCGGCTTTCTGTTTCTCTATGCGCTGCTGCGGCTGCAGGATGTCCTGCCGTTCAATCCGCAGGGCCAGTCGGCGGTGGCACCCGATCTCGCTTTCAATACCGCGGCCTCCTTCATCACCAATACCAACTGGCAGAACTACGGTGGCGAAAGCACGCTGTCCTATCTGTCCCAGATGCTCGGCCTGACGCATCAGAACTTCCTCTCGGCGGCCACCGGCATTGCGCTGGCCGTCGCGCTGATCCGCGGCTTCTCGCGGTCGTCGATGCGCACGCTCGGTAATTTCTGGGTCGATGTGACACGCTGCACGCTCTATGTGCTGCTGCCGATCTGCATCGTCTACACGCTGTTCCTGGTCTGGCAGGGTATGCCGCAGACGCTCGGCGCCTATGTCGATGCGACGACGCTGGAAGGCGCGAAGCAGAGCATCGCTGTCGGTCCGGTGGCCTCGCAGGTGGCGATCAAGATGCTCGGCACCAATGGCGGCGGCTTCTTCAACGTCAACGCGGCGCATCCATTTGAGAATCCGACCGCACTGTCGAACTTCGTGCAGATGATCTCGATCTTCGCCATCGGTGCGGCAATGACCAATGTGTTCGGCCGCATGGTCGGCAATCCGCGGCAGGGTTGGGCCATCCTGGCCGTGATGGGCGTGCTGTTCATCGTCGGCGTTGCCATCACCTATTGGGCGGAAGCGGGTGGCACCACGGGCCTCAGCGCGCTCGGCCTCACCGGCGGCAACATGGAAGGCAAGGAAGTTCGCTTCGGCATCGTTGCATCGTCCTTGTTTGCCGTCGTGACGACGGCCGCGTCCTGCGGCGCAGTCAATGCGATGCATGATTCCTTCACCGCGCTCGGCGGCATGATTCCGCTCATCAACATGCAGCTCGGTGAAATCATCGTCGGCGGCGTCGGCGCCGGCCTCTACGGTATGTTGCTGTTTGTCGTGCTGGCGATCTTCGTCGCCGGCCTGATGGTCGGCCGCACGCCGGAATATGTCGGCAAGAAGATCGAGGCGTACGAGGTCAAGATGGCGATGCTGGCCATTCTCGTCCTGCCCTTGATGTATCTCGGCTGGACTGCGGTGGCCGTCGTGCTGCCGTCGGCCTTGGCGTCGATGGCCAATGCCGGACCGCATGGCTTCACCGAAGTGCTTTACGCCTTCACCTCGGCGACGGGCAATAACGGCTCGGCCTTCGGCGGCCTCACCGGCAATACGTTCTTCTACAATCTGACGCTCGCCTGTTCGATGCTGGTCGGCCGCTTCTTCATGATCGTTCCGGCGATGGCGATGGCGGGAGCTCTCGTCGAGAAGAAATCGATCGCGCCTTCGGCCGGCACGTTGCCGACCACCGGCGGCCTGTTCATCGGCCTCGTCATCGGCGTCATCCTCATCATCGGCGGTCTCACGTTCTTCCCGGCACTCGCGCTCGGCCCGATCGTCGAGCATCTCGCGATGATCGCCGGCAACCTGTTCTGATCGGAGCAATCTCCATGGAAACCCTCAAACTGCAAAAGCGTGGCGCCGGCTCGGCGCTGCTCGATCCGAAGATCGTGCTGCCGGCCATAACCTCGTCCTTCACCAAGCTCGATCCCCGGGTGATGGTGAAGAATCCGGTGATGTTCGTGGTGGAGATCGTCGCCGCGCTCACCACCATCATCTTCATCAAGAATGTGATCACCGGCGGTGAAGATCTCGCTTTCACCTTCCAGATCATCCTGTGGCTGTGGTTTACGGTGTTGTTCGCCAATTTTGCCGAAGCCGTCGCTGAAGGCCGCGGCAAGGCGCAGGCCGAGACGCTGAAGAAGACACGCACCGAAAGCCAGGCGAAGTTGCTCACGGGCAACGATGCCAGCGACAGGAGCTATCGCATGGTCGCAGGCACGACGCTGAAGGTCGGCGATATCGTGCTGGTCGAGGCCGGCGATCTCATCCCGTCGGATGGCGAAGTGATCGAAGGCGTTGCTTCGGTCAACGAAGCTGCGATCACCGGTGAATCCGCCCCGGTCATCCGCGAATCCGGCGGCGACCGCTCGGCGGTCACCGGCGGCACGCAGGTGCTGTCGGACTGGATCCGCGTCCGCATTACCGCGGCGCAGGGCTCCACCTTCATCGATCGCATGATCAAGCTGGTGGAAGGCGCGGAGCGGCAGAAGACGCCGAACGAGATCGCGCTCAATATCCTGCTGCTTGGCCTCACCATCATCTTCGTCTTCGCGACGGTGACGATTCCGAGCTATGCCGCCTATGCCGGTGGCACCGTCTCGGTCGTCGTGCTGGTGGCGCTGTTCGTGACGCTGATCCCGACCACCATCGGCGCTTTGCTCTCGGCCATCGGCATCGCCGGCATGGATCGTCTGGTGCGTTTCAACGTGCTGGCGATGTCCGGCCGTGCCGTGGAAGCCGCCGGCGACGTCGATACGTTGCTGCTCGACAAGACCGGCACCATCACGCTCGGCAATCGCCAGGCCACCGCGTTCCGTCCGCTGCGCGGTGTCACCGAGCAGGAGCTGGCCGATGCGGCGCAGCTCGCATCGCTGGCCGACGAGACACCGGAAGGCCGTTCCATCGTCGTGCTGGCGAAGGAGAAATACGGCATCCGCGGTCGCGACATGGCCGAACTGTCTGCCACATTCGTGCCCTTCACTGCGCAGACGCGCATGAGCGGTATCGATGCTGCAGGTATGTCCGTGCGCAAGGGGGCGGTCGATTCGATCCTCGCTTATGTCAGCGGCAGCGATGCACCGATCGCTTCAGGCAATACGGCGCGGGCGCTTGCGCCGGCCAACATGTCGGCAGCGGCCCGTGAGCTGCAGGCCATTGCCGATGAAGTGGCGAAGGCCGGCGGCACCCCGCTCGGCGTCGCTCGCGACGGCAAGCTGCTCGGTGTCATCTATCTGAAGGACATCGTCAAGGGCGGCATCCGCGAACGCTTTGCCGAACTGCGCCAGATGGGCATCCGCACCGTCATGATCACCGGCGATAATCCGATGACGGCTGCGGCCATCGCGGCGGAAGCGGGCGTCGACGATTTCCTCGCTCAGGCAACTCCCGAGGACAAGCTCAAGCTGATCCGCGATGAGCAGGCCAAGGGCAAGCTGGTGGCCATGTGCGGCGACGGCACCAACGACGCGCCCGCGCTCGCGCAGGCCGATGTGGGCGTCGCCATGAACACCGGCACGCAGGCGGCGCGCGAAGCCGGCAACATGGTCGATCTCGACAGCAACCCGACCAAGCTGATCGAGGTGGTGGAGATCGGCAAGCAGCTGCTGATGACGCGCGGTGCATTGACGACCTTCTCGATCGCCAATGACGTGGCGAAGTATTTTGCCATCATCCCGGCGCTGTTCATCGCCTTCTACCCGCAGCTTGGCGCGCTCAATATCATGGGCCTCGCCAGCCCGCAGAGCGCCATCCTGTCGGCCATCATCTTCAATGCGATCATCATCGTCGCGCTGATCCCGCTGGCGCTGAAAGGCGTCGCCTACAAGCCTGTAGGAGCCGGCGCGCTGCTCGGCCGTAATTTGCTGATCTATGGCGTCGGCGGTCTCATCGTCCCGTTCATCGGCATCAAGATCATCGACCTTGCGGTCACCGCACTCGGTCTGGCCTGAGGAGAAACATCATGTTGAAAGAACTTCGACCCGCCATCACCGTCCTGGTGCTGCTCACCGCCATCACCGGCCTTGTCTATCCGCTGGCCATGACGGGTGTCGCCGGTGTCCTGTTTCCGGCACAGGCAGAAGGCAGCCTGATCGAGCAGGGCGGCAAGGTCATCGGCTCCGCACTGATCGGCCAGGAATTCAAGGGTGACAATTATTTCCATGGCCGCCCGTCGGCGACCACGGGGACTGATCCGCAGGATTCCACCAAGACCGTGCCGCAGCCCTATAACGCCGCAAACTCGGTGGGCTCCAATCTGGGCCCGACGAGCAAGGCGCTGAACGACCGGGTCAAGGAAGACGTAGAAAAGCTGAAGGCGGAGAACCCGTCGATGCCGGTGCCGGTGGATCTCGTCACCGCATCGGGCAGCGGCCTCGATCCGAACATCTCGCCGGAAGGCGCGCTGTTTCAGGTGCCGCGCGTCGCCAAGGCGCGCAACATGCCAGAAGATCGCGTTCGTGCCTTGGTGAACGAGAAGACGGAAGGCCGCCTGCTTGGTCTTCTGGGCGAACCCCGCGTTAACGTCCTCGCGCTGAATCTGGCGCTGGATGCCGCCGCGGCCAAGTAAGCCGCTAGGCGGTTATCCTGCGGAGACTATATATAGCTTCATGGCACATCAGAGCCGCGACCCCGACCAACGCCCTTCGCCGGAAGCCTTGCTGGAGACAGCACGGCGCGAGGAGGGTGTGGCCGGACGGCTGAAGATCTTTGTCGGCGCCGCCCCCGGCGTCGGCAAGACCTACGAGATGCTGCAGAGCGCCCACGCCAAGCGCAAGGCCGGGGTGGATGTGGTGGTGGGCGTGGTCGAGACCCACGGCCGCGCCGAGACCGAAGCGCTGCTGGCGGGGCTCGAAGTCATTCCGCGGCGGATGATCGAGCACAAGGGGCAGACGCTCGACGAGATGGATCTCGATGCCATCCTCGTCCGCCGCCCCAAGATCGTGCTGGTCGACGAACTCGCGCATACCAATGCACCGGGCTCGCGTCACCCAAAGCGCTATCTCGATGTTGCCGAACTGCTCGCCGCGGGTATCGATGTCTACACGGCCGTCAATGTCCAGCACATCGAGAGCCTGAACGATGTCGTCGCACAGATCACCCATGTGCGTGTGCGCGAGACGGTGCCGGACTCGGTGTTCGACGGCGCCGATGCGATCGAGCTGATCGATCTCACGCCGGACGATCTGATCCAGCGCCTCAAGGACGGCAAGGTCTATGTGCCGAAGCAGGCCGAGCGCGCGCTTGAGCACTATTTCTCGCCGGGCAATCTCACGGCGCTGCGCGAACTCGCGCTGCGCCGCACGGCCGATCGCGTCGATGAACAGCTCCTGACCCACATGCAGGCTAACGCCATTGCCGGCCCTTGGGCGGCGGGCGAGCGTATTCTTGTCTGCGTCAGCGAAGACCCGCGCGCGGCCGGCCTCGTGCGCTACACCAAGCGCCTCGCGGATCGCCTCCACGCGCCATGGACGGCGGTGAGCATCGAGACGCGCCGCAGCCTGCAATTCTCTGAAGAACAGCGCGACCGTCTTGCCGATACGCTGCGTCTTGCCGAGGCGCTGGGGGGTGAGGCGCTGACCATCCCCGCCGCGGCGCGCCGCATTGCGGACGATCTGCTCGGCTATGCCCGCGCCAACAATGTCACACAGATCGTGATCGGCAAGGCCTCGCGCTCATGGTGGTTCGAGCTGCTGCGCGGCTCGGTGGTGCACGATCTCGTCCGCCGCTCCGGCAATATCAGCGTGCATGTGATTGCCGGCGACGTCTTGCCCGTCGAACCGGCCGCCAGGCGCACGCAGATGACCGACCGGGTCGAGCCGTTCGATCCCAAGCCCTATCTGTTCTCGCTGGCCATCGTGGCGGCTGCGCTCGGCATCGCCATGCTGCTGTACCCGGCCTTCGGTGTCGAGAATGTCGATCTGGTCTTCATGACTGCCGTGGTCGGCACCGCCGTCCGCTTCGGGCTGGGCCCGTCGCTGCTGGCCAGTCTGATCGGATCGCTTGCCTATAACTTCTTCTTCCTACCGCCGGTCTATACATTCACGATCACCGATCCGACCAATATTGCGGCGTTCTTCTTCTTCATGCTGGTGGCGATCCTGGTGTCGAATCTGGCGGCGCGGGTGCGCAGTCAGGCGGTCTCCGCCTTCGGTCGCGTGCGCACAACCGAATCGCTCTACGCTTTCAGCCGCAAGCTTGCCGGCACCGCGGCGCTGGACGACGTGTTGTGGGCCTCCGCCTATCAGATTGCGCTGATGCTGCGGGTTCGCGTCGTGCTGCTGCTGCCCGATGACGGGATCATCAGCGTGAAGGCCGGCTATCCGCCGGAAGATCAGCTCGATCAGGCCGATCTCGCCGCCGCCAATTGGGCCTGGAGCAACGATCATCCGGCCGGCCGCGGCTCCGACACTTTGCCGGGGTCGAAGCGCTTATTCCTGCCGATGCGCACCGGGCGCGGGCCGATCGGCGTCATCGGCATCGATGACGATCGTACAGGACCGCTGCTGACGCCCGACCAGCGCCGCCTGCTCGATGCGCTGGTGGATCAGAGCGCGCTCGCCATCGAGCGCGTCCAGCTGGTCGAGGACATGGACCGCGCCCAGCGCAATATCGAATCGGACCGCTTGCGCGCGGCGCTACTGACCTCGATCTCGCACGATCTGAAGACGCCGCTGGCATCGGTGCTCGGCGCGGCATCCACGCTCCGCGATCTGTCGCCGAAATTGAGCGAGGCCGAATGCGCCGACCTGCTCGCCACGGTGATCGACGAATCCGAACGGCTCAATCGCTTCATCGCCAATCTGCTCGATATGACCAAACTGGAATCAGGGGCCGTGGTGCCGAATGCGGCATTGCTGGATCCCGGCGAGATCGTCGGCAGCGCATTGCGTCGTGCCGGCAAGATTCTGGGTCATCATCGCGTGGCGCTCGATCTGGGCCCGCATCTTCCGATGCTGAAGCTCGATGCCGTCCTGTTCGAGCAGGTGCTGTTCAACCTGCTTGATAATGCCGCCAAATATGCGCCGTCCGATACGACGATCACCATTCGCGCCAAGCGCGAGGAGGACGCCGTGATCCTGCAGATCATGGACGAAGGCGCAGGAATCCCTGCAGCCGATCTTGAACAGGTCTTCGACAAGTTCTATCGCGCCAACAAAGGCGACCATGTTCGGGCGGGTACCGGTCTTGGTCTCGCCATCTCGCGCGGCTTCATCGAAGCCATGCAGGGCACCATCACCGCGGCCAATCGCGTTGATCGTCCGGGTGCCATGCTGACGATCCGGTTTCCGATCCCGCCCGCGCCTGAAGCTCTGGACACCGCCGCATGAATGCTTCTGCCATCAAGGTCCTGGTCATCGATGACGAGCCGCCGATCCGGAAATTGCTCCGGATGGGCCTGAGCACACAGGGCTACGACATTGTCGAGGCCAGCAACGGCAAGATTGCGCTGGAAAAACTGGCTGAGGAGCCGGCGCTGATCATCCTCGATCTCGGCCTGCCCGATATCCAGGGCCACGATCTCCTGCGGATGATTCGCGCCCGCAATGACAGCGTGCCGATCGTGGTGCTGTCGAGCCGGGGGGATGAAGCCGGCAAGGTGCAGGCGCTCGATCTCGGAGCGGATGACTATCTGACCAAACCGTTTGGCATGGATGAGCTGCTGGCCCGATTGCGGGCCGCGCTGCGGCATCAGTTGCAGGTGCATGGCGAGCGGCCGGTGTTCAAGACCGGCGACCTGTCCGTCGATCTTGTCCGCCGCATCGTCAAGGTTGGCGAGCGCGAGGTGAAGTTGTCACCGAAGGAATATGACCTGCTGCGCGTGCTCGTGCAGCATGCCGGCAAGGTTCTGACCCACCGTTTTCTGCTGAAGGAATTGTGGGACGAACTGACGGACGCGCAATATTTGCGCGTCTATGTCCGCCAACTGCGTCAGAAGATCGAGCTGGATCCGGAACGGCCGCAATTCGTGTTGACCGAAACCGGCATCGGCTATCGGCTGCGGGCGGGGGATTAGTTCGCTCTGCGAGCTTTTCCCGGGCGACATGCAGTGCTCGTAGGATGGGTTGAGCGGAGGCATATGGCGCCGGCGCGATACCCATCGCCTCTTGCGATGGTGGTGATGGGTATCGCTGCGCTCAACCCATCCTACGATCGCCATGCCCGCTACTTGCCCGTTTTCCCCGGCGCCTTCGGTGCGTTGTAGTCCAGCAGCCGGATGGCTTCGTCCGCCGCGTCGACCATGTCCGACATCAGTTTCCGCGTGCGCTCGAAATCCGCCGCCGACATGGCGCGGAACAGCATGTCGTTCACCGGGCGTTGCACCGGCGCCAGTTCGTTGAGCAAGGCGCGGGCCTTCGGTGTGGTGGTGAGGATAACCCGGCGGCGATCTTCGGCGTCGGTTTCCTTTTCCACCAGACCGGCCGCGACCAGCTTGTTGATCTCGATGGTGATAAAGGCGCCGCTGAAGTGCAGATGCTCGGCGACCTGATTGACGCCGATTTTCTCATCTGTACTGCTCAGGTGAGAAATAGCGATCAGCACCGTGTATTGCGTGCCGGACAGGCCGATCACCGCACCGAGTTGGCCGCGCACGGCTTGCAGCCGCGCCGAAAACGCCAATGTATCGTGCAAGAATTGCCGAAACGCACGATCCGCTCCATCGACCATCAATTGTGGCCGTGAAATGGTCAGTTCGGCTCGAATTTTCTTTGATTTGCTCTTCGTAGCCATCAGGTCCCCGCACACCTAAGAGTCGTATAGCTGGCGGATTACTAGCAAACAAGTTCACATCGGCGTTTTGATAGCAGCCCTGCCATGCTTGACAGGGCTTTATTGCTCGATAATATAGCTTTGTATCAAAGCTAATGGCTTCCGTTCAGGAGAAGAACTCATGAGCGCCACCGCGGACGTGGATCCCCGCGCCTTCCGCCAGGCGCTCGGGCAATTCGCCACCGGCGTTGCGGTGATCACCGCCGAAGGCGCCGGGGGCCAGCCGATCGGCTTGACCATGAGTTCCTTCAACTCGGTCTCGATCGATCCGCCGCTGATCCTGTTTTCCATCGACCGCAAGGCGTTCAGCCTGCAGGCGATGACGGAAGCCAAGGGTTATGCCGTGAATATCCTGGGACGCGACCAGGAGCACCTGTCGAACAAGTTCGCGCGAGCGCTGGGCGACAAGTGGGAAGCAGTCGAGCACACGCTCGGCCACGAGGCGGCGCCGCTGATCGCTGGTGCGCTCGCGCATTTCGAGTGTGCGCCCTACGCACAATATGACGGCGGCGATCACGTGATCTTCGTCGGCCGCGTCGTCAAGTTTTCGGCCTATCCGGCCAATGAGCCACTGGTTTTCTTCCGCGGGGCCTATCGTAGCCTCAAGGATACCGAGCGCAGCCCGGAATGGCCGCTGCCGATGCACTACTGAAATTGGGAAGTCGAGGAACAGCATGATCAAGACCGGCGAACAGCACATTGCCAGCCTGCGCGACGGCCGCGAGGTTTACCTCGACGGCGAGTTGGTGACCGATGTCACCATCCATCCCGCCTATCGCGGCGCCGTGGCCTCGATCGGGCGGATGTTCGATTTCCAGAGCGCGCCGGAAAATCGAGATCTGATGACGTTTGAAACGGAAACCGGCACCCGCGCCAATCGCATCTGGGAACTGCCGGGCAGCTATGATGCGCTGGTCAAGCGCCGCAAGGGCCTCGAAGCCTGGACCGAGTTGCATGCCGGCTTCATGGGCCGCGCACCGGATCACGTCGCCTCCTGTATCGCCGGCATGTTCATGGGTCTCGACGTGTTCGAGGGCTACAATGCCGATCGCGCCAAGGCGCTGGCGGACTACTATCGCTATGCCCGCGACAACGATCTCTATCTGACCTATGTGATCATCAACCCGCAGGCCGACCGCTCCAAGAGCGCCGCCCAGCAAGCCGACCCGTTCCTGTCGGCTGGCGTCGTCTCGCGCGATGCGGACGGTCTCGTGATTCGCGGCGCCAAGATGCTGGCCACCGGCGGCATCATGGCCAATGAAGTGTTCGTCACCTGCATCCAGCCGTTGCAGCCGGGCGACGAGAAATATGCTGTTTCCTTCGCCATTCCGATGAACACCAAGGGTCTCAAGATCCTGTCGCGCAAGTCCTATGAGGCCTCGGCGACCTCGGTATTCGACAATCCGCTGGCCAGCCGCTTCGACGAGAACGACGCCGTCCTCTATTTTGACGACGTCAAGGTGCCGTGGGACCGCGTGTTCATCGATCAGGACATCGCCATGTGCCAGAAGCAGTTCCACGCGACGCCGGCGCATTCCTACCAGAACTACCAGGCGATGATCCGCCTGTCGGTGAAGCTGCGCTTCCTGATCGGCATTGCCCATCGCACCGCCGAGACCAATGGTGTGATCGGCTTCCCGCAGGTCAGGGAAATGCTTGGCCAGCTCGCTGCCGAAGTCTCCATGGTCGAAGCCTTCGTGCTCGGCATGGAAGCCAAGGGCGCCCGGCGCGGCCAGTATTTCGTGCCGGATCGCGGCCTGCTCTATGGGGCGCAGGTGCTGACCCAGCAGCTTTATGCAAAAGTCATCAATACGCTACGTGAGCTCGCCGGCGGCGGCATGATCATGCTGCCGTCCTCGGTGAAGGATTTCGAGAATCCGGAACTGGCGGCTCTCATAGGCAAGACCCAGCAGTCGCCGGCTGCCAGCGCCGTCGACAAGGTGAAGTTCTACAAGCTCGCCTGGGATGCGGTCGGTTCGGAATTCGCCTCGCGCCACTCGCAATACGAGATGTTTTTCGCCGGCGCGACCTTCGTCACCAAGGGCCATGCGTTCCGCACATACGACTGGGCGGGCTCCACGGCGTTGCTCGACAAGATGCTGGCGAGCTATGACCTTGCCGACGAACTCACCACCGGCGGCAAGCCCGTCGCAGCCGTTGCCTAACCCGTTACGTCAGGACCCCCATCATGACCGTCAACAAGATTCACGATGAATTCCGCACCATCGATATGTCGTCGGGTTGGGAAACGCCGCCCGGCTATCCGGCCGGCATCCAGCAGAAAATCCTGTCGGGCGCGCTCGACGAGACGGGCAAGAAGGGCAGCCGCACCCGTCTGCTGCGCTTTGAGCCGGGTGTCTACACCACCGAACCGTTCGTGCATGAATACTGGGAAGAAGTGTTCCTGTTCACCGGCGACCTGATCGTCGGCAACGACAAGCAGGGCAATGGCGGCGAGAGCTTCCAGCCGAACACCTATGCGGTCCGTCCGCCGGGCGTGTTTCACGGCCCGTTCAAGTCGGTCGGCGGCTGCGTGCTGATGGAAATCCACTATTTCGATCCGGCCTGAGCTCACAGCCGATCTCGGGGGGAGCCGTCACTCCTTGCTGACAGCTTCCTCTTTCGCTTCGCCGGCTTTCGCTTTCCGCCGCGTCGCTGCTTTCTTTCGCCGCGGTGCTTTTTCCGATGCCGCGTCTGACTTGGGGAGCACATCCGGTTTGGGTGTCGCTGCCTTTGCCGGCCGCGTCTTCGGTTTGACCCGAACCCGCAGGCGACCTGCTTCCGTCTTTTCGATCTCGAACGTTTCGGTCTTGCGAACGAGATCGCTCAGCTTCCTGAATCCATAGGTTCGGGTATCGAAATCGGAGACGAAGTTAGGCAATTGTTCGCCTAACCGGTCCAGATTGACCCAGCCTTCTTCGCTGCCGAGCTGGGCGATCACCCTTTCCAGAATGGGGATTGCCGCAGCGTGATTTTTCGAGGCCGTGGCGACCGGTGGCTGCTCGGTCGCGGCCACCGCACGCTCGGGCATCAGATTTTCCGTATAGATGAAGCGTCGGCATGCCTGTCGAAAGCTCTCGGGTGTTTTCCGTGTGCCGAAGCCGTAGACGTCCGCGCCCTGCTCCCGCAACCGGGAGGCAAGGCGGGTAAAGTCGCTGTCGGAGGACACGAGACAGAAGCCGTCGAAGCGCCCGCTATGCAGCAGGTCCATTGCATCGATGACGAGCGCGATATCGGAGGCGTTCTTGCCCTTCGTGTAGGCGAACTGCTGGTAGGGATCGATGGCGTGCTTTTGCAGGATGTCCGCCCATGAGCGGAGTTGCGAACTGGAAAAGTCACCGTAGATGCGTCGCACGCTGGCTTCGCCGAATTTCGATATTTCCTCGAATAGTCCACCGGCGATCTGTGGGGAGCGACTGTCTTTCGGGTCAAGCGTTTTTGGGCTGCCATGGCGTTTTGTCCCGGAGGATGGCGTTGAGGATGGTGAGGAGCTTTCGGGCGACCGCGATGATGGCAACGAGCTTCGGCTTAC
>JAEXHR010000025.1 GCA_023449855.1 Pseudomonadota bacterium | reverse complement strand
GGCCGATTGCGTGTGGCGAAGAACGGCGGATTACGCTTCGCTAATCCGCCCGACGGCCACGTCTTGCAGCATTGCCCGCGGCGCGCGATAGTCCGCGCCCTCGCTTCCCTCACAAGGCACTCCCATGGAAATCCGCAATCTCGGCCGCTCCGGCCTGCGCGTCTCGGCCGTCGGTCTTGGCTGCAATAATTTTGGCCAGCGCACCGATCTCGAGACCTCGCGAAAGGTGATCCACAAGGCCATCGATCTCGGCATCACGCTGTTCGACACCGCCGATATCTATGCCGGCATGGGCGGCTCCGAGACCGTGCTCGGCGAGGTGCTGGGCGATCGCCGCAAGGACATCGTGCTCGCGACCAAATACGCCAAGCCGATGAGCGCTGACGGCACCAAACAGGGCGCCTCGCGCCGCTACATCATGAATGCCGTAGAAGCCAGCCTCAAGCGGCTGAAGACCGACTATATCGATCTCTATCAGCAGCATGAATTCGACGCCCGCACGCCGATCGAGGAGACGCTGCGCGCGCTCGACGATCTCGTCCGCCAGGGCAAGGTGCGCTATATCGGCCATTCGAATTTTCCGGCCTGGCGCATCGCCGAAGCCGAATTCACGGCCCGCGAGATGGGCGTCACGCCGTTCGTCTCGTGCCAGGACGAATACAGCCTCGTCGTCCGCGACATCGAGCGCGACCTGCTGCCTGCCGCGCAACAATACAATCTCGGCCTGCTGCCATTCTTCCCGCTCGCCAACGGCCTGCTCACCGGCAAATACAAGCCCGGCCTTGAGCCGCCCGCCGACAGCCGCTTCGCCAAGGCCCCGGCCCTGCGCGAACGCTCGGCCACACCGCGCAACGAAGCGATCGCGACGAAGCTCGACCTGTTCGCGCAAGAGCGCGGTCGCACGCTGCTCGAACTTGCTTTCTCCTGGCTCGCCGCCCGCCCGCAGGTCTCGAGTGTCATCGCCGGCGCGACGCGCGTGGAGCAGATCGAGCAAAACGTGAAGGCCGCGAGCTGGAAGCTGAGCGCGGAGGACATGGCGGAGATTGATCGGATCACGCTGTAGCTCTTCTCCCTCCCCGGAGCAAAGCGATGGGGGAGGGTGGATCAAAGCTAGCGTTCAGCGAGCTTTGAGACGGGTGGGGTCTCTCCCCGCGAAAGGATGGGGTGTGGGGAAACACTCCACCCGTCACTCGCTTCGCTCGCGCCACCCTCCCCACGGCGCGGCTGCGCCGCTTGGGGGAGGGACTAAGCTAAGCCACCAGTCCCTTCGCCGGCTTCACCATCCCGCTGTCCGGAAACACCCGTTCGGCCAGCGCGCGTTCGTTGATGCCGAGATGATCGTGCAGCACGCCCTTGAGCACAGCTCGCAGATCGGTCGTCGGCGCGAGATCGCGTCCCTCATACAATTTGCCATTGGCGAGTCCGGGCCAGTCGGCAATGACCCGGCCGCCCTTCACCGCGCCGCCTGCGAGCAGCGCAATCGTGCCGGTGCCGTGATCGGTGCCTGCGGTGCCGTTGATCTTCGCCGTGCGGCCGAATTCGGTCGCAACCACCACAACGGTGTCGCGCCAATGAGCGCCGAGCCCGTTCTGGAATTCGGCCAACGCGCCATCGAGCCCGCCAAGCAATTGCGCCAGACGGCCCACGGGTCCGCCTTCCTGCGCATGCGTATCCCAGCCATCGAAAGCGAGAGCCGCAATGCGCGGCCCGTCATCGGCGGCCATCAATTTCGCGGCGCCGCGCGCGACCTGCCCCATCGCGGCGATGGCATTGCCGCCCTTGGGCTTCATGTCGTCGCCGACCGCGAGCTTGTCGAGCTTCAGTCCCTGCGACAGCGCTGTCGCCAGCGCGGGATCGCGGTCCTGATAGAGTTGCAGCAGCCGCATCGCCGTATCGTCCGCCGCATTCGGCAGATTGACTGGCGCCCAGCCGACGGTCGGCGCGGCGCCGCGCAGCACCAGTGGCGTTGTCGGCCCGACGGCGAGACCCGAAGCCACGCGCTCGCCGCGCGGCAGCGCCTCGATGGCCCGGTTGAGCCAGCCGGATTGCACGCGGCCGGGGCCGGGATAGCCGCTTTCCAGCACATCCTGCCCGTCGAAATGCGAGCGCTCGCGATAGGAGGTCGCCACCGCATGCACGATCGCTGCCTGCTTGTCGCCATACATGCGCGCGAATGCCGGCATCGCCGGATGCAGACCGAAGAAACCGTCGAGCGGCAGCGCTGCGTTCTGTCCATCTTTCAGCAGCGCGATCGATCCATGCAGCCCCGCATAATCGGGATCGCCGAGCGGCGCGACAGTGGCGAGACCGTCGAGCGCTCCCCGCAGGATCACCACGATCAGCCGCGGATCGCGGCTATCGGCCGCGCGCGCGAATTTCGGCAGATAGGCCCATGCCGCAAAGGCTGCCCCGGACAGCAGCAGCGAACGGCGTGTGGGAGAGAGCGCCCGGCTTTCACAACAGTCCATCGTCATCTCCTCTGGAATTCCGGAGACATCAGCAGCAATGCCAAAGCCTGCTGCCGCGTCTCCGCGCGTGCGATGGTCTGCCGCGTCTCGGTGGAGGCCGCCTCGCCTGCCACGACTTCCAGCAATTCGCGCGGATCGACGCTGTCGGGAATGCGCGACGAAATCTGGGCCGCGATATCGAGCCGCAATTTCATGCCCTCCGGCACGGCCCATGCCGCATTGCTGTCGGCGAAACCATTCGGCCCCGACGGCGTCCAGAGCGGTTGCCCCAGTGTCTGCAAGCCCGCGAAGTAACGGCTGGGATCTTCCGGAATGCGCGCCAGCAGCCGCCCGGAGGCAATAAGATATTCATAGGGTGTGCGCAGCTTGCTGATTGGCGCCTGCCAGGCCTCGTTCGAATCCAGCAGCGCCAGCGTAACGGCTTTCAGATCGCCATCCGTCTTCCTGAACACGCCTTCCAGACGCGCCAGCAGCGCGGGCGGCGGCGCGTCCGACACGAAGTGCTGCGCAAGCTTGAGCGTAATGAACTTCGCTGCCGATGGATGCCGCGCGATGTCGGCGAGCGCCGCCTCGCCCTGCGCGACGCCGCTGTCCTCATAGGTCTTGCCGAGCAGTTGCTGCGGACCGGGCTCATGCGCATTGGCGTTGAAGGCGAAACTGCCGGGCGTGCCGATCTTTCCTTCGCGCCCGGCGAAGGTCCAGCCCGTGATGATGCGCGCCAGCGATGTCACATCGGCCTGCGTGTAACCGCCACCGACGCCCAGCGTATGCAGCTCCATGATCTCGCGCGCCAGATTTTCGTTGAGCCCTCGCTTGCCGTTCTGCCCGGCGCGCGAGTTCGGACCGACGGATTGCTGATTGTCGAGAAAGAACAGCATCGCCGGATGCTGCTCCACCGCCTTCACCATGTCGGCGAATCTGCCGAGCACATGCGGCCGGATCGCCTCGCGCTCGAACGATCCCGCCCACATCCGCGCCGGCTCACCCTTGTTGGCCGAGATGCAGAAATGGTTCGACCAGAACACAACCAGCCGCTCGACGAAGCCGCCTTCCGCAATCGTCGCGCGCTGGATGCGCGCCAGAGCTTCGGCGCGGAAGGTCTTCTGCACCACATTCGGCGGCATCTGGGCGGGTGGCGGTTTGGGGGCGTCGGGCTGCACCGTCATCATGGTATTGCCGGTCATGGCCGGCGCCTCCACCCTCTTCTCGGCCTCGACCGGGCCCGCCTTCGCGGCGGCTTCCCGCGCCGTCTTCACCTCGAGTTGATAGGCATACATGGCCTGGGCGAGTTCCGGCGTGGTCTGCAGACCTGGCAGCTCCAGCATGACCGCGTGCGGACGCGCCAGTTCCGCCTTCACATAGCCGCGCGGATCGGATGCGGCATTGACGATATCGCCCGATGCGCCGCCTCGGGCGCCAAAGCCGAAACGATTGAGCGCGATCAGCGCGCCTTGCGGGTCGCGGGCCATCGGGTTTCCCTCGCTCCATCGCCGCCCTATGATGCTGCCGCGACGATGTCTGCTGCGAATATACGGCTCCGGCAGATGAACGGTGCATGAAAATCGAACTCGAATTGAGGCCGCTTGCATGACAAATCGGACAGCAATCGACAGCTTGCCCGGCGATGTCGCGCTGAGCCGGCGGCTGACCTGTTCAGCCTGCGGCACCGAATTCGGCTGCGATCTCTCCGGCGATTGCTGGTGCGCCGAGGAGCCGGCCAAGCTGCCGATGCCCACCAAAGGCGGCGATTGCCTGTGCCGCGACTGCCTGCGCAAGGCCGCCGCCGCGCATGAGCAGGCAAAATCGACGTGATCAAGCTACGCTGACGCGTGTATTTTTGCCGGGGCATATCGACGCTGCGCGCGAATGGATCACCGCAAGGTGTTGCGTGCCTCGGCCGTACGCGCTGCCATATATTCCAATGCACGCGGCACGTCGCACATTCGCCATCTTCCCTAACGCTGCAGCGATCGGTGCTTTGCATTTCATGAAGGTTTTCCGTCGACTTTGATCGACAAAGACATGCGGAGGTCGTCCGCCTGCATCGGAAAGCCCTGTGATCAATCTACCTGTTTGCATCCGCCGCGCGCTGCTTCCGGCCAGCATCGCAGCCATCGTCGTCAGCATTCCCTTCGCCGCCCATGCACGCACATCGTATGCCGCGGAGCATCTGCTGTCGCGCGAAGACCTGAAGACGGTCTCGGAAGCAACCCGTCTTGCCAGCGCAGGCAAGCTCGATGCCGCCACGCGGGCACGCGATCACATCCGCGATCCGCTCGGCCGCAAGGTCGCGGAATGGGTGATCCTGCGTTCCGATGGCGACAATGAGTTCGCACGCTACGCCAGTTTCATCCAGGCCAATCCGGCCTGGCCCGGCATGACGCTGCTACAGCGGCGCGCCGAAGCCCGGCTATGGATCGAGCGCGCCGATGCGACAACTGTGCGCCGGTTCTTCTCCGGCGGTGAACCGCGCACGGCCCTCGGGCAACTGGCGATGGCCCGCGCACTCGCCTCCCTCGGCGATGCCAAGGCAATCCGCTATGCCAGCGCAGCCTGGCGCAGCGACGGTTTCTCGGCGAGCACCGAGGCCGAGGTGCTCAACCTGTTCGGTTCGCGGCTGACGCAGGCGGATCACGCCGCGCGCATGCACAGCCGTCTCTATGCCAACGATTTCGACACCGCGATGCGCGCTGCCAAACATCTCGGCCCCGGCGCCATTGCGATCGTCTCCGCGCGTGCCGCAGTGATCGGCAAGAAGCCGAAGGCCGCAGCGCTGCTCGCCGCGGTGCCGCCGAATATGCGCAGCGACGCCGCCTACCAGTTCACCCGTATCCAGTGGCTGCGCCGCAGCGGCCGCGACAGCGAGGCAACGCAACTGATGCTGTCGGCGCCACGCGACCCCAGCGTCATCAACAGCCCGGACATCTGGTGGGTGGAACGCCGCGCGCTGGTGCGGTCCCTTCTCGACGGCGGTCAAGCCAAGCTCGCCTATCGTCTCGCGCATGGCGCAGCACCGGACAAGGAAACCTACCGCGTCGATCGCGCATTCATGGCCGGCTGGATCGCGCTTCGCTTCCTGCGCGATCCGCAGACGGCGACACGCCACTTCAACGAAATTCCAGCGCTCACCCGCGGCCCCACCGCGCTGGCCCGCGCGCAATACTGGCTCGGCCGCGCCGCCGAAGCCGGTCGCAATCGCGCCTCGGCCCAGCAGCACTACGCGCTCGCTGCACAGCACGGCACCACCTATTACGGCCAGCTCGCCTGTGCCCGCATCGGCTGCCGCACGACCAAGCTGCGCACGCCGCCGGCGTTGAACCAGATGCAGCGCACGACGCTCGCCAGCCGCGAGCTCTTACGCGCCGTCGAAATTCTCTACGGCAGCGGCAACCGCCGCCTCGTCGTCCCCTTCGTCGGCGACCTCCATCGCAGCAACGACACCGCACTGCTGGCGATGGTCGCCGAATCCGCGCGGCAGCACCGCGATCCCGGCGCCATGCTGGCCGTCGGCCGCGCCGCGCTCAATCGCGGCCTCGCTTTCGAGAGCTATGCTTTCCCGGCCGCCGGCCTGCCGGACTTCGCACCGATCGGCGCCAAGACCGACAAGAGCCTCGTCTATGCCATCACCCGCACCGAGAGCGCCTTCAATCCGCGCATCACTTCCGGCGCCCTCGCCACCGGCTACATGCAGGTGACGCCTGCAGCCGGCCAGACACTGGCGCGCCGCATGGGCTTCACCTTCAGCAACGACCGCCTGCACAACGACCCCGCCTATAACCTGCAGCTCGGCTCGGCGGAGATCGCCAATCTGCTCAGCGACTATGACGGCAATCACGTGCTCGCTTTCGTCGGCTACAATGCCGGGCGCGGCCGTGTTCGCCAGTGGATCGAGCGCTATGGCGATCCGCGTCAGCCCCATGTCGATGTCGTGGACTGGGTCGAACGCATTCCCTATGCGGAAACCCGGAACTACGTGCAGCGCGTGCTGGAAAACCTGCAGGTCTATCGGTCCAGATTCGGCAGTCCGGCGCTGGCCATCGAGGCCGACATGCGGGGCCGCCAGGGCTGAGCAGGCGGCCTACAATTGAGATATCGCAATGCCTCTCACTTCGACCGGTTCTAGTCTGCCCTCAACAAGAGGACCAGAACCATGCGATCGGATTGGGCGAGATCCTACGGGCAAGACCGGCTGCCGCGCTATACGAGCTATCCCACGGCGCCGCATTTCTCCGCGTCGATCACCGAAACCCAGTATGGCAAATGGTTGCGCGCGCTGCCGGCCGGGCAGCCTGCGTCACTCTATATCCATGTCCCGTTCTGCCGCGCCATGTGCTGGTATTGCGGTTGCCACACCTCGCTGACCATGCGCGATGAGCCGGTGGCCATTTACACGGCGGCCTTGCACCGCGAGGCTGAGATCGTGGCGGAGACCATCGGCCACCGGCTGCCCCTCTCGCATATCGCTTTCGGTGGCGGCACGCCGACAATCATGTCGGCGGCGTCCTTCGTCGATCTCATGAATGCGCTGCGCGTGTCCTATGCCGTGCTGCCGGATGCCGAGATCGCCGTCGAGATCGATCCGCGGACGCTCACGGCTGACATGACCGGGGCACTCGGCCAGTGCGGCGTCAACCGCGTCAGCCTGGGCGTACAGAGTTTCGACCCCGCCGTTCAACGCGCCATCAATCGCGTGCAGAGCTTCGAACAGACCGCCGCCGCGGTGCAGTCGCTCCGCAATGCCGGCGTCGGCAAGGTCAATTTCGATCTGCTTTACGGCCTGCCGCTGCAGACGGTGGCGTCATGTCTCGATACCGTCGCCAAATGCATCGAGATGCGGCCCGATCGCATGTCAGTGTTCGGCTATGCGCATATCCCGTCCTTCAAGAAGCATCAGCGCAAGATCGCGGAAGACATCCTGCCCGACGCCGCCGAGCGGCATCTGCAATCCGAAGCGATTGCCGAAGCTCTCATCGATGCCGGTTATGTACGCATCGGCCTCGATCATTTCGCATTGCCGGAAGACAACCTCGCCATTGCCCAGCAGGCCGGCCGTCTGCATCGCAATTTTCAAGGCTATACCGACGACAACGCCACAACGCTGATCGGCCTGGGTGCCAGTGCCATCGGCCGCACGCCGCAGGGATTTGTGCAGAATGCGGTGCCGACGCGAGACTATCTCGCGCGCATCGCCGAAGGCCGGCTTGCGACGGTGAAGGGCTATCTGCTGACGGACGACGACCGCTTTCGCGCCGACCTCATCGAGCGGATCATGTGCGACATGGCGGTGGATCTGCCGGAAGTGTCCCGCCAGCATGGCAGGGATCCGAGTTCGGCGATCGTCAACCGGGCGCGGATCGACAGTCTGGTCGCGGATGGCGCGGTGATGATCCTCGACGACAGGCTTTCCGTCAGCAGCGGCGCCGAGTTTCTCGTCCGCAGCGTTGCCTCCGCCTTCGATGCCCATCTCGCGCGGTCGACGGCGGTTCACAGCCGCGCGGTCTGACCGCGCTACAGATTGCGCGACGTCCGGCTGCGGCGGTCGCGCTCCGGCTGCTCGTAATAGCTGCGCTTGGCATGCAGCATCTGGATATCGGCGCGCTTCACCACCTCGACCAGCTGTTCATCGACGGTGCTGGTGGCAATGCCTACCGACATCGTCAGCGCCGTGTCCGGATAATACTGGTTGTTGAGCTCGACCAGCTCCGCCAATGTCCCCAGCACGGCCTCGCCGCTGGCGGCGTCAGTGAGCGGCATGATGACGGCAAATTCGTCGCCGCCGACGCGCGCCACCGTCGCTGGCTTCTCCACCAGCGAACCGAACACCTCGCCGGCGCGGCGCAGCAGCGCATCGCCGGCGCCATGCCCGAACTGGTCATTGGCGGTCTTCAGCCCGTTCAGATCGGCGATGATGATGGTGACGGGATGCGAGCCCTTGCGCCTGCGCTCCAGCCGGTTGAGCTCTTCTGTGAAGAAGGCGCGGTTATAGGTGCGCGTAAGCACGTCATGGGTGCCGAGAAATTCGAGATAGGCCTCCGCCTTCTTGCGCGCCGTGATGTCGGTGAGCGCGACCTGCACCTGCGACCAGTCCCGCTCATAACCCGGCAGCACCGAGAATTGCAGCAGAAGGTGCAGCTTGGTGCCGTCCAGCGCGTAGTTCACCACCTCGCGCTGCTGAAACAGGCGTCCTTCCCACAGATCGATGAGCTGCTCGCGGAAATGCGGTCCCATCTCGTCGCGAAACACCTCGGCGAGGCTGAGCAACAGCGTCTGTTTATCCGGCGCAGCGAACAGGTCCAGCGTGCGGCTGTTGACGTCCAGCACGCGGATTTCGCTCATGCAGCGCTCGACGAATTCCTCATGGACGTCGGTGAAAACGCGGAAGTCCTCGACGCCGCGCGCACGCACGTCGTCGATCAATCGCTTCACGCCGCTAAAATCCTCCACCCAGAGCGACACCGGCGAATGCGCGAACAGACCGAAAGCATAGTTTTCGCTCTGGGCGAGACGGCGTCGCGCCGTCACGCGCTCGGTGACGTCCTCGATGGAGATCATCACCCGCTTCCAGCTATCCTCGTAGCCCGGCAAGACCCGGCCATGCAGCTGGACATCGAGACGCTCGCCCTTCAGCGTATAATTGACGGTGTGGCTCGAAAACATTGTCTTGCCGCTCCACAGCTGCGACAGCTCGGAGACATGGCTTTTGAAAGTATCGTCGCGCATCACCAGACCGAGGCTGACCGTCAGATGATTGAGGTCGCGCGCGCCGAACAGCGACAGCGTCTTCTGGTTCACCTTGATGATGCGGATCGATTGCGAGCATTGACGCACCCGCTCCGGATTGGCGAGCAGGAAGGTCTCCATGTCATCGACGCCTTGCTGCTGCCACTGCTGGAACAGCGCCTTCACATCGCTGAAATCCTCGATCCACAACGAGACCGGAGCAAGGTCAAACATTGCGGAGTCGTCATCGAGGATCGGTTGAGAAGACATGGCACCCTGGCAAATAGAATCGCGTGAATGAGCGACGGTATTTTAGTGCATCTCCCCCTGCGAAAAAACAACCGATGACGGCGCAGTCACGACGCGCAGACTATACGTTGTAACCTGCCGACTTCCGCGCCATGCCGTCAAATGCATCGAGCAGTTTCTCGCGCCAGACATAGATGGCGTCGTCAGGCTCCAGAAGCTGGAACCCGGAGATCGCCCGCGCCCATTGGAACGGGCCGAACACGATATAGTCGGCATAATTTGGCCGTTCGCCGCCGAGAAACGGTTGCGAGCGGAGCGTGAGCCTGACCGGATCGAGCGACTTGCGAAATGTCATGACGTCCTTGTCGCGACTGGCGGAGACCTCTTCCAGCGTCTTCTTGAAACGCGCTTCACGCGATTCCCGGAAATAGGCCTGATCGGCCGGGCGCAGATGGGCGTGAATATCGGTAAGGATGAGCGGCACCATGCCGGGGATCACCACCGCATCGCCCCACCAGTTGATCATCCGCCCCATCGCCCGGCCGCCGTCACCGCCGAACAGCGACGGCCGATCCGGATAGGTATCTTCGAGATAGGTCGCGATGGTCCAGGAATCGTTGATTGCCCGCTCGCCGTCGAGCAGCACCGGCACCTTCTCGGACTTGTGCCGGGCAATGGCGTCCTTCTCGATAAAGCGCCACGGAATCGATGTCGCTTCCAGCCCCTTATGCGCCAGCGCCATCCGCGTGCGCCAGCAATACGGACTGAAGGGGCGGTCGTCCTCGATCCCGACGAGTTCGAACAGCTGCAGTGTCATTCAGGTATCTCCCATGTTTCGGCGTCGCTGCGAGGCGCCCAAGACGGCGAGGATTCCGACACGTCCTTGACACAGTGCCGGATCGCCGCATCGCTGCGCTAAGTGGAAAGTTGGCGAAATCAACTTTCCTTGATCTCTCGATAGCGGCCCGCGACTAGCCCTTCACGACCGCCGATGTCTGGCCGAACAGAATCTTCCGTTCTTCCTCGGTCCGATTCACCGGCTGGCCGAAATTCGGATTGACCTCTTTTGCGACAGCATAAGCGCGCTGCACCGCCGGTCGCTGTGCGATCCGCTCCAGCCAATGCTTGAGATGCGGAAAGTCGTCGATGTCCTGCCCCTGGTTCTTGAACGGCACGATCCAGGGATAGCTCGCCATGTCGGCGATGGAATATTCGCCGGCGATGAAATCGCGATCGGCGAGCCGCTTGTTGAGCACGCCATAGAGCCGATTGGTCTCGTTGACATAGCGGTCGATGGCGTAGGTGATCTTTTCCTGCGCGTAGTTGCGGAAGTGATGGTTCTGCCCGGCCATCGGCCCGAGCCCGGCCATCTGCCAGAACACCCACTGGATGGCATCGTAGCGCGCGTAAAGATCGGTCGACAGGAACCGGCCGGTCTTCTCGGCGAGATAGAGCAGCATCGCGCCGGACTCGAAGACCGACACCGGCTTGCTGCCGCCTTTCGGCTCATGATCCACCAGCGCCGGAATCCGGTTGTTCGGCGCGACCGCCAGGAACTCAGGCTTGAACTGCTCGCCCTTTCCGATCTGCACCGGGATCACCTTGTAGGGCAGCCCCGCCTCTTCCAGGAAGATCGTGATCTTGTGCCCGTTCGGGGTGGACCAGTAATAGAGGTCGATCATGCGGCGGTCCTGTGGATCCAGAAGACTGTTTCGCCGCAAGTCCGCCAGAAGGCTCCCGACAAGTCAATCATTACGCGATGACAAAACGCAACACCGCCCTGCACATCGCGAATGATGCGCAGGGCGCGCAGGGAAACCGGTACAGACAGCGACTAGCGCGCCGGTGGCCCAGCCGGCGCGGGCGTGATTGTGCCGGTCACCACAGGATCGGTCGGCGACCGGCGCACGGTTCGCGTGGGCTTGGGCCGGTTTGACGCAATCATCGAACGAGGAAACAGCGACGCAATGATCTTTCCGCGCGGCTGGCTATAGGCGTTATTGATGTAGAGCGCGGATTTCTCCAAGGCATAAGTGAGTGCGGTGTCACATTGTTCCTTGCCCAGAACCGCAAGGCACGACCGGCCGATCAACCGGCTGACAACGTAGAAGTGCGGCCGGTAGGCCTCCACCCTCACTGGCACCTGATACATGTAGGTGATGAACGCCCTGAGCGCGGCCGGCTCGGCGTTCCCTTCCGCCGCCATTAGCACCGCGTAACGATAGGCGTCGCATGGATTGTTGCGATCGAAATCCAGCGTTCCTGACGCCGGAGCGGCAGGCAGCGCCATCGATGTCTCGCCGCGCGTCGCGACACACGCCATCGCCATGGAGTCGACAATGATCCACGTGTTCAGTTCAAGCGCGTCGCGGTAAAGCGGCAACAACGTCGTGACCGGACCAAGACTTGCAAAACTGAGATTGAGCAGGTCGTCGATCAGGGTGGAAGCCTGATTGACGACGCGATTGGCGGATATGGCAGCCTTCAGGCTATCGCTGAGGACCGGCACCCGACCAATCATGCGATCCCGTATCTCAACGAATTGGTCTCGATCTCGCACGCCGAATAGCGTCACGGTCGCAAGCCGAAAGATCGCGTGGTCAAGCCGTGCCAGTTTCTCGTCGAAGAACTGGCACCATTTCGGCAACTGATGGGTCGATGTCAGCACTGCGGGCTGCACCGCCCAGTCGATAATCTCCAACTCGGGCGGATGTCCTTCATAGTTGCTTTCAAAAGTCCCGGGATACAGACAACTGAACGCCTCATTGGCAACGCTCAGCGCGCCTTCCAGTGCACCTTTGATCGCAGTGCGGTCCACATCGTTGACGCCTTGCCGCTGCGCTACGGCCAGCAACACGCCGACCAGAAGATAGGACCGCAACAGACGATGCGATTTGCTGTCGGCCTTGAAAAGATAGTCCTGAATTTGATCGGCAACGCCGCCGCGCCGATCGATCTCCGCACACCCCACCAGCATCGACGCTACCAAGACAAGCGCCACCGTTCGCGCAAATATGCGCGTTGCCATTCCTGAAAACATGATCGCCCCCAAGCAATCTCTGGATTTGTAATGGGTGGAACTCGCCAGATTCCCGAAACATCCAGAAGTTGCTTTTTATCAAGCGGCAATTTCTTATGACCTTATCCACATCAATCGGGAGATGACGATCGAGAACGGCGCAACTTCGCGCAGGAGGCAACGAGCGGCGGGCCTATCGCACACATCAAACGGCAGCTGGCGCAGGCGCACAGCACGGCAAGCCATGCGCATGGTCGCGGTTGAAGCCTCCAGCCGGCCATGCATGCCGGTCTTTCATCCGCCCGGGACTCGTCCCATATTCCGGCCATGGCGAAGAAACCCGACTCTCCGAAAAAGCCCGCGAAATCAACGAAGACTCCCAAGGCGAAGCCCGGTGCGGGACGTCCCGACGTCAAGCCGATCGGACCGGCGCTGGCGGAATTGCTCAATCCCGCCATCAATCGCGGCGATGCCGGCATGGGCTCGGGCACCGGCCTGCAGCCGCCGCCGGACAATTCGCGTGACCGCCGCTCCGGCGGCGAGGCCGCGGTGCATCGCGCCCGCAAATCGACACCGAAGACATTCGAGGGCGACACCACACCGCGCCCGACACCGCTGCAGCCGTTCCCGCAGCCGGTGGTCGCGCCCTATGCACCGCGGCTGAGCGAGCAGAAGGGTCTGGAGGAAGCGCCGCAGGCCAATTACGGCACCGCGGCCTCGATCCCGACGCTCGATCCCGAACTGGCAAAACAGCTCGGCCTGCCCACGGCGGAGGATGACGAGGACACCACTCTCGCCCGTCCCGTGCGCAACAAGATGGAGGCGCTCGGCGTCAAGGCGACGGCCGATGCGCTGGAAGCGCTGATCCGCGACGGCCGCCCGGAATTCCGCAAGCAGGATGGCGGCGACAAGGTCTGGACGCCGCATCGCCCGCCGCGCCCGGACAAGTCCGAAGGCGGCGTGCGCTTCGAGCTGAAATCGCATTACGAGCCGCGTGGCGACCAGCCCACCGCCATCAGGGAACTGGTCGAGGGCATCGACCGCAACGACCGCACCCAGGTGCTGCTCGGCGTCACCGGCTCCGGCAAGACCTACACCATGGCCAAGGTCATCGAGGCCACGCAAAGACCCGCCATCATCCTCGCGCCGAACAAGACCCTCGCCGCGCAGCTCTATGGCGAGTTCAAGAACTTCTTCCCCGACAACGCCGTCGAATATTTCGTTTCCTATTACGATTACTACCAGCCCGAAGCCTACGTCCCCCGCACCGACACCTATATCGAGAAAGACTCCTCCATCAACGAGCAGATCGACCGCATGCGCCATTCGGCGACGCGTGCGCTGCTGGAACGCGACGACGTCATCATCGTCGCCTCGGTGTCCTGCATCTACGGTATCGGCTCGGTCGAGACCTACACCGCGATGACCTTCGCGCTGAAGAAGAACGAGCGCATCGACCAGCGCCAGCTCATCGCCGACCTCGTCGCCCTGCAATACAAGCGCACGCAGCACGATTTTTCCCGCGGTACCTTCCGTGTCCGGGGCGACGTCATCGACATCTTCCCGGCGCATTATGAGGACCGCGCCTGGCGCATCAACCTGTTCGGCGACACCGTCGAGAATATCGAGGAATTCGACCCGCTCACCGGCCACAAGCAGGACGAGCTCGAATTCGTGAAGATCTACGCGAATTCGCACTATGTGACGCCGCGCCCGACGCTGCTGCAGGCGATCAAGTCCATCAAGGACGAGCTGAAATGGCGGCTCGACCAGCTCAACAATCAGGGCCGCCTGCTTGAGGCCCAGCGCCTCGAACAGCGCACCACCTTCGACATCGAGATGATGGAAGCCACCGGCTCCTGCGCCGGCATCGAGAACTATTCACGTTATCTCACCGGCCGCCGCCCCGGCGAGCCGCCGCCGACCTTGTTCGAATATGTGCCCGACAACGCCCTCGTCTTCGCCGACGAGAGCCATGTCTCGGTCCCGCAGATCGGCGCCATGTTCAAGGGCGACTTCCGCCGCAAGGCGACGCTGGCGGAATACGGCTTCCGCCTGCCCTCCTGCATGGACAATCGCCCGCTCCGCTTCGAGGAATGGGACATGATGCGCCCGCAGACCGTGGCCGTGTCGGCGACGCCGGCCGGCTGGGAGCTGCAGGAATCCGGCGGCGTGTTCGCCGAACAGGTCATCCGTCCCACCGGCCTGGTCGATCCGCCCGTCGATATCCGCCCCGCGCGCACGCAGGTGGACGATCTCCTCGGCGAGGTCCGCGCCACGGCGGCGGCGGGCTATCGCTCGCTGATCACCGTGCTGACAAAACGCATGGCGGAAGACCTCACCGAATTCCTGCACGAACAGGGCATTCGCGTGCGCTACATGCACTCGGATATCGACACCATCGAGCGCATCGAGATCATCCGCGATCTCCGCTTGGGTGCCTTCGACGCGCTGGTCGGCATCAACCTGCTGCGTGAAGGCCTCGACATTCCGGAATGCGCCCTCGTTGCGATTCTCGATGCCGACAAGGAAGGCTTC
The DNA here is from genome assembly GCA_023449855.1 of Pseudomonadota bacterium. Classification (GTDB taxonomy): domain Bacteria; phylum Pseudomonadota; class Alphaproteobacteria; order Rhizobiales; family Xanthobacteraceae; genus Tardiphaga. The sequence goes on along the minus strand of JAEXHR010000025.1, from coordinate 446 downwards.
CTGCGCTCCGAAACCTCGCTGATCCAGACCATCGGCCGCGCCGCGCGTAACGTCGATGGTCGCGTCATCCTCTATGCTGATCAGGTCACCGGCTCCATGGAGCGCGCGATGGCCGAGACCAACCGCCGCCGCGAGAAGCAGGTCGAGTACAATGTCGCCAACGGCATCACGCCGGAGAGCGTGAAGAAGTCCATCGGCGACATCCTCAACTCCGTCTATGAGGGCGACCGCGTGCTGGTCGAGATCGGCGACGGCGGCATGGCCGACGATGCCATCGCCATCGGCCATAATTTCGAGACGGTGCTCGCCGATCTCGAAACCCGCATGCGCGAGGCCGCCGCCGACCTGAACTTCGAGGAAGCCGCCCGCCTGCGCGACGAGGTGAAACGCCTGCGCGCGACGGAGCTTGCTGTCGTGGACGATCCCACCATCAAGCAGCGCGGCGT
>JAEXHR010000319.1 GCA_023449855.1 Pseudomonadota bacterium | reverse complement strand
GGAAATGGATCAGCCCTTGACCAGCGGGCAATTGCCTTCGCTCATCGGGCGGAATGCCTGTTCGCCCGGCGAAGTGGTGATGACCTTGTAGTAATCGAACTTGTACTTCGATTCTTCCGGCTTCTTCACCTGCATCAGATACATGGTGTGCAGCACGCGGCCGTCCGGACGCACGGTGACGTCCTTGTTATAGGCGTCGTTGACTTTCAGCTCGTGCATCTTCTTGGCAACGACATCCGTGTCCTTGGTGCCCGCCGCCTTTATCGCCGCGAGATAGTGATGCACGCCGCTATAGACGCCGGCCTGCACCATGCTCGGGACCTTGTTATTGGTCAGCGCGAAATAGCGCTTGGCCCAGGCACGGGTCTGCTCGTTGAGATCCCAGTAGAACGACGTCGTCACCTGCAGGCCCTGCGTGGCCTTGAGGCCGAGCGCATTGACGTCGGTGATGAAGACGAGGAGACCGGCGAGCTGCTGGCCGCTTTCGACGATGCCGAATTCACCGGCCTGCTTGATGGCGGTCTGCACATCGGCACCCGACGTGGCGAGGCCGACGACCTTGGCCTTGGAGCCCTGCGCCTGCAGCAGGAACGATGCCATGTCAGCCGTGCCGAGCGGATGTGCCGACGAGCCGATCACCTTGCCGCCGGCGCCTTCGATGAATTTTGTGGCGTCACGCTGCAGCGCGTGGCCGAAGGCATAGTCCGCTGAGATGAAATACCAGGTGTTGCCGCCGGCCTTGGTGATCGCCTCCGAGGTCAGCTTCGACAGTGCATAGGTGTCATAGTTGAAGTGGAAGGAGATCGGCGAACAGGCCTTGCCGGTGAAGTCCGACGAGCCGGGGCCGCTGATGGCAAAGATCTTGTTCTTCTGCTTGGCGACTTCGAGGATAGCAAAGCCGGCCGACGACGCCGCGCCATCGGCGATCATGTCGACCTTCTCATTGTCGATCCAGCGGCGCGCGGTGGCCGCGGCGACGTCGGGCTTGTTCTGGTGATCGGCGGTGATGATCTCGATCTTCATGCCGTTGATCTCGCCGCCGAACTCTTCAGCTGCGAGCTTGGCCGCAGCGACGGAGCCGGTGCCGCCATTGTCGGCGAACACGCCGGACTGGTCGTTCAGTACGCCGATCTTGATGGTCTCGGCAGCGTTCGCAGCCTGGGCCGACAGCATGAGGGCTGCCGATAAGTAGAAAGCGTTCTTCAAAAACTTCATCTGATGCCCCTCCTCAGGAACTGTGTTTTTGTTTGATGGTCTCAAGCACCGGCGCGATGTAACGCCGGAACTGCGCAGGGTTCTCGCTCATCGGAAAATGACCGAGGGCTTCCATGACCGTCACCTCTGCCCCGGTGATGCTCGATGCCGTGCGAACAGTGTCTTCGGGCGAGCATGAGAAGTCGTACTCGCCGGTGAGCAGATAGAGCGGACAGGTTTTGGTATCAATCGCAGCGGTGCGGCCACGCAGGTCGCCATCGACGCGATAGAAATAGAGATCGCCTTTGAACACACCGGGGCCGCCCTGCTTGTAGGCCCACAGCGTTTCCATGCGGGCTTCCGGCGGCGACTGCGGCGCGACGAGGCCGGAGACCAAGGCGGCGCAGACTTCACCGCCATGAATGTCCGGGCGATTGAGCCAGGCGGTGTCGTACCACGGCGCCTGGAAGTCGGCGGCTTCGAGACCGATCAGCGCGCGGAATTCGCTGGCATGATCGATGGCAAGATTGAGCACGATGCGGCCGCCGATGGAGCAACCCATCACCACGGGCTTGTCGAGATCGAGTGCGTTGCAGAAGGCGCGGATGGTCTGCGTGTAGCGCTTCGTTGTCAGCTGATATTCACTGCCGTCCCAATTGGCGGGCGGGTTCGACTTGCCATGCCATGGCAGATCGAAGGCGATAATGCGGTAGTTTTTCGTGAACTCCTCATCCGCCAGCAGGTAGCGCCACTGGCGATTGTCGGAGCCGGCGGTGTGCAGGCAGACCAGCGGAATGCCCGAACCCGCTTCCTCGAAATAGATGCGGTGCATGGTGCCGTCGATCTCGACATGCACATAGCGGCCGATCATCGGCTCGATATAACCGGTCATGCTGCACCTCCGGCATTGCGCGGGAGCGCGAGCAGATCCTTGAAATACTGAAGATGGGTCAGGAAGGGCTTGACCTCGCCTTCAAGCGTGGCGGCGCCGCGCTTGGTGAGCGAGAGCAGATCATGCCAGCCAGCCTTCGGCATCGGCTGCCAGAAGGCCATCCAGGCCTCCGGCGTGGCGCGGTAGCTGAAGGTGGACGAGCGCATAAGCACCGGGGCCGGCACCATGTCGGTGATGCGACCGGTGCGGATGGAGACATGATAGCCCTGTTCGGTCGAGCCGAGCAGGCAATCGACATCGAGGAAGCGGCCGCGCTGGATCAGCGCGGTATCGCGCTCCAGCAGCACCGGCAACTGCTCGAAGGCCACACTGACGGGATCAGATTTTTTCAAGGCCGGACTCCTTGATGATGCGGCCCCACAGCTCGGTCTGCTTGGTGACGTGTTCGGCGAGACCGGCGGGCGTCGAGACATCCGGCTCAAGGCCGATATCGGCGAAGAACTTCTTCGCCTCATCCGTCGCCATCACCTGCAGGAAAGCCTTGTTGAGCTTTTCCACCACATCGGCCGGTAGATTCTTCGGGCCGAACAGGCCGCTCCAGGCGGCGAACTCGTAGCCGGGCAGACCGACCTCGGCCATCGGCGGCACATTGGGCAGCGACGACACGCGCTGCACCGTCGTCACGCCAAGTGCGCGAAGACTGCCATTGTTGATGAACTCGCGCGTCACAGCGACGTCGGTGATCACGAATTCGATACGGCCACCGAGCAGATCGGTGATTGCCTGCGGCGTGCCGGGATAGGAGATGCGCACGGCATCGATGCTGGCGAGCGAGCGCACGAGCTGCGCCGCAGCCATGCTGCCGGTGTTGCCGGAGCCGTAGCTCAGCTTGCCTGGATTGGCCTTGCCGTAAGCGATGAACTCCTTGAGGTCCTTCGCCGGAAAATCCTTGTTGACCACCATCACCAGCGGATTGCGCGTCAACCGCGCGATCGGCGTGAAGTCGGCGACGGGGTCGAAGGGCATCTTGTTGTAGAGATGCACATTGGCCGAATGGGTGGAGTTGGTGGCGAGATAGAGCGTGTAGCCATCGCCCGCGCTGCGCGCGACTTCGGCCCCGCCGATATTCGCGTTCGCGCCCGGCTTGTTGTCGACCAGGATCTTCTGGCCGAGCACGGCACCGACCTTGTCGGCAAGGAAGCGCGCTTCGACGTCCGTCGCGCTGCCGGCCGGGAATGGCACCAGCAGGCGGATCATCTTGCTCGGATAGGCGTCCTGCGCCTGCGCGGGTGCGAACACCATTGCGCTCACGGCAAATGCACCTGCGATCGCTGCGCGGCGTGTGATCGACCTCGCAAGCGCCAGCGTCCCAGCGGCCTTGTGCCCTCTCATGTCTCTACTCCCAACCCTTGTTCTTGGAGACTTGTCGTTCAGCGCATCCGACGCGCGATGACCGGCGAGCAAATGGCGCGCGTTGCGGCTGATGCCGCTGCGTTCACCGCCATTCCGCTTCGTCTCCTCATCGGCATCTTCGACCTGATCGAATTCCAGATTATTCTATCTAACAGAACGCTTGTTCTATTATATCAACATATGTTTGATTGCCGCGCAAGCGAGGCGGAGTCAACCGCTTCCAGCGAGCAAGAAAGTGGACTTCGACATGGCCTATCCAGAGATCGAGCTTTACGTGGACGGAGAGTGGCGCCGGAAATCCGGTGCGCCGATCATCAATCCCGCCGACGAGAGCGTGATCGGAACGGTGCCGCATGCCACCCGCGCCGATCTCGACGACGCGCTCGCTGCGGCGGTGCGCGGCTTCCATGTCTGGCGCAGGACGGCACCGAATGCGCGCGCGCAGATCATCCTGAAAGCCGCCGCGCTGATCCGTGCACGCGTTGACGAGATGGCGGTGGCGATGACCCTCGAACAGGGCAAACCGCTCGATCAGGCCAGACTCGAAATCCTGCGCGGCGCCGAAATCATCGAATGGGACGCCACGGAGGGCATGCGCATGTATGGCCGCGTGATCCCGGCCGGACCCGGCCTGCAGCATACGGTGTATCGCCAGCCGATCGGCCCCGTCGCCGCCTTCTCGCCGTGGAACTTCCCGATGAGCTCACCGGGCCGCAAGGTGGCCGGCGCTCTGTCGTCAGGCTGCTCGATCATCCTGAAGGCTTCGGAAGAAACGCCGGCCGGCGCCATGCAGCTCGTGCGCGCGTTCCACGATGCCGGCCTGCCGAAGGGCGTGCTGAATCTCGTGTTCGGCGATCCCGCGGAGATTTCCAGCTATTTCGTCCCGCATGATGCGATCCGCCTGATCACCTTCACCGGCTCGGTGCCGGTGGGCAAGCATCTCGCCGCGATGGCGGGTCAGGCGATGAAGCCGGCGATCATGGAGCTTGGCGGTCATGGCCCGGTGATCGTGTGCGACGATGTCGATCCCGTTGCCACGGCGAAGGCGTCGGTCGCGACCAAGTCGCGCAATGCCGGCCAGGTCTGTGTCGCGCCGACGCGCTTCTTCGTGCAGGAGAAGAATTTTGAAATCTTCGCAAAAACCTTTGCCGAAGGCGCTGCGGCGCTGAAGATCGGCAACGGCATGGACCCGTCCACACAGCTCGGCCCGCTGGCCAATCCGCGCCGCGTCGATGCCATGGAGCGACTGGTCGGCGACGCCAAGAAGCGCGGCGCACGCGTACTGGCAGGCGGCGAGCGCATCGGCAATCGCGGCTATTTCTATCCGCTGACTGTGCTCGCCAATGTGCCCGACGATGCGCTGGCGATGAACGAGGAGCCGTTCGGCCCGCTGGCATTGGTCAATCCGGTGCGCGATCTGGATGAAGCCATCGCCAAGGCCAACGCCCTGCCCTTCGGCCTCGCCGCCTATGCCTTCACGAATTCCGCGGACAATGTACAGCGGATCTCGAACGACGTGGAGACGGGCAATCTCACCATCAACCACTTCGTGGCATCGACGGCGGAGACGCCATTCGGCGGTGTGAAGGACTCGGGCTATGGCCGCGAAGGCGGCATCGAAGGTCTCGGCTGCTACACCGTGACGAAAAACGTTTCGCACAAGTTCGGGTGACACTCGGACGTAGGGCGGATGAGCGAAGCGTCATCCGCCGCGGAGTTTCAATTTTGACTCGGCCGGCGGATTACGCCTTCGGCTAATCCGCCCTACGATCTTTCACCCGAACACTTTCGACAATTCGCTGTGCAGGCGCCTCATTCCGGCCGGACCCGTGAAGATTTCCTTCACTTCCGCCAGAGCCTCGCTGGTCAGCGCTTCTTCCGACCGAATGCCCTGCGCGGCAGTCGCCAGAATGCGGCTTGCAATCGCGGCCTGATTGGCCGAGGTACGATGCTGCTCCGGAACCTTGGCGACGACTTTGCTCAGGACGTCGCGCATGAGAGCAACGGTGACGGGATCATATGATGCCGACATTGGAAGCCTCCCGCTTATCTTCTATTTATCGGGAGAAGCTAATCCGGCTTTCAGGTTTGCCCAGTGACATTTGCGTGTTTGATGCAGCGGGCAAAGGTCGCAGTGCAACCGGGTGGTATATTGCGGCGCAGATGTGGAACCAATAAGGTCCCGCCATGGATTGGGACAAGGTTCGGATTTTTCTCGAGGTCGCCCGCACGGGCCAGATTCTCGGCGCCGCCAAGCGGCTCAAGCTCAATCATGCCACCGTCGCCCGCCAGCTCACGGCGCTGGAAAAGGACCTCAAGACAAAACTGCTCAACCGCCAGACCACGGGATCGTCGCTGACCCCCGCCGGTGTCGCGCTGCTCGCGGCGGCGGAGCGGGCGGAATCGGAATTGCTGCGCGTCGGCTCGCAGCTCTCCTCTGCCGCGGACAAGATCGCCGGCACCGTGCGGATCGGGGCACCGGACGGGCTCGGCAACTATTTTCTGGCCGACAAGCTCGGCGCCTTTGCGGCGGACAATCCCGATCTGGTGATCCAGCTCGTCGCCCTGCCCCGCACCTTCTCGCTGGCCAAGCGCGAGGCCGACATGGTCGTCACCGTGGAGCGACCGGACGAAGGCAAGCTGATCTGCACCAAGCTGACGGATTACACGCTCAGCTTCTATGCCTCCAACGACTATCTCGCGCGATCACCGGCGATCAGAAAGGTCAGTGATCTCTCGGAGCATCTTCTGATCACCTATATCCACGACATCATCTTCAGCCGCGCGCTGGATTATGCCTCGACGCTGAGCGATCTGATCACCCGGCGTTTCGAATGCGGCAGCGTGATCGGCCAGCTCGAAGCGGTGCGCGCCGGCCATGGCGTCGGCATCCTGCACGACTATGCGGCACAGCGTTACCCCGAGCTGCGGCGCATCCTGCCGGCCGACTGCTTCACCCGCACCTATTGGCTGATCTCGCATCCCGACACGCATGACACACGGCGCGTGCGCGAGATCCGGCGCTATATCGTCGGCAAGGTGCGCGAAGCGCGGAAACAGTTCATCGCGGCGTAGATCGGCGTCGGCGCTCAGCTCGCGCCAGAGACCACCGCACCGAACTTGGCAAAGAATTCGCCGGCCAGTTTCTTTGCCGTAGCATCGATGAGCCGACCGCCGAGCTGGGCCAGCTTGCCGCCGATCTGGGAGTCGACCTGATAATGCAGGATCGTCTCGGTCTCGCCGGCCGCCTCAAGCTGGATCGCCGCACCACCTTTGGCAAAGCCGGCGACGCCGCCGGAGCCCTCACCCGTGATCTTGTAACCGTTCGGCGGATCGAGATCGCTCAGCGTGACCTTGCCGCCGAAACTCGCCTTCACTGGGCCGACCTTGATGACGACCTTGGCCGTCATCTCCGTCGGCGACGTCATCTCCAGTTCCTGGCAACCAGGAATGCATTGCTTCAGCACAGCGGGATCGTTGAGCGCGGCCCACACCGTCTCGCGCGAGGCCGGAATGGTCTGGCTGTCGTTCATCTGCATCGTATCATTTCCTTGGGAGCCAGCGCTCAAACCGCGCAATAACGTTCCTGCATGTCCTTGTCGGCGAGCAGCGCTTCCGAGCTGCTTTCATGGACGACCTCGCCCTGATCGAGGATGACTGCGCGATCGGCGAGGCGCAGCGCCCATTCGACATTCTGTTCAACCAGCAACAGCGTGACGCCTTGATCGCGCAGCTTGCGGAACAGCACGCCCATCTCCTCCACCAGCACCGGCATGATCCCTTCCGAGGGCTCGTCGAGCAGGATCATCTTTGGCTTGGCGATGGTAGCGCGGGCGATGGCGAGCATCTGCTGCTCGCCCCCGGACATAGTGACGCCTTCCTGATCGAGACGCTCCTTCAAGCGCGGGAAGCTCGCGGCGATTTCCTCGATGGCCTCACGCTCGTCGATCTTGCCGCTTGACGCGACGAGACCGAGCTGCAGGTTCTCACGCACGGTGAGGCCCGGCACGATGCGGCGCTCTTCCGGCACATAGGCAAGGCCGAGGCGGTAGCGGTCATGAGCCTTCAGCGCGACCAGATCCTTGCCGTCGAACTGCATGTTGCCGGTGATCTTCGGCATCAAGCCCATGATGGAGCGGATGGTGGTGGTCTTGCCGGCGCCGTTGCGGCCAACCAGGGCGACGACTTCGCCCTGCTTCACGTTCAGCGAGACGCCATGCAGCGTGTGGCTGGAGCCGTACCAAGCATTCAGGTCGCGGATCTCAAGCATAGCCATGGTTCTGTCCCAGATAGACGCGACGAACCTCGGGGTCCGTCTGGATGTCGTGCGGCGTGCCGTCGGCGATAAGCTGGCCGTGATGCAGCACGAGGATGCGGTCGCTGAGGCCGAGGATCATCTTCATCTTGTGTTCGACCAGAAGAATGGTGCGCTCAGCTGCCAGCTTCTCCAGCAGCGCCACCATTTCCTTGGTCTCTTCCGGGCCCATGCCGGCGGTCGGTTCGTCGAGCAACAGCACTTCGGGACCGGAAATCAATGCGATTGCGATCTCCAGCGCACGCTGCTGGCCATGGGCCAGGAACTTCGCCGTCTCGTTGCGCTTGGCGATGAGTCCGACGGATTCCAGCGCCTTGTCGGCGCGTGCATCCAGTTCCGGAAACCTGTTGCGATTGGTCCAGATATTGTAGCGCGCGCGGCCGGCCTGGGCGGCGACGCGGACGTTCTCGTGCACGCTCAGATCGGGGAAGATGTTGGTGATCTGATACGAGCGCGCGATGCCGCGATGGACGAATTCGTGCTGACGCGTGCCCCTGAGATCGTCGCCCTTGAAGCGGACAGATCCCGTGGATGGCGTCAGCACGCCGGACAGCACGTTGAAGAACGTACTCTTGCCGGCGCCGTTCGGCCCGATGATGGAGGTGACCCGGCCGGGACGGAATTCGGTGGTCACGCCCTGCAGCGCGACGAAGCCACCGAATTTCATGCCGACATTCTCGACGGCGAGCAGCGGCGCGGTCATCGGACAGCCCTCGACAGGAATGTGCCCCAGATGCCCTTGGGCAGGAACAGGACGAACAACACGAAGATGGAGCCGACGATGATCTGCCAATGCGACGTCCACAGCGAGAAAACGTCTTCCATCAAGAGGAACACCAACGCCCCGATGAACGGGCCGAAGAAGCTCGAGGCCCCACCAAGCAGCGTCATCATCACGATCATGCCCGAGGTGAGATAGTGCAGCGATTCCAGCGGAACGAAAGCGAGATGCAGCGCTGACATGGTGCCGCCGAGGGCGCAGATGGTGCCCGACAGCGTGAAGGACAGAAGCTTTGTACGCTCGACATCATAGCCGCAGGTGCGGGCACGACGCTCGTTCTCGCGGATCGCCTCGATGGCAGCGCCGAAGGGCGAATTGAGAATACGTGAGACCAGCCACAGCGCCGCGGCGGCGAACAGCATCAGCACGTAGTATTTGTTAACGGGATCGAGAAAGTTGATGTCGAATCCGAACAGGTTGATCTTGTTCACCGTAAAGCCGCGCAGCCCGTTTTCGCCGCCGGTCCATCCGGAGGCCTGCAGCGCCACGTAATAGACGAGCTGCGCGAGCGCGAGCGTAACCATCGAAAAATAGATGCCGCGCGTGCGCGTGGACATGCCGCCGATGATGAAAGCCAGCACCGCGCCGCCGGCAACGCCCATCATCACCGCGAGATACCAGGGCACGCCGAACTGGCCGATGGCGATGCCGGTGATATAGGCGCCGGCGCCGAAGAAGGCGGCGTGCCCGAACGACAACAGGCCAGTGTAGCCGAACAGCAGGTTATAACCGACGCAGACGACGCCGTAGATCAGCACGTTGACCGCCAGCGCCTTGGACGGCAGCAGCCAGGGCAGGATGCACAGCGCGAGGATCGACAGCGGGACGCGATAGGTGGTCATGACAGCCTTGAGACGCGCGGGCTTTCGCGCCTCAGCGGGCAACGGGGCGGTAACAGCCGGGGAATTCATGATCTCTGCTCCGTTACGCGAGTTTGCCGAACAGGCCCTGCGGCCGGATCAGAAGCACGATGGCCATCAGCGCAAACATCACGATGGTCGCCATTTCGGGTGCGAACAGCGCGGTCATGCTGATGACGACGCCGACCAGAAGCCCGGCGATGATGGCGCCGACCAGCGAGCCAAGGCCGCCGATGACCGTCACCACAAAGGCCTCGGCCAACACCAGCGCGCCCATTTCCGGATTGACCGAGCGCATCGGACCGGCGAGCACACCGCCGAGCGCGGCAAGACCGACGCCGAGGCCGAACACGCCGAGCCATACCTTGCTGATATCGACGCCGAGCACGCGCATCATGGTGGGATCGCGCGATCCGGCGCGGACGATGAGGCCGAACTTGGTCTTCTCCAACCCGAGCCACAGCAGCAGGACGATGGCGAACACGAGGCCGACCACGAAGATGCGATAGATCGGGAAGAAGCCGACGCCGAGATCGACCACGCCGGTGAGCAGTGCCGGCGTCGGGAACGGGATGCCGTCACTGCCGAACACGATGCGCACGCCTTCGACCAGCACATAGCTGAGGCCGAAGGTGAGCAGCAGCGGATCGTCGATCGAGCGGCCATAGAGCCGCCGGATCAGGACGAATTCGATCAACATGCCGAACACGCCGATCATGATGGGAGCAACCAGAAGCCCCCACCAGAAACTGCCGGTGAGTGAAGCGACCCACAGCCCGGCATAGGCGCCGACCATGAACAGGGCGCCATGCGCGAAATTCACCACGCCCATCATGCCGAAGATGATCGACAGGCCGAGCGCGGTGATCACGAGGATGGCACCGAGGGCAACTCCGGAAAAGAGTTGCATCAGAATGAGTTCTGTATCCATGGGACGGCGCGTGCCTTCTTAGGTGGGGAAGCCGAGTTCGGTGCAGGTGCGCAGCACCTGTTCCGACGGCGCTTCATTGGCGACGATGCTGAACAGATCGCTGTCGCCCTTCATGTCGGCTTTCTTCTTGGACTCCAGGACGAGCACCGACTGCACCGACTGGTGGTCGCATTTGCGATAATATTGCGGGCCCTTGGCAACGTCATATTTCAGCGCCTCGAGGGCCGCGATCACCTTGTCGGTGTCGGTGCCGCCCGCCGCCTGCATCGCCTGCAACAGCGACATCACGCCGGTATAGCCATAAGCGCCGTAGTCGGTCGGGATCGCGCCGCCATTGGCCGCACGATAGGCATCGTTGAACGCCTTGGCCGAGGGCACAGTGCTTTCGAGACCCCAATAGAAGTTGGAGCCGCCGACCACGCCCTCGAACACTTCCGGGCTGACCGCGAGGCGCTGATTGTGCAGCAGCACCGGCACGACGATCTTCGCGCTCTGCTTGAGGCCGAAATCCACCGCCTGCTTGATCGAATTCGCCTGGTCGCGGCCGAAATTGCTGATGCAGAGGATATCCGGACGCATCGAGCGCAGGCGTGGCATGAAGGTCGAATAATCTGCAGCGCCGAACGGGTGCATGATCTCGCCCACGGTCTCCGCGCCGATCGCTGCCTGCGCACGCTTGAAGCCGCGCAGCATTTCATGGCCATAGGCATAGTCGGCGACGAGATGCGCGACCTTGGTGCCCTTCTTGAAGCTGTGCCGCGCAACGGCCGCGGTCGTCATGGTCGGGTTCAGCGCTTCATGGAAGGTGTATTTGCTGAAATCCTTCACCTCGTTGATGGTGTCGGACTGGCTGATCGAGACATAGAGCACGCCGCGGGCGCGGGTGACTTCGTTGACCGCGAGCTGCACGGCGCTGGACAGCGATCCGACGATCGCATGCACCTTGTCCTTCTCGATCAGTTCCAGCGTGCGCGTCGCGGCTTCGCCGCCATTGAGCTTGTCGTCACGCACAAGAAGTTCGACTTTGCGACCATTGACGCCACCCTTGTCGTTGACCTGCTTGACGGCGAGTTCGGCGCTCTTGACCTGGTCCTTGGCCTCGGCTGCGAACGGGCCGGTCAGCGGCGTCGGAAAGCCGATCCGGATGGTGTCGTCGGCCGCGCGGGCGATCCACGGCATCGCGACCATGCTTGCGCCGGTGCCAAGCGCAGCCAGCATATGGCGACGCGAAATATTGAAACGGTTCGAGTTGTGATTGTCCTTGGTCATGTGCTCCCTCCCTGTTGTCAGTTTTGTCGATCAGATGTGTCCAAGCGCCTTGAGTATGCGCGCAGGTGTCATCGGTACCTGCGCGATGGTGCCGCCGAATGGCGACATTGCATCGTTGATGGCATTCATCGCCGCAGCAGAAGCCGCGGCGGTCCCTGCTTCGCCCACGCCCTTGGCGCCGAGCTGGGTATCCAGTGTCGGCGTCTCCACATGGGCGACGACGATATCGGGCATTTCCACCGCCATGGGGACGAGATAGTCCGCGAGCGATCCGTTGGTGAGCTGGCCGTTCTCGCCATAAACGCATTCCTCGAAGAACGCCGCGCCCAGGCCCTGAACCACGCCGCCGCGGATCTGCTCGTCCACCAGCAGCGGATTGATGACGCGGCCGCAATCCTCGACCACCCACATCTTCAGGATCTTCACGAAGCCCGTCTCGACATCGAGTTCAAGATGACAGGCCTGCACACCATTGGTGAAGGCGAACGGATAGCCCTCCGGCGCATAATGATGCGCGACGGAGAGCTGCGCCTGGGTGCCAGGCGGCAGTGTATCCGAACGGAAATAGGCGATGCGCGCGATCTCGGCGAGTTCGATACGTTGCTGGCTGGTGGCCTTGTCGATGATCCAGCCGGCCTGCATGTCGAGCTTGTCAGCTTCCTCCTGCAGGATGGCCGCAGCGACGGACAGCACGTTGCCCTTGAGCTTCTGCGCTGCCTGCAGGGCTGTCTCGCCACCGATGCCGGCGCCGCGGCAGGCGTAAGTGGCGCCGCCGTGGGGCGTCGTTTCGGTATCGCCCGTGATGACCTTGATGCGATCGCGATCGACGCCGAGATGTTCGGCCACGATCTGCCCAACGATAGTCTCGGTGCCCTGCCCGAGCTCGGTGATCGAGATCAGGCAGCGCACATCGCCGGATGGCGTGATCTTGAGAATGGCGCCATCCTGCGACGAGATGCGCACGCCGCCGACGCCGTAGAAGGCAGGGCTCGGATTGGTGATCTCGACAAAAGTGGCGATGCCGATGCCGCGATGGATGCCCTGCTTGCGCAGTTCGGCCTGCTCGGCGCGCAGGCCGTCATAGTCCATCATCTCGCGAATTTTCGCGAGACAGGCGTGATGCGACAGCGCCTCGAACTTGTAGCCGGTGGGCGACGTGCAAGGATAGGCATCGTCCGGGATCAGGTTGCCGCTGCGGATATCGAACACATCGCGCGACGTCTTCGCGGCGATCATGTCCACCAGCCGCTCGGTTACCGTGCAGGCCACGGGATGACCGACGGCGCGGTACTGGCTCATCTGCACCTTGTTCTGGAACACCACCTGCAGATCGGCACGGTAGTTCCTGAACGTGTAGGGCGCGCCCATCAGGCGATAAACCTGATTGCCCTCCACCACGCTGGTGCGCGGATAGGCGGAGAAAGCGCCGATGCCGGTGACGTCCTCGACATCCATCGCAAGGATAGTACCGTCGGCATCCGCCGCCATGCGCGCACGAACGCGGTGGTCGCGCGCGTGGATGTCGGACACGAAGGATTCCATGCGATCGGCGACATATTTCACCGGACGTCCCAGCATCATGCTGAGCCCGACCACCGCCATGTCCTCGTGATACATGTGCAGCTTCATGCCGAACGAACCGCCGATGTCGGGCGCGATCACGCGCACGCAGGCTTCCGGGATGCCGTAGTGCCGTGCATAGATATCCTGGAACTGATACGGCGTCTGCGTGGCATGATGCACCGTCAGCTTCGGCTCGCTGGCATCGTAATCGGCGATGATCGCGCGCGGCTCCATGGTGACGGCGGTGTGTCGGCCGAAGTGAAATTCCTCCTCGACCACATGCGCGGCCCCGGCGAACACATCGTCGACACCACCGGTGTCCAGCTTACCCTGGAAGCACAGATTGCTGCCAAGCTCCGGCGAGATCATCGGCGCCCCGGGATCGCGGGCCGCATCGATATCGACGACGGCGGGAAGCTCATCGAACTCGATCGACACCAGCTCGGCAGCATCTTCCGCCAGCGCGCGCGTATCGGCGACGACGGCGACTACCGCCTGCCCGGCCCACACCACCTTGTCGATGGGCAACGGCCATTGCGGCGGCGACTTCATGCCCTTGAAGTGATCCATGGTGCCGACCCATGGCGAACAGAGTTTTGCGAGATCCTCGCCGGTAGCGACCAGCCGCACACCGGGCGCCTCGCGCGCCGCCTGCGCGTCGATCGACACGATCTTCGCATGCGCATAGGGACTGCGGACATAGGCGACATGCAACATCCGCGGCAACGTTATGTCCGTTACATAACGACCACGACCGGCAAGCAGTCGCTTGGCATTCGGCCGCGGCACTGAGCGGCCGATATAGGAGTTCGGACGATCCAGTGAGGTGATCGCGCTCATGCGTCCACCTCCTCGGCGCGATTGCGCGCCGTCGTCTCGATGGCATCGACGATCGCTTCATAACCGGTGCAACGGCAGTAGTTGCCCGACAGCGCGTCGCGAATTTCCTCGCGCGTTGGAATGCCCGGCTGCGACAGCAGGCTATAGGCGGTCATCAGCATGCCCGGGGTGCAGAAGCCGCATTGCAATGAATTGCGCTGGTGGAAGGCCTCCTGCAGATCGGCGATGACCGCACGTTCGGTCAAGCCTTCCACCGTCTCGATAGTCGAGCCGCTCGCCTGCACGGCGAAGGTCAGGCACGAATGGACGACACGGCCATCGAGGAGCACAAGACATGCACCGCAGACGCCCATCTCGCATCCGGTATGCGTCCCGGTAAGTTCCAATGTCTGGCGCAGGAAATCGGCAAGCGTGGTTCGCGCCGGGACGCGATGCGCGACCTCAGCGCCATTCACGGTCATAGCCACATCGATGAGATCGCTCATGGCTCCTGCCTCGCGATCTGGCCGAGCAGACGACCGAGTAACACGCGCGCCAGATGGCGGCGCATGGCGGGTGGCACGTTCTCATCCTCGGGTGGGTCGATATCGTGCATGACAGCAGCTTGCGCTGCAGCGATGGCATCCTGATTGAGAATACGCCCCATCAATGCGTCTTCCGCTTTCCAGGCGCGTAGCGGCGTGTTGCCTACCGAGAACAGCGCAATCCGAATTTGCTCAATCGCGCCGTCCACGATCTCTGCAAGAACGCCGCAGCCAACCAATGCGAAATCGCCGCGACGACGGGCAAGCTCATGGAAGGCCCATCGATGGCCGGGTCGCACGATCGGGACATGAATGGCGACCAGCAATTCGCCGGGCTCGATGGCGGTCTGGAACAGATCGACGAAAAACTCATCCGCCGGTACGCGACGCGTCCCCTCGCGATTGGCAATTTCGAGTTCGGCGCCGAGCGCCAAAGTCATCGCCGGGAATTCCGACGCGGGATCGGCATGGGAAACGCTGCCGCCGAGCGTACCTTTGTTACGAATCGCCGGATGAGCGACATGCGGCGCGGCTTCGCTGTAGAGCGGCGCATGCTGACGGATCAGCGGATCGGTGAGCACCTCGGCATGGCGCGTCAGCGCACCGATCCGAAGCCAGCTGCCTCTGAGCTCGATGCCTTGAAGATCGGGAACATGCGCGATGTCGATGAGCACCTCAGGCGCCTGCAAACGCAAGGCAAGCGCCGGCACGAGGCTCTGGCCGCCTGCGATATAGCTCGCATCGCTGCCGGCCTCCTCGAATGCATCCAGCGCCTCCACGAGCGTGGAAGCCCTCACATAGTTGAATGCCCTCGCCTTCAACTCATCCTCCCAGACGTCTCGCGGACGCCGAGTTTTGTGACCATTTGGTCTTAAATCTAGAGCACGCCGAATTCCTGCGGTCAAGAGAAATGACCATTTGGTCTCTTTTCGCGATTGCGATATTCAGTCACAAGCAAATCGAAGTGCATATGGTCAAAAAGCCCGCCAAAACCGTCGAAAAGCCGCCGCGCCGCAACATGCGCGCTGCCGAGCGCGAGCGCTTCATCCTCGACGAGGCGATCAAGTTCTTCGCCGAGCAGGGTTTTGGCGGCCAGACGCGCGAGCTGGCCAAGCGCATGGGCATCACCCATTCGGCCATCTATCGCCACTTCCCGAGCAAGGAAGCGCTGATCGAGCGTGTCTATGAAGAGATCTATCTCAGCCGCTGGTCACCCACATGGGCCGGGCTGATCCAGGACCGCTCGCAGCCGCTACAGGCGCGGCTGTCGCAGTTCTATCTCGAATATGTGCAGCAGGTGTTCGAATATAACTGGGTGCGCATCTTCGTGTTTTCGGGGATGAAATCGTTCGACATCACCAAGCGCTATCTGCAGATCGTGCGCGAGCAGATCATAGAGCCCGCATGCCGCGAGCTGCGCCACGACCTGAAGCTGCCATCAAGCGATGTAGTCCCGCTATCGGAGCGCGAAGTGGAGATGTTCTGGGGCCTGCACGGTCGCATCTTCTACATGGCGATCCGGCGCTTCGTCTATGAAACACCGACGCCGGAGAAACTGGACGACATCGTGCGCGATGCCGTCCGCGTGTTTCTCGATGGGTCGAAGCCGCTGATGCGCGAAATCGTGAAATCGCGCTAACGGCGAATCCGTATCAATCTAATTCTTGAAAAGAGCGGCATATTCCGCCTGATAGGGAGAATACGACTCCTTCAGGGTCGCCAGATTGAGCAGCATCGTTGCCACCAGGACCTGACTGCTGTCGCGCACTTCGGTACGCACCCACAGGCTTTCGGTGCGCTTGCTGCCCGACATCGCGACCACTTCGCGCCGGATACGGTAGTCCTCGCCGACGAAGAGTGGTCCTTTGATGACGCGGATCTCCTGATCGGCAAACAGACCCACGGCCGGGCCCTTCACTGGCAATCCATCCTTCTTGCTTCCGTGCTGGAACAGCACGCTCAGCATTTCCATCGGGATGATCGGGCGCCCCCAGGGCGATCCCTTGCCACCCTCCGGCGTGTAGTACAGCGACGGCTCGGTGATGACCTTCAGCTTCTGCGCGAGGGAGAAAGGATAGAGATCGCCCATATGCTGGTCGAAATCCATTCGGACGTCCTGAGGTGCAGTCGTCATGCCGATCTTGATGTCGCGCAGGATGACCGCGTCGATCAGCGGCTTCAGTTCGGTGAGCCGGACATCGAGCGCCGATGGCGGCGCATCCGGCCCCACCGATGCCGTGCCGTGCAGCACTTCCGTGCCGTCGCGCTTGACCATCCGGACCGTTGCATGGTGCACACCATTCGTGGGCTTCTCCAGAATGGCCTGCACCTCCTCGCCCTCGAAGACGGCGTTGCGATAGTGTGCGGAAAGACAGCCGGCCTCGAACCACGCCTGCCCCCATAGCTTCGCGCAGAGCGGCGCGAACTGACTGAAATGGGTCGGCCCTTCGATGGTACCGCCCTTGAAGCCAAGCTTTTGTGCGGTCGCATCATCATGGATGGATGCATGGGAATCGTAGGTCTGGGCATGCAGCATCTGGCGCGGCTGACGCCACGGACCGATCAGCATGGCCCCGGCGTCTTCGATGGCAGTCTCGAATGCAGCTGATGTCATCTGACGTCTCCGAATTACCAGGTATCGATGCAGGGGCGCTTGCGTGTTGCGCGTTCAGGCGGTACCGGGACCGACCGCAGGCCGGCCATGATCCAGCGCCGCGTTTCCGCGGGATCGATCACATTGTCGATCTCGAAGACCGAGGCAATCGAGGTCGCTTTACCATTGGCATAAAGCTCGGCGACCTTGTTCTTGTACCAGGTCTCGCGCTCGACGGGATCGGCGATGGCTTCCATCTCCTTGCGGAAGCCGAGGCGGACATAACCTTCCAGCCCCATACCGCCGAACTCGCCCGTCGGCCATGCCGCCGTGAAGAACGAGGCATGGAAACCGCCGCCGATCATGGACTGCGCTCCCAGCCCGTAGCCCTTGCGCAGCACGATGCCGAACAGCGGCACCGTGATGCTCGCGCCGGTGACGAACATGCGCGCCACATGGCGAACGATTGCGGTCTTCTCCGCTTCGGGCCCGACCATGAAGCCGGGTGTGTCGCAGAGCGAGACGATCGGAATGTCGAAAGCATCGCAGAGCTGCATGAAGCGCGCGGCCTTGTCGCCGGCTTCGGCATCGATGGCGCCGCCGAGATGTTTCGGATTGTTGGCGATGAGGCCGAACGGCTTGCCCTCGATACGGATGAAGGCAGTGATCATGCCAACGCCGAAATCGCGACGGATCTCGAGCACGGAGTCTTCATCCGCCATGAGATCGATCACATTGCGGACGTCGTAGACGCGGAGCCGGTTCTCGGGGATCGCACGGCGCAGCAGCCGCTGATCCGGTGCACGCCATTCCGGAACCGCGCCCTGAAAATAGGACAGATATTTCTGCGCAACCCGCGTCGCTTCCTCCTCGTCCTCGACAAGAATATCGACGACGCCATTCGGCGACTGGAACGAGACGGGGCCGACTTCGGCCGGATGATAGACACCGAGCCCGCCGCCTTCGATCATCGCTGGGCCGCCCATGCCGATCGAGGCGTTCTTCGTGGCAATGATGACATCGCAGCAGCCGAGCATCGCGGCATTGCCGGCGAAGCAATAGCCGGAGACGACGCCGATCACCGGCACGAGGCCCGAGAGCTTCGCGAATTGCACGAAGGACGGCCCGTCGAGACCGGTCAAACCGAGCCGATCAGTGTCGCCGGGACGGCCGCCGCCGCCTTCCGCATAGAACACCAGCGGCATCCGCCACTGCTCGACCAGCGACAGCATGCGGTCGATCTTCTTGTGGTTCATATGCCCCTGCGTGCCGGCAAGAACCGTATAGTCGTAGGAAATGACCATACAGCGCGCGGCATGTTCGCCGAACGTCTTCGCATTGACCGTGGCGACGCCCGAGACGAGACCGTCGGCAGGCGTGTTCTCGATGAGATCGGCGACGGAACGACGGCGGCGCTGGCCGGCAATGGCCAGGCTGCCATATTCCATGAAGGAGCCCTCATCGACGAGTTGCGCGATGTTCTCGCGCGCCGTGCGCTGATTGGTCTTGCGCCGCCGCTCGACCGAGGACGGGCGGTTCTCATCGAATGTGATGGCCTGCCGCGCAAGCAATTCGGCGAGATCGGGCCGGATATGATCGAGATCGATCTCGGCCTGCTCGGCGACGAGATCGCCTTCGACGTCCTGCGGCTCGAGATACAGGATCGCCTCGTTCTGCATCAGCGTGGCGCCGTCTGCCGCGACGATCCGCATGACGCGGCCGCCCTGTTGCGCGGTGACGAGATGTTCCATCTTCATGGATTCGATGATGGCGAGCTGCTGCCCGGGACGCACCATGTCGCCTTCGGCCACCGGGATCGACACGATGGTTCCCTGCAGCGGCGCGATCACGGCAACCGCCCCCTCCGGCGCGGGCTCCGCCGCGGCGGACGATGCCCCACCTTGTGCGGCAGTCCCGCTGGCGGCGAATAGCGACGGCGCGGAGGCCTTTGCCGCCGTCACGAGATCCGCAACATTCCGATCGATGAAGTTGGTGCTGACACGATTGGCCTGAAAATCCGGGTGAGCAAGGATAGCCTGAATGAACGGGATATTCGTCGCAACGCCCTCGATGCGAAACTCGCGCAGTGAACGCGCGCCCTTGGCGACGACATCGGCCCACTTCATCGGCGTGTGGACGATGACCTTGGCGAGCAGCGAGTCGAAGGCCGCGCTGGTCCGGTAGCCGGCATAGCCGAACGTATCGACGCGCACGCCCGGTCCCGCTGGCGGTTCGAACACGGCGAGCGTGCCGCCGGTCGGCTGAGTCCCGCCGGTGGCATCCATCGTCTCCATATTGATACGCAGCTGCATGGCAAAGCCGCGCGGCTTCGGCACCGACGCCTGGTCGAGCCCGAGCGATGCGAGCGTCGCGCCGGCGGCGACGGCGAGCTGCGCGCCGACGAGATCGACGGACAGCACCTCTTCGGTCACCGTGTGCTCGACCTGCAGCCGCGGATTGGCCTCAATGAAGGCGAAGGCGCCATCCCCCTCGCCGGCTTCGCCGTCGACCAGGAACTCGAAGGTGCCAAGACTGTCATATCTGGCTTCCGACGCGAGCTGCCGCGCGGCTTCGACGATCCGCTGACGCAGACCGTCCGTAAGCGACGGGCTCGGCGCGATCTCGACCAGTTTCTGATTGCGGCGTTGAATGGTGCATTCGCGCTCCCACAGATGGCTGACAGTGCCATGGCGATCGCCGATGATCTGAACCTCGATATGCCGGGCATTGCGGATCAGACGCTCGGCATAGACGCCGTCATAGCCGAAGCCGGCCTTGGCCTCGGACTGGCAGCGCGCATAGGCGTCATCGATGTCGGCAGCACGCTCGACCATGCGCATGCCGCGACCGCCGCCACCGGCCATCGCCTTGATCATGATTGCCGCGTTGTCGCCGAGCGAGGCGAAGAACGCCTTGATCTCCTCCAGCGTCGATGGCCCGGTGGTGCCGGCGATGATGGGTACGCCGCAGCGCTTGGCAAGCTGCTTCGCAGCGACCTTGTCGCCGAACAATTTAAGCGCCGCGGGCGATGGGCCGACAAAGACGATGCCTTCTTCGGCGCAGCGCTGCGCGAGATCGGCATTCTCGCTGAGAAAACCATAGCCGGGATGCAGCGCGTCGCAGCCACTGGCTTTGGCTGCGCCGATCACGCCCTCGATATCCAGATAGGCGCGCGCACCGCGGCCGGGAATCTCTTGCGCCTCATCGGCAATGCGAACATGGAGCGAATTCGCATCGTCGGCCGGATGAATCGCGACAGTGGCGAGACCGGCATCGGCGGCGGCGCGTGCGATGCGAATGGCGATCTCGCCGCGATTGGCGATCAGCAATTTACGAAAGGACATCAAACTCTCCGTAGACAACAGACACGATCCGGAGCGGCCTTCGCCGCGCGCGGACAGCGGCGCACACCGATCAGAGCGACGCGTTGGCGTTCAGCTCCTGCTTCTTCACCTTGCCGGTGGCGGTCATCGGCAGCGCGTCGATGATACGGATTTCCGGCACTTTGTAGACGGCCATCCGCTCGGCGCACCACGCCTGGATCTCCGCCGGCGTGACGCTGCCATGGGCCTCCGGCTTGAGCTGGATGAAGGCAACGGGCACCTGCCCCTTGTCGGCATCGTCGCGGCCGACCACGCCGGAACCCAACACTTTCGGGTGCTGGCCGAGCAGCGCTTCGATCTCCGGCGGAAACACGCTCATGCCCTTCACTTTCAGCATCTCCTTGCGGCGGCCGAGGAAGTGCAGGAACCCCTGCGTATCGATGGTGCCGATATCGCCGGTACGCAGCCAGCCATCGACGAGCGACTCGGCTGTTGCTTCAGGTTTGTTCCAATAGCTCTTGAGCAGCGATGGCGTACGAACGCGGATCTCCCCCTCGCCGCCGAGCGGCATCAGTTCGCCGGTCTCGAAATCGGTGATCTTGAATTCGGCGCCCGGCACCGGCAGGCCGACGAAGATGGGCTGCGACAGCAAATCGAAATCATTCTCCTGGAAGCCGGATACGAACGTGTTCGACGTGTGCGTTTCTGTCATGCCCCAGGAGGCTTCGGTGAGGACGATGCCGGTGAGATCTTTCCAGCGCTTGCGATAATCGGGATTGAGCTTCTTCACGAAGGAGACGACGCGGACCTGATCGAGCGAGGACAGGTCAAACTCCTTGAAGCGCGGATGATCCATCAGCTCGACCGCGCCATCCACCGGCATCGCGGTGACATTGACCTTGTAGCGGTCGATGGCCGCCAGCGCGCCCACCGCATCCCAGCGCGCCAGCAGCACCAGCGTCGCCCCGGCGAAGAGCGGGAAGATCAGGCCGAAATTTTCACCTGCAATCCAGAACTCCGGGAAGAACGACAGATAGATGCTGTTCTGATTGGAGACGACCGAAATGCCGTGATTGGCGGCGGCCGTATAGACCATGTCGCGCTGGGTATGGACGCACCCCTTCGGCATGCCCGTGGTGCCACCCGTATAGTTCAGCGCTGCGATATCATCGAGCGCTGCCGGCGGCAGCGGCTTCGGCTCGGGCAAAGCCGCAAGCGCGGGCAGCAGGTCCGTCGCGCCCGGAACCGCGACGCGCGGACCGCGAATGGAATCCGGCACCGGAATGGTCGGCTCGGCCGGAATGACTTCGGCGAAGGATGTGACAATCACCTCACGCAGTTTGGTCTCGCCGCGTACCTGATCCACCACCGGCGCGAGCTGGTCCAGCGCGACAATCACTTCGGCATCGGTGTCGTTGAGTTCATAGGCCAGCTCGAATGCACGCGACAGCGGGCTGACCGGAACGTGGATGGCGCCGAGCTTGAGGATGCCGAAGAACGCGATGTGGAATTGCGGGCAATTCGGCATGAAGACGGCGACGCGGTCGCCCTTGCGAACGCCTTTCGCCATCAACAAAGCGGCAAAGCGATCGCTCTGCTGGTCGAGATCGGCATAGGTTGTGACGTGGCCATAGAAGATCACCGCCGGCTTCTGCGGCTGCAGCCTGGCCCAGATGCGCAGATATTCGGTCAACGCCACTTCGCCATGCGGATACTGCGGCTTGTTCGGCGTGCCCTTCGGCCATGCCTTGGCCCAGAGCTCGTGGAGCCTGGCGAGATAGTCGGCTTCCTTTTGCGCTTCCCTGGTATCTGCGGTCATCACCGTCTTCCTTGTTCTTGTCAGTTGCGTTTCATTGTCGGGTCGAGGGCGACACGCAGCGATTCACCCAGCGTATTGAAGGCCAGCGCCGTGAACAGGATCGCGAGGCCGGGCGGATACATCTGCTCGGGCGCGATCTCCATGTTCTGATAGGCGCGCGCCAGCATTGCCCCCCAGCTCGGATCCGGCGGCTGGATGCCAAGGCCGAGAAAGCTGAGACTGGCCTCGGCGAGCAGCGCCGCCGCGAGCAGAAGCGTGACCTGGACGATCACCGGCTGGATCGCGTTCGGCAGCACATGACGCCAGAGAATGCGGGAGGTCGAGCCGCCGAAACAGCGTGCCGCATCGACATAGAGTTCGTTACGCACCACCAGCGTGCGGGCGCGAACGAGACGCGCGAGCTGCGGCGAGAACACGATGCCGACCGAAATCATGCCGTTGGTGAGGCCGATGCCGAGGGCGCCGGTGACCGCGATCGCCAGCACAATGGCGGGAAAGGACAGAAAGCTGTCGATGATGCGGCTGATCACGGTGTCGACCCAGCCGCCGAGATAACCGGCAAGCACACCCACGGGCACACCGATCAGCACCGCAATCGCAACGGCGAGGAAGCTGGCATAGAGCGACGCCACACCGCCATAGATCAACCGGCTCAGCGTATCGCGGCCGAGATCGTCGGCGCCGAGCCAGTGTTGCGACGACATCGTCGCCAGCGCCGCATCGATGTTCTGCGCCACAGGGTTGTAGGGCGAGATCCAGGGCGCCAGAACGGAGATCAGCAACAGTGTCAGCAGGAAGCCCAGGCTGATCGCGCCGCGAATATCGTTCACCAGCCAGCGCCCGAAACCCGACAGCCGGCTGGGCTGGCGTGGGGCTGTCATCACGGCATCGGTCATGATGAAATCCTCGGATCGAGGACACTGTAGAGAATGTCCGTCAGAAGATTGATGCTGACGACGATCAGCACCATGGTGAAGACGACGCCCTGCACCACCGGAAAGTCGCGGTTCATAGCGGCGTTGACGATCAACCCGCCCATGCCGGGAATGGCGAACACCGCTTCGACGACCACCGTCGCCGCCAGCATGCGATTGGCGAGCAGGCTGACCACGGTGAGCAGGTTCACGCTGACGTTCTTGAGACCGTGCCGCCACAGGATCGATGACGGCGGCAAGCCCTTCGCGTGCAGCGTTCGCACCTGCTGCGACGACAGGATTTCCACCAGGGACGAGCGCAATTGCCGCGCGACTTCGGCGATGCCGCCGGAGGCGAGCGCAACTGCCGGAAGGATGGCGTGACTGAGGGCGACCCATGGATCCTTCATCAGGGACGCCGCACCGGTCGCAGGCAGCCAGTTGAGCTGCAGCGAGAAGAAGGCAACGAGCAACATGCCGAGCCAGAAATTAGGCACGGCAACGCCGAGCGAGGCGATCGCCATCACGAAGCCGTCGATCCACGAGCCGGGCTTCGTCGCCGCAGCGATGCCAAGCGGAATGCCGATGATCAGCGCCGTCAACAATGCGAGGACCACGATCAGGATCGTATGCGGCAGGCAACGCTGGATCGCCGTCAGCACCGCCTCGTTCGAGATCAGCGACTTCGACAGATCGCCGTGCAACGCCTTGAACAGCCACGAGCCATACTGAACGAGAAACGGCTGATTCAGGCCGTAGATCTCGCGAATCTCGGCGATGCGCTGATCCGAGGCATTGTCGCCCGCAAGCGTCACGGCGACATCGCCCGGCACCAGCTTCAGCAGGCCGAACACGATGAAGGTGGACAAGATCACGACCGGAAGCGCCTGGAGCAAGCGGCGGCCGACGATGCGGAGACGTGCAGATTTTCTCATGTGCCATTTCACCTGAAAGGCGGCGCCGCGCATCGCGCGCGGCGCCGTTGGCATTATCCGAGGGAGATGTTCTCGAATTTCGGCTTGCCGAGCAGGTTCGGCTTGAAGCCCTTCACCTTGGCCGACAAGGCATCCAGTTCGAACTGGAATGCGAGTGGCGCCGAGAGTGCGGTTTCCACCGTGATCTTCTGGATCTTGGCAAAGATTTCGGCGCGCTTGCTGAGATCCTCGCTGACCCGGCTCTCCTTGATCAGCCTGGACAGTTCCGGATCGGCCGTACGTCCGGCATTGTAATAGGCGTCCTTATCGAAGCCGAGTGCATAGGTCATGCTCGGATCGGGACGCCCGGTCCATGCGGAGACGAGCAGATCGAACTTCTTCTCGGTGGCAAAGAACTGCGCGCTGATTTCAGCGATGGTGCCGCGGGTGAATTTCAGGCGGATGCCGGCCTTGCCGAGCTGATCCTGAATCACCTCGCCGCGGCGAACCGAGTCCTGATCGGTATAACCGCCGATGGTGAGTTCGAGACCATCCTTGTAGCCGGCCTCGGCGAGCAATTTCTTCGCGCGCTCGGGATCGTGCGGATAGGTGTTGGCGACATCCTTGTTATAGGCCCAGTGCGAGCTCGGCAGCGTCATCCGGGCGGGTTCACCGAGACCGCTGAGCGCCGCCTTCACGAAGACGTCCCGGTCGAGAGCAAAGTTGATCGCCTGCCGGACCTTCACATTGTCCAGGGGCGCGCGGGCATAATTGAAATAGAGCTGGATGCAATACAGCGTCGGCGAGGTCACCGTCGTCAGATTCTTGGCGCGCTCGATCACCGGCTTCAGACGTGCGGGAAGCTGGAACGCCATGTCGTTCTGCCCCGCCACTACCGAGCGCAACGCCGTTGCGTTTTCCGTGATGATGTTGAACTCGATGCCATCGAGATAGGGGCGGCCCTTGCGCCAATAATCCTCGTGACGCGTGACGACGATGATCTCGTTGTCGTTCCAACGCACGAACTTCCACGGTCCGGCGCCGACGGGCTTACGATCCGTATCATTGCCGAGCGCCTTGATATTGGTCGGCGAAACCATCATGCCGGCACGATCGGATAGAATCGCAGGCAGCGCGGAATCAGGATTCTTGAGCTTCAGCGTGACCTGGAGCGGGCCGGTCACCTCGATGCTCTCGACGCTGGACAGATCGGGCTTGACGTTGGAGCGCTGATCCGAGCGGTTGCGTTCGAGATTGAACTTCACGGCCTCGGCATCGAGCGTGGTGCCATCGTGGAACTTGATGCCACCCGTAATGTCCAGCACCATTGTCTTCGGATCGGGGAACGTCCACTTCGCCATGCCCGGCTTGGGCTTCAGCGTCTCGTAGTCCCATTCGACCAGCGTGTCGTACATGGTCCAGAGAATGCTGTGATCGGAGCCGGCGCCACCGGTCGCGGGATCGAGCGACGACGGATTGGCTGGCGCAGCGACCTTCAGCACACCGCCCTTCTTCGCTTCCTCGGCAAATGCCGGCAGCCCCAATGTGCCTGCCGCCGCAGCGCCACCCATCAGCGCCAGGATATCGCGGCGGCGCAATTGCCGCTGTCCGAGATCGATCACACGCATCTTGTTCTCCTCCCGATGATTATGACGCCTTTGGCGCCTTCTGATTATCTGCTGGCGGGCCATCGGCCGTCGCGAAATGGCAGGCAACGCGATGGCCCGGCTTGACTTCACGCCAGGCCGGAACCTCTTCCGCGCAGCGCGGCTGCACCGACGGGCAGCGCGTGCGGAAGCGGCAACCGGATGGCGGCGCGACCGGGCTCGGTATTTCACCTTCGAGAATGATGCGGCGATCGACGCGCAAATGCGACGGCAGCGGGACCGGCTCCGCAGACAGCAGCGCTCTTGTGTAGGGATGCAGCGGGCGCTCCACGACGTCCTCCGCGCTACCGAGCTCCATCAGTTTGCCCAGATAGGTGACAGCGATCCGATCTGAGATATGCGACACCACGGAAATGTCGTGGGTGATGAATACATAGGTCAGGCCGAATTCGCGCTGCAGATCAGCGAACAGATTGAGCACATCGCCGCGAATGGACACATCGAGCGCTGCGACAACTTCGTCGCAGACGATCACTTTCGGACGCAGTGTCAGAACGCGCGCGATATTGACGCGCTGCTTCTGCCCGCCCGACAGCTGATGCGGATAGCGATCCGCAGCCTCCGCCGACAATCCGACGCGATCCAGCATCGCGATCCCGCGCCGGCGGCGCGATGCCGCATCGCCTTCGCGCATGATCTCCATGGGCTCGACGATGCTGTCGATGATGGTCATGCGCGGATTCAGCGCAGCATTCGGATCCTGAAAGATGATCTGGTAATCGCGGCGATGCGCACGAAATCGCTCGGTGGTCAGGGTCGCCGGATCGGTCCCGTCATGCAGGATCTTTCCTTCCGTGGGCGGCAACAGGGATACCAGAGCGCGACCGAGCGTGGTCTTCCCGGAGCCGGACTCGCCGATAACACCAAAGGTCTCGCCCGGGCGGACATCGAAATCCATCCCGTCGATCGCCTTGACCGTGTCGCGACCATCGCGCGTCGGAAACAGAATACGCAAGTCGCGCACAGCGAGGATGCCGCTGTCATTGTTTTCTATGGCCGGCATCAGTTCACCGCTCCCGGCAATTCGAGCGCCGGCGCACGCCAACAGCGCGCTGCGCGGCCAGCATCGGTCTCGACCATCGGCTGTTCTCGCTCGCAGCCCGGAGCCGCATATTTGCAGCGTGAGCGGAAGCGGCAACCGGCCGGCATGGCATTCGGCGACGGCACGCGGCCTGGAATCGAGGGAAGCGCGCCGCGCCGCTCACTCAGGCCGGGCAAGGATCGCAGCAAGCCGGACGTATAGGGATGGCGCGGCCGCATCAGCGCATCGTCCACCGGCGCGTCCTCGACCACCTCGCCCGCATACATGGTGATCATGCGCGTACAGGTTTCCGCGACGACGCCGAGGTCATGGGTAATGAAGACCAGCGCAGTGCCCGTGCGCTCACTCAGGGATCGCAGGAGATCGGTGATCTGCGCCTGCACGGTGACGTCGAGGGCCGTGGTCGGCTCGTCCGCGATCAGCAGCTTCGGTTCGCAGATCAGCGCCATCGCGATCATGACGCGCTGCCGCATGCCACCGGACAACTGATGCGGATATTCATCGCAGCGGCGTTCGGGAGCGGGGATACCGACATCGCGCAACGCCTTGATGGCGCGCTCGCGCCCCTCAGAACGGCTGACCGGAAAATGAACGCGATAAGCTTCGCTGATCTGATCGCCCACGGTGAAAACCGGATCGAGCGCACTCATCGGCTCCTGGAAAATCATCGCGATGTCGCGCCCGCGCACTGCGCGCATTCGCCGCGGCGAGAGCGTCGCGAGATTGGTGCCGTTGAACAGGATTTCACCTTCGATCCGCGCCGATTGCGGCGGCAGTAGGCGAAGCAACGAGAGGCCGGTTACGGTCTTGCCGCAGCCGCTTTCGCCGACGAGACCGACACGTTCGCCGGGCGCGATGGAGAAACTCACATTCCGTGTAATCGACAACGCGCCGCGTCCGGTCGCGAAGGACAGCGACAGATCGCGCACTTCGAGCAACGGCTGAACCGACGCTGCCGGGCCCGAACTCACATGGCCGCGAACGCCGGACGCGATGGATGTCTGATCTGCACTCCGCATCGGAGCGCTCACGACTGGTGTGTGTGAAGAGATCCGGCAACGAGCGTCGCGAATATTGCGCGCCCGTTCGGGATCGACGCGGTTCCGCATATAACGGGCTCACGGAGCACAGTCAGCCGGATAGCCATCGGCGCGGATGTGTTCGCCATGTTCATCTCCCTACGCCCCGGTCTTGCGCCGGGACTTTGCAACGCGCGTCCGGCTTGATGCCGGTATCGACCGCGCGATGGTCCGCCCATGAAAGGTGACCGATTGTCAATTGTCAACAATTGACTTTCGCAGTAGCAAGGATGCGGGCATGCGAACCGCGCGCGGCTAGAGACCAATACAGCTTCGAGGGAGACCGTCATGGCAGCGCCGCTTCGCAAGCCATCGACCGACGACAGAGCGAGAGAAAAGGAGGGCGAACGCAGATTTGCGCCGCGCACCCTGCCCGATCAGGTCGCGGAGGAACTCGGTGCCGAGATCGTATCCGGTCGGCGCAAAGCGGGGGAACGTCTGGTCGAACTCGACCTCGCACGCGACTTCGGCGTCAGCCGCGGTCCCATCCGCGAAGCCATCCGTATTCTCGAGCGGCGACGTCTGGTCGAACTGCGCCCGCGCCGCGGCGCATACATCAAACCATTGTCGCTGAAATCGGTGGCGGACCTTTTCAATGTCCGCACGGCGCTGTCGACGCTCGCCGCGCGGACCATGGCGACGGCTCCGATCGAGAGCTATATCGAAACATTGGCGCGGCGCTGCGATGAGATGAATGCGCTGATCGAGATCGACGATCCCCTCGCCTTCGCGCGCACGATGACCCGTGCGGTCAAGACGATCGCGCGCGGCTCGGGCAATGAACTGCTTGTGGAGCTGCTGACCGATCTGGCCAATCACACCGTCTGGACCACGATCTGGAAGACGCCACTGGATTACCAGACCCGCGACCTCCGCCACATGAGCGCGGGCATGATCGCGTCGACCCTCAAGGCAATCCGGCAGCGGAAACCCAATGCCGCCGCCACTCACCTCGCCCAGCTGCTGGAAGGCGATCGCGACCGTGCTCTGACGACGCTGTCCCGCCTTCGCGGCGAGACACTGGACCTGCACGCGCTGTCTGACGACGACGAACCGAACGCATTGCCCACAAGCAAGATCGTCCTGTCTTCATTTCGCGCCTGAGCGTGAGGACCGCCTTGCGATCTGGCGGTGCCTAGAGCGACACCGCATAATGCTCGTATTCGTCGCGCACCAGCACGATGTGATCGCGCATGGCGGTCGCGGCGCCATTCCGGTCGCCGCGCATGATGGCGACGACGACGCGGTCATGCTCGGCCTGCGACTTCGCAAGGCGGCCGAGATTGCGGAACTGGGCGCGCCTGAACGGCTGCACGCGGACCCGCGTCGCCAGAGTGATCTCGGCGATGTAGTCATTCTGCGATCCCTTGTAGATCGCATTGTGAAAACGCTCGTTCACTTCGTGAAAGCGCTCGGGATTGCCGTCATAGCTGAGGACTCGCAGTTCCTCGTGAATTGCTTCGAGCGCATGGCGCTGCACGGGAGACATCCGCTCGGCCGCAAGCCCCGCGCACAGCGCCTCCAGTTCGGCCATGGCCTCGAACATGCCGGTGAGACGTTCAACGGACGGCTGCGCCACCACGGCCCCGCGATGCGGGCGCGACTCGATCAGGCCGCTGGCGGTGAGCTGCCGCAGCGCTTCGCGCACCGGCGTCCGGGACACATTGAAGCGCTGCGCGAGTTCGGTCTCATCCAGCGCGGAGCCCGGCGCGAGCGCGCCGCGCACGATCTCGTCCGACAATTGCTGGCGCAGTTCCTCGGCCCGCGTCGGCTTGCCTTTCGCTGAAACAGCAGGACCGCGCGCGTTGCGCAGCGGCTTCGCTTGCGGGATCAGCATGTCGTCGAAACTCATCTCAGCTCACGCTTTTGAGGCCTGCGGCTCATCGATCAGGCTGACAGAGGCTGCCACGATTCGCCAGCCTTCGGGAAAGCGGACCCAGGTCTGCATCTGCCGCCCGACCTTGCCGGGCGCATTGTCGCGATAGAACAGCGTGGAGGCGACCGCCGTATCGCGGCCATAGGCCGTGATCACCGTGCGCTCGATCCGGCGCATCAGGCCGACCGGCGAACGTGCGCCGCGAAAGGCCTGTATCTCGTGATAGCCGTAGAGATTCTCGCCCATGCCGTAGCGGATGGTGCGCGGGTCATTGCGAAACAGTTCGCCCAGAACAGCGGTGTCGTTGGTCGTCAACGCTTTCTCATAGCGTGCAAACGCGGCGCCCACTTCGGCGACGACATCGGGCAGATCGATATCCATACGAGTTTTCCTGACTTAGAATCCCTTGGCGCGCGGCGCGATGGCGACGCCCGACTGTTGCAGATGATAGGCGACGCGCAGCGCGATGTCTTCACGCCATGGCGCCGCGATGATCTGCACGCCGATGGGCATCGGGTCGAGCGGCACCGGGACCGCGACGACGGGCAGACCGATGAAGGAGATCGGCTGGGTGTGAATGCCGATATTTGCGCGCACCGGCAGTTCGACGCCATCGAGTTCGAACGTCGCCTGCCCGATCTTCGGCGCGATGCACGGCGTCGCCGGGGCGACGATGACATCCACCGTCTGGAAGATCTCCAGCACCTTCGCACGGTACCAGCGGCGCAGCTTTTGCGCGCGATCGACCAGAGCCGACGGCACCATGGCGCCCGCGATCAGACGATCGCGCACCGCCGGATCGAAATCGGCCGCGCGCTTGCGCAGACGATCGAGATGCAGCGAGGCGCCCTCGGTGGTGGAAATCAGATAAGCGGCGGCGCGCGCCCGCGCGACTTCGGGCAGCTCGACCGTGGTCGTGATGCCGAGAGCTTTCGTGACGGTCGCCACCGCCTCCATCGCCTCGGGCATCAGGTTCTTCTGGAAATAGCCGCCCGCCGCAGCGATGCGGAGATCGCCGATGCCCTGCCCGATCAGTGCCGACACCGGCTCAGCAGGCCGCGTCGTGCAAGCGGCATCATCGGGGTCGGGGCCCTGCATGATGTCATAGGACAGCGCGAGATCGGCGACATTTCGCGCAAACGGACCGAGATGATCTAGGCTCATCACGAACGGAAACGAACGCGCACGAGAAAGCCGTCCATAGGTAGGCTTGAGGCCGAAGATGCCGCAGAAGGACGACGGCACCCGGATCGAACCATTGGTATCGGAGCCGAGCGCGATCGGCACGAGACTGCCACCCACTGCGCCACCCGAGCCACCCGATGAACCACCGGTCATCCGCGTGATGTCATGCGGATTGCGCGAGGCGCCGTCATGGACATTCTCGCCGGTGAAGTCATAGGCATATTCGCCCATGTTGAGCCCGCCGACCAGCACGGCACCGGCGGCCTCCATGCGCTCGATCAGCGTGGCATCGCGCGGTGCCGGAGGTCGGTCGCGGTTGATCTTCGAGCCGGCGCGCGTCGGCAGGCCTTCGATATCGAACAGGTTCTTCACCGCGAATGGCACGCCGGCCAGAGGGCCGACGGCCTCGCTCCGGGCGATGGTCGCATCGAGCGCGCGCGCATGGCAGCGGGCCCGGTCCGCCGTCACATCCGTGAAGGCGTTGAGCATGGGATTGTGGCGTTCGATCCGCGCCAACGCAGCCTCGGTGACATCGATCGCAGATACCTGCTGCGCGGCGACTGCCTTGGCGATGTCGGCGGCCGGGCGCCAATCTCCATTCGGCGTGAACACCTGATCAAGCGACATAGATCGGTGCCGATTCGGCTTCGTCGGGAAGCGAGAATTCGTCCACGAGGCGCGCCATGCGCAACGAAACTTCGAGATTCATCTTGACCGCCGGCTTCCATGCGGGATTGATCGGTAACGACAAGGCCGCCGATAAGGCATCGATATAGTCGTCCAGTTTGTCACTCATGGCCGTCCTTTCAATGCACCGGCAGCGGCGGATGCGGGATCGCCGTCAACAGCTGCTTCGTATAATCGTCCTGCGGCGCATCCATCACGGCCTCAGTCGCCCCCTGCTCGACGATGCGGCCCGACCGCATCACGATGACACGATCGCAGAGCAAGCGCACCACATTCAAGTCATGCGACACGAACAGATAGCTCATACCCATGGACTGCTTGAGATCCTGCAGCAGGTTCAGCACCACCGCCTGCACGGAGACGTCGAGGGCCGCGGTCGGTTCGTCCAGGATGATCAGCTTCGGCTGCAGCGCGATGGCGCGGGCGATGCCGACGCGCGCCTTCTGACCGCCGGACATTTGATGCGGAAACCGGTCCAGCAATTCCAGCGGCAAGCCGACCTGTCGCGCCAGCTCCTCACATCTGGAGCGGAGAGCGTCACTGCCCTTGATATCGCCAAGCTGCATGATCGGATCGGCAATGGCGCGGGCCGCAGTAAAACGCGGATTCAGGCTATCGGTGGGGTCCTGAAACACCATCTGGATGCTCTTGCGCAGCGGCAGCCGCGCAAAAGCATTCGGTGCGATCTCGCCGATCTCGTCGCCATCGAAAGCGATGCGGCCCGACGTCTTGTCGATCAACCGCATCACCATCATCGAGGTTGTGGACTTGCCGCAGCCGGATTCCCCGACCAGGCCGACGCTTTCGCCGCGGCCGACGCTGAAGCTGATGCCATCCACGGCGCGGAAAACGTCGGGCTCGGTCGGCGGCTTGCGGCCGAAGAGCTTGGACAAGGTCGCGGTGGCGCCCTGGCGGGGATATTCCTTGACAAGGTTTTCGATGGTGAGGAGAGATGTCTTCTCCCTCTCCCCGCCTGCGGGGAGAGGGTCGGAGTGAGGGGCAGCCACCGGCATCACCGCCCGCTCTTCCGCTGGCAGCAGATCCCGCAGCGAGACACCGAGCCGCGGCGTCGCCTGCATCAGCTTCTTCGTATAGGGATGCTGCGGATTGGCGAAGATATCGGCGGACAACGCCGTCTCGACCACACGGCCCTTCTCCATCACCACCACGCGGTCGCAATAGGCTGCCGCAAGGCCAAGATCGTGGGTGATCAGAATCGTGGACATGCCACGACTCTTCGTCAGCTCGGTGACGAGATCCATCACCGCCTTCTGGGTGGTGACATCGAGTCCCGTGGTCGGCTCGTCGGCGATCAGGAGCTGCGGATTGCAGGCCAGCGCCAGCGCGATGACCACACGCTGGCACATGCCGCCGGAAAGCTCGAACGGATAGGCATGATAGCGCTCGCGCGGACGCGCGATCTTGACCTGCTCCAGCGCCTCGATGGCTTTCTCGGCACGGTCATTGCTGCCGGCCTGCGCATGCTGGCGCAGTACGTCCTCGATCTGGTGCCCAACCTTGCGGATCGGATTGAGCGCGGCTCGCGGGTTCTGGAAGATCATCGAGACTTCGCGGCCGCGTAGGTCGCGCATTTGCGTCTCAGTGGCAGCTTTCACATCGACGCCGGAAAACATCACCGAGCCCTCGGCGATCTTGCCCGCACGGTCGAGGATGCGCATCACGGCGTAGGACGTCACTGACTTGCCGGAGCCGCTCTCACCGACGATGCCGAGCGTCTCGCCCTTGGCGACGGAAATATCGACCTGCTGCACCGCCTTGACGATACCGCGGCGCGTGGCGAATTCGACGGTCAGGTTCTGGACGTCGAGGAGTGGTTGTGCGGTCATGGCGTTCTCCTCACGTCCGCCGCTGCGGATCGACGATGTCGCGCAGACCGTCGCCCAGCAGGTTGAAGCAGAACACCGCGATCATCAGTGCAAGGCCGGGAAACAGAGCGATCCACCATTCGCCCGACACCATGAAGGACGCGCCCTCGGCGACCATGATGCCCCATTCCGGCGTTGGCGGGCGCACACCAAGACCGATGAAGGACAGGCCGGCCGCATTGAGGATCGCATAGCCCATGGTGAGCGACATCTGCACGATCATGATCGGCATGATGTTGGGCAGGATATGCACCAGCAGTATCCGCATCTCGCTATTGCCCGACAGGCGTGCCGCCTGCACAAAACCGGCCTCGCGCCGCACATTGGCCTCGGCGCGGGCGACACGGGCATAGAGCGGGAAATTCACGATCGCCGTGGCGATGATGATATTCTGCACGGTGTTGCCAAGTGCGGCGACGATGCCCATCGCCAGCACGAAAAGCGGAAACGCCATGATCGTATCGGCGATCCGACCGACGATGCGATCGGTCCAACCGCCGAAATAGCCGGAGGCGATGCCGGCCAGCCCGCCCATGGCGAAGACCAGGGCGACGGAAGCGACGGCAATGAAAAGGTCGAGCCGGGTCGCAACCACCACGCGGCTGAAGATATCGCGGCCGAGTTGGTCGGTGCCGAACCAATTCGACGCGGAAGGCGGCTTCAGCGCCTGCATGGTGTTGCTGGCCAAGGGATCATGCGGAACCACATAGGGGCCGAACACCGCGGCAAAGACGATGACCACAAGCAGGCCAAAGGCGAAGGCCGTGACGCGGTTTTCGCCGAGAATATAGCGGGTGTGCTGCAGCGTCGCGACAAGGCCCGATGTCCGGCGTGGCGTTCCCGATGTTTCGGCTGATATCGGCGTGATCGCATTCATGATGTCACCTCAGCCTTCCAGCCGCACGCGCGGATCGATGATGCCGTAGAGAATGTCGATGATCAGATTGATCAGCACATACATGATCGCCATGGTGAGCACGAAGCCCTGCACCGGCGCGAAATCCGACGCGATCAGGGCCTCCACCGCGTAGGAGCCGATGCCCGGCCAGGCGAACACCTTCTCTACCAGCACATTGGCGCCGAGCAGGAAGGAGAAGGTCATGGACAGCGTGGTGATGACCGGCAGCATGGCGTTGCGGAACGCGTAAGTGACGATCACCTTGCCCGGTGACAGTCCGCTGGCACGGGCGGTGCGCACGAAGTCAGACGCCAGGATTGCCAGCATCGAGGCACGCGTCATGCGTGCGATCGGCGCCAGCGAAAAGATCGCGAGCGTCGCGGTGGGCAGGATCAACTGGCTCAGTGCCGAGCGGAATGCCTCCCAGTCGCGCGCGATAATGCTGTCGATGAGATAGAAGCCTGTCACTGTCGGCGGAGCGGACGCAAATACATCAAGCCGCCCGAGCGGGGCCGGCGACCAACCGAGTTTGAAATAGAACACATAGACCAGCACGAGGCCGGTGAAGAAGACCGGCAGAGAGACACCGGCCGTGGTCGTGACACGGCAGAGATGATCGATCCACGATCCCGGTCTGGTCGCCGCAAGAATGCCGAGCGGAATGGCAATGACGACGGAAACTAGAAGCCCCAACAAAGTCAGCTCGGCCGAGGCCGGCAGACGATTGCGGAGTTCGGTCGCCACCGGCTGGCCGGTGGTGAGCGAATTGCCGAAATCACCCTGAGCGAGATCGCCCGTATAGCGGAAGAATTGCTCGATCAGCGGCTTGTCGAGACCAAGCTTCTTGCGGATGTCCTCGATCACCTGCTTGTCAGCCGCAGGCCCGGCGAAATAGGCCGCGGGATCGCCGGGCAACGCACGCGTCAGCAGGAACGTGACGATCACCACCCCGATCAAACTTGGGATGGCGAACAGCAGGCGCTTGCCGATGAGTGCGAGCATGACGATCTCCCGGTGCTTAAGCCTTGACCATCGCGCGATAGTCGAGCCGGCGATGGAACCAGTACTGGAAGCCGGACACATTCTTCTGCATCGCGACGTTCAGATAGGGCTGATACAGCGGGATGCGCGGGATGTCGGTGAAAGCGAGATCGACGAAACCCTTTACATCTTTGTCGTAGGTCGCCATGTCGCCAGTGGCCGCCGCCGTGCGGGCGCCCGCGATCAGCTTGTCCATCTCCGGCGACGAATAGTTCATCGTGTTGAAAATCGAATTGCCGGATCGATAGCACCAGTAGAAGAAGTATTCGGGATAATCGAGCCAACCCGAGAAGATGTTGACGTAGAGCGGCAGCACCTTCTTGTTGAGTTCGGTGCGCCAGTTGGCGCCCGGGATCTTGTTGATCGTGGTCTTGATGCCGATCTGCGCGAGGCTTTCCTGAATGAGGATGCACATCGGTTCGTTGACACCGGCAAAGCCGAGATCGAAGGACAGTGTGGTCTCGAAACCGTTGGCATAGCCGGCCTCAACCATCAGCGCCTTCGCCTTGGCCATGTCGGTATTGTACTTCGTGGCCTGCGGCCACTTCACTTCGGTCGGAGTGCTGGCAGCGGCACCGAACATCGGATTGGCGAGGCCGAACATCACGGCATCGATGATCTTCTGATACGGGATCGCCAATGCGACGGCTTCGCGCACCTTAGGATTGTTGAAGGGCGGCTGGGTGACATTCATGCCGAGATACTGGATGCCATTGCTGATCGGCACCGAAGTGACGTTGAGCTTGCCGGCCTTCTTCAGCTCGGCGAAATCCTGGTTCGGCAATTCATACGAAATATCGGCATCGCCGCGCTCCAGCAGCGCACGGCGGTTGCCGGCCTGCGGCACCATGCGCCAGATCACGCGCTTGATCTTCGGCAGCGGACCGCCAACCCAGGCGTCGTTGCGCTCCATGATGACTTCGGTGCCGGCCGTCCACTTGGTCACCTTATAGGCGCCGGAGCCGACCGTGTTCATTTTCGTGTATTCGAGGCCCCACGGATCCTTCTCCGTGGCATTCTTCTTCACCAGTTCCGAATTGATGATGCTCGGCACGATGACTGCGAGATCGGGGATCGTCAACTTGTCCTTGGTGAGGAAATCAACGCGCACAGTGTTGTCATCGACGACGACGAACTGCTCGGGCTTGGTGAGCGATCCGGCGCTCATCTGGAAGGTCGGGAAGCCGCCGACACTAACGGAGCGATCCAGTGACCATTTCACGTCCTTCGCCGTCACCGGCGTGCCGTCCTGGAATTTGGCGTTCTTCTTCAGTTTGAACGTCACCGACATGTCACCGATATTCATGTCTTCGGCGAGCTCGCCCTTGAACTTGTCCTTGTCGTAATAGGTGACGCCGCCCGGTCCCTCTTTCATCTCATGAGTGATCAGGCGGTCGTAGCAATTCCAGGCGACCTCATAGCTGGGCACATTGGTGCCGACGCCCATGATGTCGAGATTGTTGGGGCCGCTCTCGGACACCACCAGCAGGGTCTCCGACCGGGCATCAGCCTTGGCGGCCGACCAGATCGCCGGACCCGAGACCATGGTCCCGGCCGCAGCACCCGTGGCCGCCTTCAGAAAATCGCGACGCTTCATTCTCAACTCTCCCGAGGCACGAATTTTGATTTGCAGTAACTCGCAAGGTTTGTGCCAAGCAGCGGAACTCATCCGGAGAGAGCTAAGTGCTTGTTTTTATTTGACCTCACGAAAACAGGCCTCAACTTTCAGCCGATACATGCATACAAACGGATGGCTTTCGCCTGTTTTTTGGACAGAATAGAATCGCGCTCAGGTATTAACCGGACGTCAAAGCCGGTTAGAAGATGCAAGGAATGAAGATGTCGGAGACATTTCCCACGATCGCGCAGTTGCACGCGGCCTATGCCGACGGCCTGTCACCGGCGCAGACTGTCGCAGACGTGTATCGTCGCATTGCGGAGGTCGATGACCCCGGCATCTTCATTGCGCTGGTGTCGGAAGATGCGGCCCGCGCCGCTGCAGAGGCCTTGCCGCCATTCGATCCGGCTGCCTTCCCGCTCTGGGGCATCCCCTTCGCTGTGAAGGACAATATCGACGTCGCGGGCATCCCGACCACGGCCGCCTGCCCTGCATTCGCCTACACGCCCTCACAGACCGCCTTCGCCGTCCAGAAGCTGCTCAATGCCGGCGCGCTCCTGATCGGCAAGACCAACCTCGATCAGTTTGCCACCGGCCTCGTCGGCGTTCGCAGCCCCTATCCCATTCCCCGCAATGCCATCGACGATCGCTATGTCCCGGGCGGCTCGAGCTCGGGATCCGCCGTCGCCGTCGGCCATGGCCTCGTCAGCTTTGCACTCGGCACTGACACAGCCGGCTCCGGCCGGGTGCCGGCGGGCCTGAACAACATCGTTGGCCTCAAGCCGTCGCTCGGCAGTGTTTCCACATCGGGCGTCGCGCCGGCCTGCCGCACGCTCGATACGATCTCCGTCTTTGCCGGCACGGTCGCCGATGCCGATTGCGCCTATCGCGTGATGGCCGGCTTCGATGCCAGCGACGCCTATTCGCGCGCGCTCCCGGTCGCTGCGCAGCCGGGTGCACTACCGCCCAGTCTGCGCATCGGCATGCCCGACCGCAACAGCCGGCGCTTTGGCGGCGACACGCTCTCAACGAACGCCTTCGATGCGACGCTGGACATGCTGCCATCCGCGACGAGGGGCAGATCACCCGTGCCCGTCGATATGACGCCGATGTTCGATGTCGCAGCGCTGCTCTATACCGGCCCTTGGGTCGCGGAGCGCTATCAGGCGATCCGCCCGTTCATCGAAGCCACACCCGAGCAGATGTATCAGACCACGCGGTCAATCATTGGCAGCGCAACCCGCATGAGCGCGGCCGATGCGTTCGCCGGAATCTACAAGCTTGCCGAGCTGCGGCGGGCGGCCGACGCCATCTGGTCGCAGATCGATGTGCTGGTCGTGCCTACCTATCCTCGCCCACGCACGACCGCGGATCTCGAAGCCGACCCCATCGCGCCGAACAGCGAACTCGGCACCTACACCAACTTCGTCAACCTGCTCGACCTCTGCGCGCTCGCTGTGCCCGGCACATCACGCGCCGACGGTTTTCCCTCTGGCGTCACGCTGATCGCCCCGCGCGGCAAGGACGGCCTCCTCGCAGCCATCGGCGCCAGGCTTCATCCGCTGACGCAGGACAGACTTGGTGCAAGCCGATCCCCGGTGCCCCCAGCCAAAGGCGGACAGCGGTCAGCGCTCCCAGGCGAAATCGAGCTCGCCGTGGTTGGCGCGCATCTGTCGGGCATGCCACTCAATCACGAACTGGCCAATCGCGGCGCGCGTTTGCTGCGTGCGAGCGATACACAGCCCGACTACAAGCTGTTCGCGCTTGCCGGCGGGCAGCCGCCGCGGCCCGGCCTGCTGCGCGTCGCTGCAGGGACCGGTTCGCCGATCGCGACGGAGGTCTGGGCTTTGTCGGCGCAAGCACTGGGCGATTTCATGACCGCCGTCCCGGCCCCATTGGGCATCGGAACGACGCGACTGGCAGACGGCACATCACCCAAAGGCTTCATCGTCGAAGCCGAGGGCCTGGTCGGCGCCAAGGACGTGTCCGAGTTCGGCGGATGGCGAAATTACATCGCGAGTCTCTCCAACACATAAAGACCACCTCGTCACGAAGAGCCGAGGTCATCGGGAAACACACCGGCTAGCTGCGCGTCGCACGGCGCCAGCTGCCGGGCGGGAGGCCCGTGACACGCGAGAATACCCGCGTGAAATGGCTTTGATCGGCAAAGCCACACGCAAGCGCGATATCGGCGAGCGACATGTCGGAGCTGATCAGCATCCCGCGCGCCTGCTCAACACGCTGCGAGAGCACCCACTGATGCGGCGTCTTGCCCGTGGCCTCCTTGAAGCCACGAATGAAGTAGCCGCGCGACAGACCGCATGCACGCGCAACGGCCGCGATCGACAGATCATCGCCGACATGTCCTGTCAGCATCTCGCATGCGATCACGAGCTGGGTGCGCGACAACTGGGCCTGACGAGGCGCATCCGCAACGTGATCCGCAGCAGCATAATTTTCGATCAAGTGGATGCCAATCGTGGTGCCGAGCTGCTCGACAAACAGCGGACTTGCCTTGCCGTTGTCCTCGAGCAGCGGCTCGGCTGCGGCAACGAGATGCGACAGCACCGGATCAATCGTGCCGGCACGGCAGACGAGACCAATCCCGCCGCGCCAGCCATGTTCCTTCGCCAGCTCAACCAGGAATGCGCGCGACATTTCCAGCAAGACAAAGTCGAATGCGCCGTTCAGGTCCGCGCGATATCTGTCAGCGAGATTGCGGATATAGATCGAGCCATGCTCGAACTGATGTTCGGTGGCATGGAACGGATGAAAGATGCGGCGACGATGGCCCGCTGCCCGTGAGACGCCGATGAGAAAACCGCGATCATCCGCTTCAGTGGCGACCCTGCCGAGATCCGGATCGTCGCTGCTCTTGCGAAAGAAACGAACGCCGGAACCTTGCAGCTCCTGATTCTTGCCGAGCTTACTGGACGGGCAGCCGAACAGATCGGTGTTCGGAGGGGCGGTGCCCGATGCCGCGCCGAGACGATCAAGCATGCGTCGCAGTCCCACGACGCCGAACGATGAGACGATCAAGACTCGCCATTCAAAACCTCTCGTTGCGCGTGGCCATATTGCGATTTTTCCACCATGCAGAACACGGCGGCCAGTAACAATTGGCGAGTAGTCGAGGCGACCTAGACCTAGGTCTAGGCGGACGGAGGCAATTCGACACCGAGGCGATCGGCCATGCGGACGAGATCCGCAATCGAATTCGCCTGCATCTTGCGCATCAGCGTGCCGCGATGCAGCTTGACGGTCGCCTCGCTGATACCGATCGCAGCAGCAACCTGCTTGTTCATCATGCCAGTTGCCACATGCATGAACACCTCACGCTCGCGCGTGGTCAGCGTCTCGTAGCTCGTCTTCAGCTCGAACAAAACACTGCTCGCCGAGCGCAGCGCACGGTCACGAGCCACCGCGAGCTCTACTGCCGCAAGGAGATCCATAGCGCGCACAGGCTTGGTGAGAAACTCCACTGCGCCGGCCTTCATCGCACGGACCGACATCGGGATATCGGCGAAACCGCTTATCACGATGATCGGCGTCGTCACCTCGAGCCGAACGACGTCGTCGAGGAAATCGAGCCCGCTGCGCTCCGGCAAATGAACGTCGAGGACGATGCAATTGACCCGCGCACGATCGGGATACGCCAGATATGCCTGCGTCGACGCGAAGCAGACGACGAACAGTCCCGCCGACCGCAGCATGCCGTCGAGCGCCTCACGGATGCCCTTGTCGTCATCGATGACGGCGACGATGGCTGAGGATGTGGACATGCTGTCGATCACATCATGCCTATATCTGACAACGCGGCAGCTTGAAACACAGGCGCGTGCCGTGTGGCCGACGGGGCTCACTCCAGAGATGTCCGTGATGGGCGGTGATGATGGACCTGCAGATCGCCAGCCCCATACCGATACCATCCGTCTTTGTAGTGAAGAACGGCTCGAATATCTGATCGCGCAATCCAGGCTCGATACCGGCGCCTCCATCGTCGACAGCAACGAAGACGTCGTCAACAGATTCCAAACGTGACCTGACAACGACACGGCGCTCCCTGCCGTCCGCGCCCGCTACGGCATCCGCAGCATTCGATATCAGGTTGAGAATGACCTGCTGCAGCAGAACACCGTCTCCCACCACGAGCAGGCGCGCGTTGGAAAAATCAGTCTCGAGTGCGATGCCCTTGCCGTTCAATTCGGGACGAACGATTGACAGCGTGGTTTCGATCGTCTCGTTAAGATCGAGCGCTTCGAACGAGATCGGTGCATTGCGCGCAACGGAGCGTACGCGGGCGATGATGGCACCGGCGCGATGGGCTTCATCGATGGCACGCTCGGCTGCGGCGCGAGCTTCCCCGATATCGCTGCGGCCGGGTTCGAGCCAGCGCACGCAGGCTTCCGCATTCATTGCAACCGCCATCAAAGGCTGATTGACCTCATGGGCGATCGAGGCCGTGAGTTGCCCCATGGTGGTGAGACGCGACATCCGGGAGATATCCGCCTGCGCGGCGCGCAGGGCCTCTTCGGCGCGCCTGCGATGCAGCGCCATTTCGATTGCCGTCCGAA
Organism: Pseudomonadota bacterium; assembly: GCA_023449855.1. Taxonomy (GTDB): domain Bacteria; phylum Pseudomonadota; class Alphaproteobacteria; order Rhizobiales; family Xanthobacteraceae; genus Tardiphaga. The sequence goes on along the minus strand of JAEXHR010000319.1, from coordinate 9,881 downwards.
GCTGCAGATCCTCGAACGGCTTCAGCAGGTAACCGAACGGCTCGGCTGCTCCCGCACGCCGAATGGTCTCGTCATCCGCATAGGCGGTGAGAAAGACCACCGGGATCTGACTCGTGGCGCGAATTTCGCAGGCGGCATCGATCCCGTCGATCCGACCCTCGAGCCGCACATCCATCAGGATCAGATCCGGCCGGCTGCTCGCGGCCAGCGCCACCGCGGCCTCGCCAGAAGCCGTCACACCGATGACCGTATGGCCGATACGGCCGAGCTGCTCGCTGATGTCGCGCGCGACGATACGATCGTCTTCTACCACCATGACCCGCGCCCGCCTGATCATGTGGCCCCCCTCTCCGCATCGTCGAAACTCACCACGCATCGGGTGCCAAGAACACGTTCGATCACGATGCGACCGCCTAGTTGCTCCACCAGGTCATGCACGAGCTGCAGCCCGAGCGACATGGCATCGACAATGTCGACACCTCCTGCCATGCCGATGCCATCGTCGGCGACCACCAATTCACAAAGACCACTGGGCTGACGCCGGAATGACACCAGGATACGTCCCGAGTTCGCTCCGACAAAAGCATGCTTGAAGGCGTTCGACACCAGCTCGTTGATGATCAACCCGCAGGAGATGGCACGGTCAAGATCGAGTGTAATGTCATCGCTATAGGCCACCATCTCGATACCGGACGCGCCATAAGCCCTGCGCAGATGCGAGCACAGACTGAGAATATGCGCCTCGATCGCGATCCCCTCGAAACTGCCGGCGCGATAGAGATTTTCATGCACAAGCGCCATGGAGCGCACGCGGTTGCGACTATCGACGAAGAGAGACGCAGTGACGGGATCGGCGATGCGCGACGCCTGCAAATTCAGCAGGCTGCTGATGAGCTGCAGGTTATTCTTGACGCGATGATGCACCTCCTTCAGCAGCGCATCTTTCTCGTTCAGCGATGCCTGCAGCCGATCGCGTGCAGCATTTCCGTCGCGGATATCGCGCATGGCCCGGCGCAATTCGAACTGTGTCACAATCTGGCGCGCCAATGCCTTCAGTGTGAAGGCCTGACGGTCGGACAGTCCTTCCGGCCGTGGCTTCCGATCGAGAACGCAAATGGTCCCCACCCGCTGACCTGCCGGCGTCTCCAGCACTGCGCCGGCGTAGAAACGCAACTTCGGTTCCCCGACCACCAAGGGATTTGTCCGGAAACGATCATCGGTCGACAGATCCGGAATCACGAACACATCGCTCTGACGAATGGCCTGTGCGCAAATTGACCTTTCCAGCGGTAACTCGCAATCGCCATAATCAATTCCCGTCAAGGTCCAGTGCCGGACATGATCGACGAGATTGATCTCCGCGATGGGCGTGTTGCAGATGTCGGATGCGATCGCAACGAAATCGGCGAAGTCTCCGCCCACGGAAGCCTCGGCAATCCCGTATCCCTGCAAGGCAGCCGAGCGGCGGCTTTCATCCCACATCGTCACATCAACCGATCCTGCCCCGCCGAAAAAGGCTGACGGGTGCATCGATGCTATTAGCCGAGCGCTTCCGTGAAAGCCATGCCGGTGACGATGGCCGCAAGCGCCAATTACCATCCATATTTCAGTTCGAGACCGAGATAATTGCTGTCATGGCCGCCAGCCGCGCGGAGCGTATCGCCGATCTTGTAGTGCACCGCCTCCATCGCGCCCGTTAGATTGGCATTGAAGACGTAGTCTGCACGCAACTGCGTATAGACGCCGCTCCAGCGGCTGCCTGTCCCGGCCGTACCGGCGACCGCAACATTCGGCTGGATGTAGATCGCATCCGCCGTGGTCTCGCGCCATTGCAGGCCCACACCCGCCGTGATCGATAGCTTTTCGAGTGGCTTCACGGTCAGGGATGGCTTGACATGAATGAGGTTGGCATAGCCGGTATAGCCGGCAAGCGTAAAATAGTAGCCGTTCGGAAATAGAGGATTGAATGTGCCGATGGTGCCGTCGCCGGCATGGCGGTCACCGGACGCTGCATCGGCCTGCATGCCAATGCGCGGCGTCCACGACATATTTGCGAGTGTGTAGCCGACCCGGCCGCCGAGCGCCCAGGCGGCGATCTCCTTGGCGGCGACATGGCCGGTCTGTCCCATCGCTTCGAGATCCCAGTCGAAGCCATTCGTCTGGCCCGCAAAGCGGACATCGAAGATGTGGCGCTGTTCCACACCGATCGCATCGAGATAACGTGCATTGGAACGCTCGTAGAGCGAATAGTATCCCGACAGTTCATTCGTCCCGAGCACGTGCCGCTCGACGCGCAAGGTGCTGAAGCGGAAGTCGCGGTTGGAGATGTCGTCGAAGACATCGCCGAAGCGATACTGCACCGGCTGGCTGACGAAACTGATGAATCGCCACGGGCCAATCTCGTAGTCGGCCCACAATGCATCGAAGGACTGCCTGACATTCGGACCATCGCGCGAAGAGACGAAACGTTGCAAATCGAAAGCAAAATCCTGCCGGCCTGCGCGCGCCTTGAAGATGCCATCGCCGAGCGCGCCGCTATACGCGACGAAAGCAAGGCGCAGGTCGAGCTGATTCTGATCGACGGCAGTGACATTCGCTTTGTCGAAGACGCGGACATCCTCGAACTGGGTGAAGACCTGCCAGTTCTCGTTCAGATGCACGTCGACATGCATCTGCAGCCGCTGCAGAAGATAGGCATCGGGCCTGACGCCGCCAATCCCGAATCCGGATGCATCGTTGATCTCGAACCGCTCGCGCAGGTTCGCTCCGAGCGAGACATAGCTTTTCGGATCGGTCGCAAATAGCGGGATGTACTTCAATCCATCCAGCGGCTCTGTGCGCAGGGCAGGATTGGCCAACACCGACCAGTCCTCCTGCCAGCGGTTCGACGATATTTTCGGACGCGTGACGGTGTCATCCGCGCGCGCGGGATGGCTGACGACCAGATGCGCGGCGATGACGCAGACTGCTATCCGCACCAGACGCTTATGGAGCCGCAGTTGCGTGAATCTCCGCAACGTAACCTCCAGGGAATTTGACGATGGCGGCGCGGCGACGATCGGCGGTATAGGGTTCGACCAGCACGGTGACGCCGGCTGCCTTTGCCTTGCCGAGCGTATCGTCGAGCGAGCCGACTTCATAGCCGGTGAGTTCGTGGCCATAGGGATACGGCAGGCGTCCGTCCGTCACCAGCACCGTCATCTTGCCGAATTTCGACGTGATCCGGATGCGGCGATAGCTGTCATTCGGGCGACCGATCTCGATGCCGGGCGCCTTTGCATCGTCCGAGACAATGCTCCCCTTCGAGAAACGGAGGAAGCCCTTGGTGAATTCGGCGACTTTCTCGGCCGGGACATAGACGCGGTTCTCGGGAACGGTCTGCAATTCCGGATAGGAAGGCGCTGTACTGTGCCAATAGAGCTGCATATTCACGCCACCGGGCCACTGCACCACCGCATCGCGCCCGATCGGATCCGGAAACGTCGTCACCAGCACGCCAGCGCCGGCGCTCCTGGCCGCATGCACGGCGGCATCGATGTCGGTGACGAGATAGCCGGTGCGCTCGTGACCGAACGGATACGGGATCGGCGTCTTGAAGCCGAACACAGAGATCGAGCCTACCGGCGTGAGCACGAGCTGGGAGCTCGTGCTGCTTGGCGTCGGGGTGACGGTCGCGATGACCTGCTTCGTGCTCTTGCCGCCGAACGTGGCGACGAAGCTGTCAACGAAGCGGTCCACGTCGCCAGACGCCACATAGACATGGGTGGTGTCGTATTGCGGCCCGACGGCATAGTTCGCCTTCGGTGGCGCATCGCGCGCAACCGATGGCGCGACCGATGCCAGCGCGAGAACCGACGCAAAAACGATCGATGTGGTGGCTGATAAACGCATGCAACTCATCCTTCTCATGCCTGATGGGTGTCGGGCTGCAGCAAAAGCGCGGGATTCTGGAGATCGAGCGCAAGGAAATGACGCACGACAGGCGGCTGCGGCCCGACATGGAATCGTGCGGTATCGCGCTGAACATCTGCATCGGCGCGCGACACACGATGATGCTGGCGCAGATGTTCGGCCCACGATTCCACCATGAACCATTCGACGATCTTTTCAGGATCGCTGGCATCCTCGGTGATACCCCAACCGTAAGCGCCGTCGCGGCGACGCGCCGTCGCGAGCCGCTTGAGGCCGGCAAAGAACGGAACACGGTTTTCGCGCAGGATGCGGTATTCGATCAGGATCAGGACCGGGCCGCGATCATGCTCGATCGCTTCGGACGTGAGCGGCTCCGGCCAGTGATTGGACGGTGTCAGGTCGGCCTCGCCGGCCGGCAGCTTCATCCGGTGCAGGATGAAAGCGACAACGAACAGACCAGCCGCACTGGCAAGCAGAGCCAGCCGCAGATCGAGCGCCTGCGCCACCGCCCCCCAGCCGACGCTGCCGGCCGCCATGGCGCCGTTGAACACCATCAGATAGACGGCAAGGCCTCGCCCGCGCACCCAGTTCGGCAATACGGCTTGGGCGACGCCGCTGAAGGTGGTGAGCGCGGCGATCCAGGCTGCGCCGAGCAGCAGCAGCACTGGCACCGCGATCCATTTCGGCGGCGCAAGGGCCAGGATTGCCATCACCACCGACGTCACGATGGCAGACAGTAGCAGCAGGCGATCGGAATCCAGCACGGCGCGCAACCGCGGCAGCACCAATGCACCGCCAATGGCGCCAGCGCCGACGGCGCCAAGAAGCATACCGTAGAAACCGGCATCGCCGCCGAGCAGATTACGCGCAACCAGCGGGAGCAGAGCCCATACGGAACTTGCGAACGCGAAGAAGATCGCCGCGCGCAGCAGCACGATATGCAGCTCGCGGCTGGCGCGGGTATAGCGCAAACCGGCACGGAAGGCGCCGAAGAAGCGCTCGGACAGCTCATCCTGCTCGCCCTTGGCGCGTGGCCACCACAAGAGCGCCGCGATGACGAACACATAGCTGGCAACGTCGGCGCCATAGGTCACGGCAGCCCCGAACGATGCCAGCAACACACCGCCCGCCGCCGGCCCGATCGACCGCGCAATATTGACGCCGAGGGAGTTCAGCGCGACCGCGCTCTTGATGTCCGATCGCGGCACCAGTTCGGGCACGATGGCCTGCCACGCCGGCCCCGCCAGCGCCGCACCGACGCCGCCGATGAAGGTCAGCAGTATGAGCAAATTGACGGTCAGCCAGCCATTTGCGGCCAGCAGCGCCAGCACCACGCTGACGGATGCCAGCAGCAGCTGCACAGCGATCAGAAACTTGCGACGATCGAGGATATCCGACAATACGCCGGCCGGAATCGCGAACAGGAAGATCGGCAGCGTCCCGGCTGCCTGGATCATCGACACAGCAGCCGGCGATGCGGACAGGTCCGTGACAAGCCAGGAACTCGCGACATCGCGCATGAAGCTGCCGGTATTGCCCAGCACCGTCGCCGACCAGATGATGGTGAAAACGATTTGCTGGAACGGCGCGAAAGCACTCGATGTTACCGATGGCTTCGATGCATCGTTCATGTCGCGGCTCCCCGGCGCGTGTTGAGATCATGCCAGGCTACCAGCAGAAATCCGCCAATGAGGCCGATATGTTCGAAGAATGAATTGGCCGCTCCGAAACGTTCGGGCGGTACCATCTCCCAAAACCGGTTGGCGATGAACGTTGCCATCAGCGTGAAGCCGGCGAGCGACAGCGCGCCCAGCCAACGACCTATGCCGGTGAGGATCATCAATGACGCAAACAACTCCAGCGCGATGACGAGAGCTGCGAATGGCGCCGCCGGCTGCAGGCCGAAATGCGTCATCTCGGCGAGTGCAGCCGAGAAGTCGAACGCCTTGACGAGGCCGCCTTGCAGATAGGCCGCACAGAGGCACAGCAATGCCAGCCAGCGGACGACGGCGCCGCCAATCAGGCGCCGCGCGAGGTCGGTAATGCCGCGCATCCGGTCACACTGCCCAACAGGCACAGCCGAGCGCCCCCCAGAAGCTCCTGAGATCCGCAATCGGCAATTTGCTCGACCACGCCGTGGCATGGTCGTGGCCATGAACGCCGCAATTATTGGCGCAGCCACAGTCCATCGCCATTTTCTGCGCGACGACCGTGCCACTGGCGTCAGGCGCCGCCCAGGCGCCATAGCCGCCGAAGGTGCGCACCGGCGACCAGTCGGGCATCGCTGGCGGCGGCGCGGTGTCGTCGAACTTGGCGAAGTCGCCCACGCCATAGACGACCTTGCCGCCAACGACAGTCAGTACCGCGGAGATATCGGAGATCTCATCCTCGCCACAGGCAAAGAAGTCGCGGTCCGGCACGATCAGATCCGCGAGCTGGCCCACCTGAATGCGACCCTTCTTGCCCTCTTCGTTGGAGAACCAGGTGGTGTTCTCGGTCCACATCCGCAGCGCCGTTTCGCGATCCAGGCAATTGCGCTGCGGATAGAGCCGCATGCCGCCGACCGTACGCCCGGTCACGAGCCAGGACAGCGAAACCCACGGATTATAGGACGCCACGCGCGTCGCATCGGTGCCGGCGGACACCTTCACGCCCTTGGCGAGGATTTTCGCCACCGGCGGCGTGGCTTCGGCAGCGCCATGACCATAACGCTCGACGAAATATTCACCCTGATAGGCCATGCGGTGCTGCACGGCGATGCCGCCGCCCAGCGCGGCGATACGATCGATCGACTGATCCGAGATCGTCTCCGCGTGATCGAAGAACCAGTTCAGTCCCTCGAGCGGAATGTCCTGGTTGACCCGCTCGAACACGTCGAGCGCACGGCTGATGGTCTCGTCATAAGTCGAATGCAGACGCCACGGCCAGCGGTTCTCCGCGAGAATGCGAACCACTTCCTCCAGCTCGCCTTCCATCTCCGGCCCCATGTCCGGTCGCGGCTGGCGAAAATCCTCGAAGTCGGCCGCCGAGAACACCAACATCTCGCCGGCGCCGTTGTGGCGGAAATAGTCGTCGCCCTGCTTGTACTTGGACGTCTTGGTCCAGTTCAGGAAATCTTCCTTCTCACCCTTCGGCTTCTGCGTGAACAGATTATAGGCAAGGCGGATGGTGAGCTGGTCTTCGTCGTGCAGCTTCTGGATGACTTCGTAGTCTTCCGGATAGTTCTGGAATCCGCCGCCAGCATCGATAGCGCCGGTGACACCGAGCCGGTTGAGCTCACGCATGAAATGGCGCGTCGAATTGACCTGATAATCGAACGGGAGCTTCGGTCCCTTGGCGAGTGTCGCATAAAGAATGCCGGCATTGGGTTTGGCCAACAGCAGTCCGTTTGGATTGCCGTTGGCGTCGCGCAGGATTTCACCGCCGGGTGGATTAGGCGTATCCTTGGTGTAACCCACCGCCCGCAACGCGGCACCGTTCAGCAGCGCGCGATCATAGAGATGCAGAATGAATACCGGCGTATCGGGTGCGACGGCGTTCAGCTCATCGATGGTCGGCAAACGCTTCTCGGCGAACTGATGTTCGGTGAAACCGCCAACGACACGAACCCATTGCGGCGGAGGCGTCACCGCCACCTGCCGCTTCAGCATGTTCATCGCGTCCGAGAGGCTGCGCACACCGTCCCAGCGCAGCTCCATGTTGAAGTTGAGCCCGCCGCGAATGATGTGCAGATGATTGTCGATCAGGCCGGGCAGCACGCGCTTGCCTTTCAGATCGATCAATTTCGTCTTCGGACCGGCCAGCGCCATCACTTCGGCCTCAAAGCCGACATGCAGGAAACGCCCATCCTTGATCGCGACAGCGCTGGCGGCCGGATTGGACCTGTCGAGTGTCGTGAACAGACCGTGATGGAGAATCAGGTCGGCGGTCTCAGGCTCACTCATGATGGCGCTCCGCGATGCGTGAATGAAAGTTGCCAGCGGCGCTGCCGCTAGCTCTCAGTCGAGGGTTTGGAAGGAACAACGGCCGGCTTCACGTCCGCCTGCTGCCCCCTCGGCAAATGGCCGAACATATGCGGCTTCACCTGATGCAGCCAGGAATGCGCAACCGGCGTGCTCTGCCAGAGCCCCTTGACCAGGGGCGGCAGCTGCTCGCCGACCAACATTCCCAGCAGCCCGATCAACGCCACGATCGGCGGCGCCGGAGAGCGCACATTGATCAGGCTGTAGATGATGCCGACCAAAAGGCCGGCGCCGGCCGAGATCACATACGCTCTCATGCAACCATCCCCCGCCGTTACTTCGCGCCGCCTTCGGAGGCGTGATCGCCCAGCGCCCACTTCGAGAAGCGGATCTGGATGCCGTAAGGCGAATGCGCCTTCTGGATTTCCATCATCCCGTCATAGGTCTCGCTGCGCGCCCAATCCTGCTGCAGTTCATAGGCATATTGCGACGACGTGATCGGCACCGCGCCGGCCTGAATGGCACGCTGCATCGCGCGCTCATGCGCTTCCAGCGAGAGATCGCCGCAGGCATCCGCCGGGATATAGATCTCGAAACCTTCGCGCAGCATGTCGAGCGTCGGGAAGATCACGCAGGCTTCCGTCCAAAGGCCGGCGATCACGAACTTCTTGCGGCCGGTAGCAGCTACAGCCTTGCGGAAATTCGGGTCGAGCCACGAATTCATCGAGGTGCGATCGATGATGTCATGCCCAGGAAACAGATCGGTCACTTCCGGAATGAACGGACCGGAAAACGAATCCTTGGCGACGGTTGTGAGCACGGTCGGGATCTTGAACAGTTTGGCGGCCTTGGCGAGGATCTGCACATTGTTCATGGTCACCAGACGATCATGCGACTGAACGCCCTGGAACATCGCCGGCTGATAGTCGATCAGCGCGATGGCGCTGTTCTGCGGCGTTAGCATTTCCTGAAACGACATTTAAATTCTCCATGAAGATGTTGTGGCGACTGGAAACCCGCTCGCGTTGATCGCGACGTTTCTGCAAGCCAGCGCGTGACGCTGAACTGTATTTGGCAAACGGTGCGGGCATGCGCCCGCTGAGCCGCGTCCCTACGTGCCCCGAGACGGCACGCGCGTCTTGTCTGGAAGTTGACCTCTTTGAATGATGGGACACTTCCTTTCGACGACGGCCAATACGCCGCAGTCCAGACCTCTGTCTGGCCAGAGGTCACTGCACGCTCCGTGTCACCGGCCATGCGCCCTTTTGCTCATCCGCCGAGCAACACCGGCAAACCCGCTCCTTGATATCGTTCAGAACCTGTTCCGCAAATATTACGCCCAGCCGGCTTCCAACTTCGCCTTCTCTCCCGAAGGGGCGTGACAAACCACGCCCCTTCGGGAGGCTTCCCAATTTGTAATTTGTCTCAAAGGCACGAAAGGTGGACAATCCCGGGCTATATTGGCAGCAAATTGCTCGATCGCCGATCTAGCGCTCGTGCGACAGACCTTGGGTAAATTTCTTTACCGGTGCACACCGAATAGCGGCGAGCATCCGTACCTTCCACGACATTTAATTTTCTTAGTGGATGAGAATATATGCATTTTTTTCAAACGAATACCTCCACGCCCGCGCCTTTCAGTGCCAGTCTTGTTGGCTGGGTTAAGGAGGGGCAATGAGTGTCTCCGTAGGCAGGCTGGCCACGCTTGTGAACTCCGTAGAAAGCTTCGCGGACGAGGTGAGAGAACTGGTCGCTTTGCGAAAGCGCATTGCGAGGTCTTTGCTCCGACGTCCGCATATTCCTACACGCAAGCGCCCCCGAGGCCGGGTAAGATCCTGAGCATATATCTACCGCACGGGAGCGGTTTATTGGCAACCAAAGTGTTCGGCGTCATCGCCTCTGAGACCAAATGAGGGACTTCACGAAAGGAGGATTTCTGGTTCATCGTAGCCGTCAGGAGCGAAGATGAAGCAGAAATCCGAACTGGGCAAAGCGCCCGCAGAACAA
>JAEXHR010000237.1 GCA_023449855.1 Pseudomonadota bacterium | reverse complement strand
AATCTGTCGTCGCCCGGCGCGACCGGCCGACCCAGTATGCGCCGATATCGGCGTGCTGTCTCAACAGTTAGTGTCTGCTGGACCGCCTGCTTTCGCGGGCGATCACAGTTAGAGCGCCAACGATCAGATCGTCTGGTTATACGCGCCGACCTCCGGATGCGTCTTCAGCACTGCGTTGATGGCATCGAACATGTCGTGCATGCGTTGCTTTGACACCGGGCTCTCGACCACCACCACCAGCTCCGGCTTGTTCGACGAAGCACGCACGAGGCCCCAACTGCCATCCTCGCAGGTTACGCGCACGCCGTTCACCGTGACGAGATCGCGGATCGATTGGCCGGCAACCTTCTCGCCGTTCTTCTGCGCTGCCTCAAAGTGCTTCACGACCGCATCAACGACGCCGTACTTCTTCTCGTCGTCGCAATGCGGCGACATGGTCGGCGACGACCAGGTCTTGGGCAGTGCTTCCTTCAGATCGGCCATGGTCTTGCCGGGTGCGCGATCCAGCATTTCGCAGATCGCGATGGCCGAGACGAGACCGTCGTCATAGCCGCGGCCGACTGGCGCGTTGAAGAAGAAATGGCCGGACTTCTCGAAGCCCGCGAGCGCCTTCAGCTCATGGGTGCGGCGCTTCATGTAGGAATGACCGGTCTTCCAATAGGTCGTCTTCGCATTCTGCGCCTGCAACACCGGATCGGTAACGAACAACCCCGTCGACTTCACATCGACGACGAACTCCGCATTCGGGTGAACCGCCGACATGTCGCGCGCAAGCATGACGCCGACCTTGTCGGCGAAGATTTCCTCACCGGTGTTGTCGACGACACCGCAGCGATCGCCGTCACCATCGAAACCGAGACCGACATCGGCCTTGTGTTCGAGCACCGCATCCCGAATCGCGTGCAGCATCTCCATGTCTTCGGGATTCGGGTTGTATTTCGGGAAGGTGTGATCGAGCTCCGTATCGAGCGGGATCACCTCGCAGCCGATCGCTTCCAGCACCTGTGGCGCGAAGGCGCCGGCGGTGCCGTTGCCGCAGGCGGCGACGACCTTCAGCTTGCGCTTCAGCTTCGGACGACTGGTGAGGTCGGCGATATAGCGTGCCGGATAATTTTCATGAAAGTGGTAGGAACCGCCGGCCTTGTTCTTGAACTCGGCATTCAGCACGATCTCTTTCAATCGCGTCATTTCATCGGGGCCGAAAGTGAGCGGCTTGTTGGCGCCCATCTTCACGCCGGTCCAGCCATTGTCGTTATGCGAGGCCGTCACCATGGCCACACAGGGCACGTCGAGATCGAACTGCGCGAAATAGGCCATTGGGGTCACCGCAAGGCCGATGTCATGAACCTTGCATCCAGCCGCCGTCAGGCCCGTCATCAACGCGTATTTGATCGAGGCCGAATAGCCGCGGAAATCGTGGCCGGTGACGATCTCCTGCTTCTGGCCGAGCTCAGAAATCAGTGCGCCAAGGCCCATGCCCAGGGCCTGCACGCCCATCAGATTGATTTCCTTGCCGAACAGCCAGCGCGCATCATATTCGCGAAAGCCCGTGGCCTTTACCATCGGCTCGGATTCGTAAGCGTAGGTATTCGGCACGAGCAAGGGTTTCGGCTTCGGAAACATCGACGACCTCTCGCGATTGTTTGGGATTTTTTTGATAGCACAGCCGGAACGGCCACGCGCGTGCCTGCTGGTAGACACGCACGCATACAAGAGGTCGAGTATGTTTGAAATTAGGCCGCAGCGTTAAGCAGCAAGGTTACTACTGCTCGAGAACCATCTGTCCGTTGGAATATTCGAACCGCTTCAACCTGGAGAGGAACGACAATCCGAGCAAATTCTCCGACAGCGCTTCATCCGGCAGCACCATCGCATCCACATCGCGCACGGTAATTTCGCCCACCTGCACCATCGGCAGCTTTGCACGCGCAGCTTTCAGCGTTCCGTTCGCCGTTGTCACCGTGGCGTTATATTCGCCGCGCGAAGGGCGCAGACCAAAGCGGGCGGCCGACTTTTCATTGAGGGCGATCACCGAGGCGCCGGTATCGACCATGAAGCCGATACGTTGACCTTCGATGCGCGCTTCGGTCTGGAAATGGCCGCGGGCATCGCGGGGAATGGCGAGGCTGCGGATACCGGCCTGCGGCGCGCTCAGAGCTGCGAGCCGGGTCGGTGCAGTTTCCGTACGGGCCATCGCCGGCGTCGAGGTCATCCTGTCGGCGACCTGCGCCATCACGGTGCCAAGACCGATCAGCACTGCCGCTAGAAACATGATGCTACGCATACACAACCCTCACTGGACGCACACAGGCGGAATCGCAATCGATCACGGATCACCGCCACCGTCCGCTTGGGACGGCGGACCACATCGCTATTTTCGCGAAAAGGATGAGCGAAGGGTTAAGGCGGGCTCATGTTCCGCGCGGCTTGGCACGACGGGTCGGCACGGCAGTCGCCGGATCATCCGGCCACGGATGGCGCGGATAGCGGCCGCGGAGGTCGGAGCGGACATCCTGGTAACTGCCGCGCCAGAAACCGGGCAGATCGCGCGTGACCTGCACCGGGCGCTGCGCCGGCGAGAGCAGCTCCAGCACCAGCGGCACTTTTCCCCTGGCGACGGATGGATGCGCGCCAAGACCAAACAACTCCTGCAGGCGGACGGCAATGGTCGGCCCCTGTTCGGCCTCGTAATCAATCGCCAGCATGGTGCCTGTTGGCGCCTCGAAATGCGTCGGAGCTTCCTTGTCCAGGCGGGCGCGCTGATCCCAGGGCAGCAGGTTCATGATCGCGTCGGAGAGATCGCCGGCGGAAAACTCCTTCAGCGAAGTCTTGCCGAACAGCGCGGGCACCAGCCAGACCTCGCGTGTATCGATCAGCACCTGATCAGACAGGTCGGGCCAGACATCGCCCTCGGAAGCACGCAGGAACATCACGCGTCCGCGCCACTGCTGCAGCGCCTTGGACCATGGCAGGCGGTCGAGACCGAGAGTGGCGATGCCGTCGGCGAGAATGCGGGCGGCATGTTCGGAAGCACTGACGGTCAACGGGGCTTCGGACAATGTGATGGCATGGAGCGTCCGCTTGCGGCGCCCGCGTAATGAGGTCGACGCACGGTCGAAGGTGATCTCATCGGCGTTTTCAATATGATCCGCGAAGCGTGTCTCAATTTCCGCTTGCGAGAGTGGTGCAGCAAGCAAAATGCGCCCATTGGCAGCAGTGCCCGTGAGCTCTCCGACCGCAATGTAGGGTGCTCTGGCGAGCGCAGCGCTTTGCTCAATGGACGCACCGCGACCATTGGCGAGCACAAAGCTGCCGTTGCCGCGATTCTTCGCCACACGATCAGGAAAGGCGAACGCAAGCATGGCGCCAGTGGAAAGCTCATCCTGCTGAGAAGACGACACCACCTGTCCAGCCCAACGCTCAGCCAATTGCCTCGCGCTCGATCCGCGCGGCGAGCGGTCGCGGCGGAACTGGTCGAGGCGATGGTCGAGATCGACACTGTCGCCTCCGAGACCGCGTTCGGTGAGAATGGCGGCAATTTTGGCGGCGTCCTCGCCGTAACCGAAGCGCGCGGAATCCACGATCATGCGCGCGAGGCGCGGCGGCAGCGCCAGCGCACGCAGCGACCGGCCCTCATCCGTGATGCGGCCATCGCCATCGAGCGCATTGAGTTCGACCAGCAGGCTGCGCGCTTCCTTCAGCGCAGGCACGGGCGGCGGATCGAGGAACATCAGTTGCGCGGGATCGCTGACACCCCATTGCGCGCAATCGAGCAGCAGCGTGGAAAGATCGGCACTCAGGATTTCCGGCTGCGTGTAGGCGGGAAGCGAGGCGGTCTGCGGTTCGTCCCATAGGCGATAGCAAATGCCAGGCTCGGTACGGCCGGCACGGCCGCGGCGCTGATCCACGGCGGCGCGCGAGGCGCGGACGGTTTCCAGCCGCGTGAGGCCGATATCGGGCTCGTAACGCGGCACGCGGGCGAGGCCGCAATCGACCACGATACGCACGCCCTCGATGGTCAGTGACGTCTCGGCAATGGAGGTCGCCAGCACCGCCTTGCGCTGCCCCTTTGGGGCGGGCTGGATGGCGCGGTCCTGCACAGCGCTGTCCAGTGCACCGAACAGCGGCACGATTTCGGTGCTGGCATCCTGCACGCGCTCGGCGAGAAAATTCTGCGTGCGGCGGATTTCCGCAGCGCCGGGGAGGAAGGCGAGCACCGAGCCGCTATCGGCACGCAGCGCAGCAGCGATGGCATCGGCCATCTGCCGCTCGATCTGCACATCCGGCTTGCGACCGAGATAGCGCGTTTCGACCGGATAAGCCCGCCCTTCGCTGGCGATGACCGGCGCATCGCCCAGCAGCTTCGCGATCCGCGCGCCGTCGATGGTGGCGGACATCACGAGAATGCGGAGATCCTCGCGCAGTCCGGTCTGCGCGTCGCGCGCGAGAGCGAGTCCGAGATCGGCATCGAGCGAGCGTTCATGAAACTCGTCGAACAGCACCGCGCCGACGCCTGAGAGTTCCGGATCATCCAGGATCTGACGTGCGAAGATGCCCTCGGTGACCACCTCGATGCGGGTATTACGTGAGACCTTCGAGCCGAAACGGACGCGGTAGCCGACCGTCTCGCCGGCACGCTCACCCAGCGTCTTCGCCATCCGCTCGGCACTGGCCCGCGCCGCGATACGCCGTGGCTCCAGCATGATGATCTTTTTGCCATTCAGCCACGGCGCATCGAGCAGCGCCAGCGGCACACGCGTGGTCTTGCCGGCGCCGGGCGGCGCCACCAGCACCGCCGCATTGCTGCCGGTCAGCGCTTCCGCCAGATCGGAGAGCACGGCGTCGATGGGTAAAGATGTATCGAAAGTCCGGGTCATGAGGCTCGCATCGGTTAACGCCCATTAACCAGCGCGGGAAGCTCGCGCAAGCGTGACCATGCGATCAACATTTTCAATGATGACTGCAAGCCATTTGAAACCGATTGTGCCCATCATGCCGCGCAAAAGGGGCGCCGAGAGGGATGACCATGACCATGAGCGGCACATCGGCCGGCTCGGAGCGGGTGGACTGGGTCGACTATGCCAAGGGCATCTGCATCATCATGGTGGTGATGATGCATTCGGTGCTGGGCACTGAGCTCGCCGCCGGCCAGACCGGCTACATGCATTACCTCGTCGAATTCGCCAAGCCATTCCGGATGCCGGACTTCTTCCTGATCTCCGGCCTGTTCCTCGCGCGCGTGATCGATCGCGACTGGCGCACTTATCTCGACCGCAAGGTGGCGCACTTCCTGTATTTCTACGTGCTGTGGGTAACCATCCAGTTCGGCTTCAAGGCGCCGGGCTTCGCCGCCGAACATGGCTGGCCCTATGTGATCAAGCTGTATCTCCTCTCCTATATCGATCCGTTCGGCACGCTGTGGTTCATCTATCTGCTGCCGGTGTTCTTTGTGCTGACCAAGGCGGTGCGCAATGTGCCGGCAGTACTGGTCTGGGGCATTGCCGCAGTGCTCGAGAGCCTGCACGCGGCCACCGGTTGGACCGCGATCGACGAATTCTGTGCGCGATTCGTGTATTTCTATTCGGGCTACCTTTTCGCGACACAGGTGTTTACTCTCTCGGACAAGGCGCGCGCGAAGCCGGTGCTGGCGCTGATCGGCCTCGCTGTCTGGGCAGCGGCGAACGCCGCGCTGGTGCATGGCGGCGTCAGCGAATGGCCCGTGATGTCGCTCGCGCTCGGCTTTGCCGGTGCTGTAGCGATCATCGTGGTCGGCACCCTGCTGGCGAAGATGCTGTGGCTCGATTTCGTGCGCTTCTTCGGCGAGCACTCCATCGTCATCTATCTCGCCTTCTTCCTGCCGATGGCCACCGCACGCGCCATTCTCCTCAAATTCGCGCCGCTGGATGTCGGCACCATCGCGCTGCTTGTCACCCTCAGCGGCATCGTCGGTGCACTGGCGATCTGGTGGGTGGCCTTGCGGCTGCGCGCCAATTTCCTCTTCGAACGGCCGGCGGCGTTCTGGATTGCGCCGAAGAAGAAGGGGGCGCGACTGCAGGCGGCGGAGTGATCAGCTGTCGTTGCCCGACTTGACCGTCCCCTTAAGTAAACGCCGGCATTAGCGTTCAAACTGCAACGCCACCGCATACTGGACTGCCCGCTTTCGCGGGCAATGACAGGTGGACGTAGGGCTGTCATTCGCCGCAAAAATCCTTAAATTGCGGCCATGTCGAAAGCCCCTGCACAATCCGCTTCCTCCGCCCCCGTGACAGCGCCCGGTAAGGGCGACCATGTCTTTCTGGTGGACGGCTCGTCCTACATCTTCCGCGCCTATCACGCGCTACCGCCGCTGAACCGCAAATCCGACGGGCTGCAGGTCAATGCCGTGCTCGGTTTCTGCAACATGCTGTGGAAACTGATGCGCGACATGCCCGCGGCAGACAAGCCGACACATCTGGCGATCATCTTCGACAAATCCGAGGTCACCTTCCGCAACAAGCTCTATCCCGATTACAAGGCCCACCGGCCGCCGGCGCCGGACGACCTGATCCCGCAATTCGCGCTGATCCGCGACGCCGTGCGCGCCTTCGATCTGCCCTGCATCGAACAGGGCGGCTTCGAGGCCGACGACCTGATCGCGACCTATGTGCGCGAGGCGAGCGCCCGCGGCGCAACCTCGACGATCGTCTCGTCCGACAAGGACCTGATGCAGCTCGTGACCGAGCGCGTCACGATGTATGACACCATGAAGGACCGCCGCCTCGGCGTGCCCGAGGTGATCGAGAAATTCGGCGTGCCGCCGGAGAAGGTGGTCGAGGTACAGGCGCTGGCCGGCGACAGCGTCGACAACGTGCCGGGCGTGCCTGGCATCGGCATCAAGACTGCGGCACAGCTAATAACCGAATATGGCGATCTGGAGTCGTTGCTGAATCGTGCGGCGGAGATCAAACAGCCGAAGCGGCGCGAGTCGCTGATCGAACATGCGGAGAAAGCCCGCATCTCGCGGCAGCTGGTGCTGCTCGACGACAAAGTGGCGCTCGATGTGCCGCTCGACGATCTCGCCGTGCATGAGCCCGACGCACGAAAGCTGATCGCTTTCCTGAAGCGGATGGAATTCACCACCCTGACCCGGCGCGTGGCCGAATATTCGCATATCGATATTGCCGATGTTGCAGCTGAAACGGAAGGCGGCGCTACAAAGCCGGCCGCGAAGATCGGCGGAGAGGCGAGCGGCCAGAGCGGCGATCTGTTCGGCAATACCGGGCAGGCTCCTGTGGCAAAGAAGAAAGCCAATGGCACCGGCGCCCATGCGACCGGCCCCGGCGGCAAGGATGTGCTCACACCGGTAGCCTTTGCCAAAGCGCTCGCCGACGCCGCGCGTAACACCCCGGTGAAACGCGACAGCTACGTAACCATTCGCAACAACGCCGAACTCGGCAACTGGGTCGCACGCATCCTTGATGCCGGCCATGTCGCCTTCGAGGCGAAAGCCAGCTCGGACGATCCCATGCAGGCCGATATCGTTGGTCTCGCGCTGGCGCTCGGGCCGAATGACGCGGCCTATATCCCGCTGGCGCATCGCCAGGCCGGCGACGGTGCCGGCCTTTTCGCCGCCGATCTCGAACCCGATCAGCTCAAGACCGCCGATGTGCTGGAGACGCTGAAGCCGTTGCTGGAGACGCCCGGCCTGCTCAAGATCGGCTTCAACATCAAGTTCGCCGCAGTGCTGCTCGCCCAGCACGGCGTTACGCTGCGCAATCATGACGATGTGCAGCTGATGTCCTATGCGCTCGATGCCGGTCGCAATGCGCACGGGCTGGAGGCGCTGGCGGAGAGCTGGCTCGGCCATGCAATGCTCGGCTATGGCGAAATCATCGGCTCCGGCAAGAACAAGCTGACCTATGAGCAGGTGAAGATCGACCGCGCCACCGAATATGCAGCCGAAGATGCCGACGTGCTGCTGCGGCTATGGAATGTGCTGAAGCCACGCCTTGCCGCGGAGCGCATGACCACGGTCTATGAAACGCTGGAACGGCCGCTGATCTCCGTGCTGGCCCGAATGGAACGGCGCGGCATCTCCATCGATCGTCAGGTGCTGTCACGCCTGTCATCGGATTTCGCGCAGACCGCCACGCGGATCGAGGCGGAGATCAAGGAGATCGCCGGCGAGGACATCAATATCGGCAGCCCGAAGCAGCTCGGCGATATCCTGTTCGGCAAGATGGGACTGCCCGGCGGCAGCAAGACCAAGACCGGCGCGTGGTCGACCTCCGCGCAGGTACTGGATGAGCTCGCCGAGCAAGGTCACGAATTCCCGCGAAAGATTCTCGAGTGGCGGCAGGTGTCGAAGCTGCGTTCGACCTATACGGATGCGCTGCCGAATTACGTGCATCCGCAGACCCATCGCGTCCACACCACCTATGCACTGGCGGCGACGACAACGGGCCGCCTGTCGTCGAACGAACCGAACCTGCAGAATATCCCGGTGCGCACCGAGGATGGCCGCAAGATCCGCCGAGCTTTCGTGGCGAGCGAAGGCCACAAGCTGGTCTCGGCGGACTACTCGCAGATCGAACTGCGCCTGCTCGCTGAGATCGCCGACATCCCGGTGCTGAAGCAGGCCTTCCAGGACGGGCTCGACATTCACGCCATGACCGCGTCGGAAATGTTTGGCGTGCCCGTGAAGGACATGCCGGCCGAAGTCCGCCGCCGCGCCAAGGCGATCAATTTCGGCATCATCTACGGCATCTCGGCCTTCGGCCTCGCCAACCAGCTGGGCATCCCGCGCGAGGAAGCATCAGCCTACATCAAGAAGTACTTCGAACGCTTTCCCGGCATTCGCGCCTACATGGACCAGACCCGCGACTTCTGCAGGGAGCATGGCTATGTGACCACGCTGTTCGGCCGCAAGTGCCACTATCCGGATATCAAGGCGTCGAATCCGTCGCTGCGCGCCTTCAACGAACGCGCCGCCATCAATGCCCGCCTGCAGGGCACCGCCGCCGACATCATCCGCCGCGCCATGGCGCGGATGGAAGATGCCCTCAGCGAGAAGAAGCTGTCAGCGAAGATGCTGCTGCAGGTGCATGACGAACTGATCTTCGAAGTGCCGGATGACGAGGTGGCGGCGACGCTGCCGGTGGTGCAGCATACGATGCAGGATGCACCGTTTCCGGCCGTGCTGCTGTCGGTGCCGCTGCAGGTGGATGCAAGGGCCGCGGAGAACTGGGAAGAAGCGCATTAACGCGGAGAATGCGCATAGGCATCGACCAGACGCAGGCGGCTCGTCACGCCGCCTTTGACGGAGGTCACCAGTTCGTCGGGAAAACCTCCGGGCAGCGCTGCGATCACGTCATCCATCCAGCGAACGACATTGGCTGCGAGGTCGGCAAATACTCGCTGGATCTGCGCTTCTCCCATGCGCGACTTTTTCGCTGTCTGCATAAAATGACGGGGCAGCAGGTCCGCAACACCATAGTGTCCGCTATCGCCTGCCGACATCGCAAGCTTGAATTGTCGGCGCGTCATGAGCTTGGCATCGAGGCTCGGCTGCGTGGTCAGGACATCGTAGAGCGGCGTCAGCCGATAGCCGCCGCCGGGCATGATGAAAATGCTGAAATTCTTGGCATGCCCGTCGGTCGCCCCGAGGAGCCAAAAGACGATAACGGCGCGCAGGAACAATTCTGTGTCGTACGCAGGATCGTCGCTGCCTTGCAGTAGATCGAGAATGTTGACGATGCCTGGGCCGCCGTCCGACTGGTACTTGCGTGTCGGCGGCACTGACAGTGCCTGGCAACAATCTTCCTGTGGCAGGCGGATCAGTCGCCTGTCGCGCGTCCAGATGCGATCGAAACGCTCGACCACGAGGGTCCGGCGCCCGCCGCAATCGACCATCTCGGCCTTTGCCGTCGGCACGCCGAAGGCCGCGAGTAATTTGAGGCAGAGATATTCGTTCTCCACACTTGTCGAAAGATCAACGCCATTCGGGAGACGCCCAACCTGCGGTTTGAGGATATGCGTCGTCGCGCTGGTGCCGGAGGGCTTGAACCACTTGCCGTTCTTGCGCAGCAGCGCCGTTTTTTCCTGCGCGCCAGCAAGCGAGATGCGAAAATCCTCGTCGGGGCCAAGACCGAGCGGTGCCGACGCCAGATTATCGAATAGTGCGGCAATGCCTGCCCTATTGATCGATACGCCATTGCTTTGGCCAGCGGGCCCCGGGTCGTCGCCATCGGGAAGAAATTGCAGTGCCCCAATGCAGTCGTGACCGAGCGCGAGCAACATGCTGTATGCATCAATGCCTTCGGCTCCAACACGCTCTGCCACACGCATGCGGATCGCGTCATTGTCCGGCAGCAGATTCTCGAACACATGCGAGACAGGCGCACCGATATATTTGTCTTCGCGCAGAGGCAGTGAGAGTGACACCGGGAAGGTCGCCTCCCAGTCGAGCCACTCCCGCGAATATCGAAACAGAATAGCTCCGCTCGGCTCCTTGCGCAGTTCGCCGACACGGCGCGCATTGAGAAAGACATTCAGCGGAATATGGGAACGGCGGCGCGCCATCAGAACAGATCCGCGACATCCATTGCGCGCCCTTTGCTGCGCGGCTGCACCACGAGCTCCAAATCCAGCGCCGCCAATGCCGCCATCAATGTCTGCAATTCAACGGGCTCGCCGGCCTCCAGACGAGAGACCGTCGCCTGCCGCAAATTGACTTTCTCGCTCAGAGCGACCTGACTGAGGCCGGCCATTTTGCGGGCCCGACGCACCGCTGCGCCGAGCTGCTTCGGAGTCCGGACGACTTGCTCCATCGGATGTTCCTTTTGCCGCACATCCTCCGCTTTTGCGGATAATCCTTAAATATACGACAAAAAGGATATTTCAAAATTATACCTTAAATCGCATAAATCAGTTTTATACGGCATGGCGTATGGAGTAGATGACATAAGCCACGGCTCAATCCAGCTTCACCTCAAAGCCCCGCTGCACTGCCGGGCGTGCCATCAACTGCTCGTACCAGCGCTTCACGTTCGGGAAATCCTCCAGCGCCACCTTGTGGCGCGGGTGGCGCCAGGCCCAGCCGAGAATGGCGAAGTCGGCCACCGAGAGGCTGCCCGCGACAAATTCATGATCCGCCAGCCGGCGATCCAGCACGCCGTAGAGCCGGCGGGTTTCGTCGGAAAAACGCTTCAATCCGTAAGCACGGTCCGTCTCGTTCTCCAGCGCGATGAAATGGTGCACCTGGCCAGGCATCGGGCCGAAGCCGCCCATCTGCCACATCAGCCATTCCAGCACCGGGATGCGATCGCCGAGCGATTTCGGCAGGAACTTGCCGGTCTTTTCGCCGAGATAGAGCAGGATGGCGCCGGATTCGAACACGCTGACCGGCTTTCCGTCCGGCCCCTCGGGATCGACGATGGCCGGGATCTTGTTGTTCGGGCTGAGCTTGAGGAATTCCGGCTTCTGCTGCTCGCCCTTGGCGATGTTCACCGGGAACACCTTGTAGGGCAGCCCCATCTCCTCCAGCGCGACGGAGATCTTACGGCCGTTCGGCGTATTCCACGTATGCAATTCGATGGTCATGCGTTTCCCTTCCCGATTTTCGCAACCTGTATCATCGTCCGGCGTGGCCGCAAACGGCGGCTGTTGACGGGGCGGCCTGCGCTCTGGCCTATCCGGCCCGGGGCCGATAAATTGCCGCGGTTTACCTGAAAGAGAGATCGCCTTGTCCAATTCAGCCGCCCGCGCCCGCCTGCACGAGATCATCCGCGACCGTTCGTTCGGTTATGGCGAGATTACGCTGGCCTCCGGCCGCAAGAGCAATTTCTACTTCAACCTGAAGCCCACCATGTGCGACCCGGAAGGCGCCGCGCTGCTCGCCGAGCTGACCTTCGATGCTCTCAAGGACAACAGGCTCGATTATGTCGGCGGGCTGGAAATGGGCGCGGTGCCGCTGGCCGGCGCGCTGGCGCAGCTGTCCTGGATGAAGGGCTCGCCGATCGGCGCATTCTTCGTGCGCAAGAAGCCGAAGGAGCATGGCGCACGCCTCGCCATCGAAGGCCTGACCAAGACCGAAAGCCTGCAGGGCAAGCGCGTCGTCATTGTCGAGGACGTCACCACCACCGGCGGTTCGGCCGTGAAGGCGCTCAATGCCGTTCGCGAGGCTGGCGCGGAGGTGGCGCTGGTCTTCACCATGGTCGATCGTGACGAAGGCGCGACAGAGACCTTCGCCGCCGCCGGTGTGCCATTTCGCTCGCTTTACAAGGCGTCCGAATTCCTGAAGGGTTGACCATTTCCGGCCTCCACGCGAGACCGATTGCGTCTCTCGTGAAAGGCCTGCCCTTGCTTCGTTTTCTCAGCCTCGCGCTCTGTATCGCCATTTCGAGCCTCGCGCCTGACGCGGCCTTCGCTGCCGAAGGCGGGCTCGACGGCGCGAAACTGTCGATGCTGTGGGCACTGCCTTTCGCCGGCATCCTGATCTGCATCGCCACCGGGCCGGTGCTCTATCCGCATTTCTGGGAACATCACTACGGCAAGTTTGCCGCCTTCTGGGCCGCACTGGTCATCGTGCCGCTCTGGTTCACCGCGGGGACGACCACGGTTTCGCACACCATCGCCCATACGGTGCTGCTCGAATACCTGCCCTTCATCCTGCTGCTGCTGTCCCTGTTCACCGTGTCAGGCGGCATCTATCTGCAGGGCAACCTGCACGACAGCGTGTTCACAAACACCGTACTGCTCGGCTTCGGCACGCTGATGGCCAGCGTGGTCGGCACCACCGGTGCATCGATGATCCTGATCCGGCCATTGCTGCGCGCCAATGACGACAGGCGCTACAACGTGCATGTGGTGGTGTTCTTCATCTTCCTGGTTTCGAATATCGGCGGCTCGCTGTCGCCGCTCGGCGATCCGCCGCTGTTCCTCGGCTTCCTGCGCGGCGTCGATTTCTTCTGGACCACCACGCATCTTTTTCCGGACACGCTGTTCGCTGCCGGCATCGTGCTGTTGATCTTCATGCTGCTCGATATCTACCTGCATCGCCGCGAAGAGCGGCTGCCGAAGATGAAGGACCCGACGCCGGATTCGGCGCTGCACCTGCACGGCAAGGTCAATCTGCTGCTGCTCGGGGTCATCATCGCCGCCATCCTGATGAGCGGCAGCTGGAAGCCCGGCATTTCCTTCACCGTGCTCGGTACGCCGGTGGAATTGCAGAACCTGCTGCGCGATCTCATCCTCGTCGCCGTGACCTTCGCCTCGCTGATCCTCAGCAAGGCCGAGCATCGCAAGGCCAACGATTTCAAATGGGGCCCCATCGAGGAAGTCGCGATCCTGTTCGCCGGCATCTTCATCTGCATCGTCCCGGTCATGGCCATGCTGCAGGCCGGAACGAACGGCCCGTTCGCGCCGCTGGTCGCGCTCGTGACCCATGCGGACGGCACGCCGAACAACGCCGCCTATTTCTGGCTGACCGGCATCCTGTCGTCATTCCTCGACAATGCCCCGACATATCTCGTCTTCTTCGAACTCGCCGGCGGCGACGCGAAGACGCTGATGGCCTCGGGCGCGGCGACGCTCGCTGCCATCTCCGCCGGCGCCGTGTTCATGGGCGCCAATACCTATATCGGCAACGCGCCGAACTTCATGGTCTATGCGATCGCGCGGGATGCCGGCGTGAGGATGCCGAGCTTCTTCGCCTACATCCTTTGGTCGGGCGCCGTGCTGATCCCGGTCTTCCTGCTGATGACCTGGGTGTTTTTCGTCTAGAGCATGATCCCGACAAGGCGATGCCGGTTTTCGGACAAGATCATGCGCCAATAAAAGCCGGGCTGGTTACCTCGTATTTACCATAACGACCTAGCGTCATCGCAAACCGGAATGCTGCGATTCCGGCTGTTGATCATGCGGTCGCGGAGCCCGGCGTTGCGTCACTTTCGTAAAATCTCGCGCCTGCGCCGGCCTGCTGTCGCCATCGGCCTCGCCACATGCGTCGCGCTCGCGCCGCAGACCGTATCGGCTCAAGGCTTCTTCGATTTCCTGTTCGGTGGCGGCCAACCGCAGAAGCAGCAGCAGCGCCGCGGCGGGCCAGCACCGCAGCAAGATTTCTTCTCCGATCCGTTCGGCCTCAATACGCCGCAGGAACAGCCGCAGCCCCAGCGCAGCGCTGGTTATGGCGGCTCCGGCCCGGCCTTTTGCGTGCGCACCTGCGACGGCAAATATTTTCCGCTCGGCCGCGGCGGCGCCAGCCCGGCCCAGATGTGCCAGGCTTTCTGCCCGGCCTCCCCCACCAAGGTGATGTTCGGCAGCAGCATCGACTATGCGACGTCGTCCACAGGCGAGCGCTATGCGGACCTGCCCAACGCCTTCGCCTATCGCAAGGCGCTGAAGGCCGACTGCACCTGCAACGGACGCGATCCCGCCGGCCTTGCACCGATCGACCTCACCCTCGACACCTCGCTGCGCCCGGGTGACGTGGTCGCGACCACCAACGGCCTCGTGGCCTTCTCCGGCGTGCGCACCGGCAACAACCAGACCGCCGAATTCACGCCGGTCTCGTCCTATCCCGGCCTCACATCGGAAGTTCGCGCGCGGCTTGGCGAGATGAAGGTCGCCCCGGTCGCCGCCGAGATGATCACCGACGAAGCGCCGATGGCGGAAACGCCGCGCGAAATCGCGCCGCTGCCGGCAACGACCATCGCCCCGAAGCGCGCCCCGGCGCAGAGCGCGAAGCGCGCCGAGGCCAATTGATCGGACACTCCATCATCGTCCGATGATGACGCCGACCACATTCGTCGCCGACAGGTATTTCTGTTCGATCTCCGCACGCGCAGCTGCGCGGTTGTCCGGCGTCAGCAGGCCGCGCATCTCAGCGAGGATCATCCAGCAATAGCCCCACCAGTCGGTGAGCATGCCGTCATCCCCGACCAGGTCATAGCCCTGCCCGGCTGCAAAAATCCGCGCCTGGGTCTCGTCGAGCTGATCGAGCCAGGCATGATCCTCGAGCGAGAACAGCTCGTCGCTCACATCATCGGTCGTGTACCCCCACACCGAATGGCAAACCGCATTGAACTCCCGGTCGATCTGACCGTCATCGACGGGATAACGTCGCGCCGTAAGGTGAAGGCGGGTCAGTGATCGCGCGAAATCGGCGATCCGGGTAAGCGCGAACTGGTTGAAGGCAATATTGGACATCTAGTCCTCACAGCGGGAACAGACCTCAGGCCTGGTGGATGCGACGGCGAATCAACTCGCAGTATCGGTAATCTATCAAAATGTTCTTAATTTGTTCCTGTTTCAAAACTGCGTTTTTTTGAATCCAGGAGTTATGCTGCAACCTACAGGCGTAAACACCCTGGACGACCAAGGGAGACTGGCAATGGCGGATGCAATGGCCTTGCTCGGAACCTGGCGCATGATCTCGTGGACACGTACGGTGATGGCTACCGGTGCAGTCACCGATGCCATGGGCCCAGACCCGATCGGTTATATCGCCTACCACGCAGATGGGCGGATGATGGCGCTGGTGGTGAACCGTCATCGCCCACCGCTCCTTGGTTCCACGCCGGCTGCGGCTGAAAAGGCGGCACTGTTTGACTCGATGCTCGCTTATTCCGCGTCCTACACACTCCACTGTGACCGAGTGGTCCATCATGTCGACGCCGCCTGGAATCCAGCCTGGGCCAATTGCGACCTGATCAGGCCGTTTACGCTTGACGGAACCTCCCTCGTCATCAGCGGCGCGCCAGGAATCGACCCCGTCACCGGCGAAGAGGTTGTTTACCGCATGGAATTCAGCAAGGTTTGACGGTCACGCCCTGGCCTCCTTCGAACTGCCCAATTCCCAAGCAAATGCGTTGCAAAAGCTCGCCATGCCGACGGGTTCCGGCAGCACGCAAATGAGCGTATGATTTTCCTCAGCGCCACAGATCAGGATGACCAGTTTGTCAGACCAATCCACGCCAGCACATTTCCAGCCTCAGAATGCACCGATCGATGAGTTGCTGCTCGCCGAGATCAAGAGTGCCATTCTCGTCAAACTGACGCTCGGGATTGGCAAGGAGGCGTCTTTCGCCACCAAGCATGACTGGTACAAGGCTGCCGCCCTGACGCTGCGCGATCGCATCGTGCATCGCTGGCTGATGTCGGAAAAGGAGAGCTACGACGCTGGCCGCAAGCGCGTCTATTACCTCTCGCTTGAATTCCTGATCGGCCGGCTGTTCACCGACGCGCTGAACAATATGGGCCTGCTGCCGGTGTTCCGTGCCGCGCTGGAAGATCTCGGTGTCGGCCTCGATGATCTCCGGAAATGCGAGCCCGATGCGGCGCTTGGCAATGGCGGCCTCGGCCGTCTTGCCGCCTGCTTCATGGAGAGCATGTCGACGCTCGCCATTCCCGCTTACGGCTATGGCATCCGCTACGACTTCGGCCTGTTCAAACAGATCATCTCCAAGGGCTGGCAGAAGGAATATCCGGACGAGTGGCTGAGCTTCGGCAATCCGTGGGAGCTGCCGCGGCCGGAGGTCGTCTATCACGTGCATTTCGGCGGCAACACCGAAGTGATCGACGATGCCAAGGGCCATCAGCGCACCGTATGGCATCCCGGCGAGACCGTGGAAGCCGTCGCCTATGACACCCCCATCGTCGGTTGGCGCGGCCAGCACGTGAACGCGCTGCGGCTGTGGTCGGCGCGCGCCCCCGATCCGCTCCGGCTCGACGTGTTCAACACCGGCGACTATGTCAGCGCGAGCGCGGAACAGTCACGCGCCGAGGCGATCTGCAAGTTCCTTTATCCGAACGATGAAAGCGCTGCCGGCCGCGAGCTGCGGCTGCGGCAGGAGTATTTCTTCGTCTCGGCCTCGCTGCAGGATCTCGTCAAGCGACACCTGGAATCGGAAGGCAATCTGCGCGGCCTCGCCAACAAGGCGGCGGTGCAGATGAACGACACCCATCCGAGCCTCGCCATCGCCGAGCTGATGCGCATCCTGATCGACGTGCACAACATGCGCTGGGATGCGGCCTGGCAGATCACCAATGCGACGCTGTCCTACACCAATCACACGCTTCTTCCGGAAGCGCTCGAGACCTGGCCGGTCGAGCTGATGGAACGGCTGCTGCCGCGCCACCTCGAAATCATCTATCGCATCAATGTCGCGCATCTCGACCGCGCCGATGCGATCCGCCCCGGCGACACCGGCTATCGCGCATCCGTCTCGGTCATCGACGAAGGCGCCGGCCGCCGCGTGCGCATGGGCAATCTCGCTTTCATCGGCTCGCATCGCATCAATGGCGTGTCGGCGATGCATTCGGAGCTGATGAAGGAGACCGTGTTCCGCGATCTCAATCAGCTCTATCCCGGCCGCATCACCAACAAGACCAATGGCATCACCTTCCGCCGCTGGCTGACGCTGGCCAACCCGAAACTGACCGATCTCTTGCGCGCGACCTGCGGCGAGGCGGTGCTCGATGACCCCACCCGGCTGATCAAGCTGGAAGCCTACGCCGGCGACGCCGCGTTCCAGCAGGAATTCCGCAAGGTCAAGCATCACAACAAGCTCGCTCTGGCCCGTACGATCGGCGAGAAGCTGGGTGTGCAAGCCGATCCAGCCGCGCTGTTCGACGTGCAGATCAAGCGCATCCACGAATACAAGCGGCAGTTGCTGAACATCGTGGAGACCGTCGCGCTGTATCAGGCGATCAAGGACGAGCC
Source organism: Pseudomonadota bacterium (assembly GCA_023449855.1). Lineage (GTDB taxonomy): Bacteria > Pseudomonadota > Alphaproteobacteria > Rhizobiales > Xanthobacteraceae > Tardiphaga. The sequence continues at coordinate 15,824 of JAEXHR010000237.1, read as the reverse complement.
GAACAAGGACTGGGTGCCCCGCGTCAAGATTTTCGCCGGCAAGGCGGCAGCGAGCTATCGCTATGCCAAGCTGATCATCAAGCTGGCGAACGACGTCGCCAGGATGGTCAACAATGACGAGAGCATCCGCGGCCAGCTGAAGGTCGCGTTCATGCCCGACTACAATGTCAGCCTCGCCGAGATCATCATTCCCGCAGCGGATCTGTCCGAACAGATTTCCACCGCCGGCATGGAAGCCTCCGGCACCGGCAACATGAAACTGTCGCTGAATGGCGCGCTGACCATCGGCACCCTCGACGGCGCCAATATCGAAATCCGCGACAATGTCGGTGCGGAGAATATCGCGATCTTCGGTATGACCGCGGATGAAGTGGTGGAGCGCCGCAATCGCGGCCTCGACGCATCGGACGTGATCGCCAGGTCGCCGAATCTCGGCCGGGCCATCTATGCCATCGAGAGCGGCTTCTTCTCGCCGGACGATCCTGGCCGCTTCGGCGCCATCGGCCATGCGCTGCGCCATCTCGACCACTACATGGTTTCCGCGGATTTCGACTCCTATTACGACGCCCAGCGCGGCATCGACACGCGCTGGAAGGCGGGCTCTGCCTGGAGCCGCGCGGCCATCCTCAACACCGCGCGCATGGGCTGGTTCTCGTCGGACCGCACCATCCGCGAATATGCCGAGGACATCTGGCATGTGCCGGTGGCGAGCCAGATGCCGACCACCTTCGTGTCGCAGGTGCGCAAGGCGACGTAAGCATGCGTAGCCCGGATGGAGCGCAGCGAAATACGGGGCCTGCGACGTGCTGATACTCTGAATCCCGGATTACGCTACGCTCCATCCGGGCTACAGACTGACCCTAAACAAAAAAGGGGGGCCTCGCGGCCGCCCTTTCGCATTCAGGTTTTGCGACGCTTACTCCGCCGCCAGCTTCACATCCGGCGCGGCGGCACGCACTTCCGCGTCCACCTGCGCTTCGAACTTGGCAAAGTTCTTCTGGAACATGCCGATCAGCTTGCGCGCGGTGGCATCGAACTCCGCCTTGTCCTTCCAGGTGTTCACCGGATCGAGGATCTCGCTGGGCACGCCCGGCAGCGCGGTCGGGACTGCGAAGCCGAAATACTTGTCGGTGCGGAATTCGACGTTGCGGAGCGAGCCGTCGAGTGCCGCGGTCAGCAGCGCGCGGGTCACCTTGATCGGCATGCGCGAGCCGACGCCGTATTTGCCGCCGGTCCAGCCGGTGTTCACCAGCCAGCAGTCCACATTGTGCTTCGCGATGAGGTCGCGCAGCATGTTGCCATAGACGCTGGGGTCGAGCGGCAGGAACGGCGAGCCGAAGCAGGTGGAGAATTCCGGCTCCGGATCGTTGCCCAGACCGCGCTCGGTGCCGGCGACCTTGGCGGTGTAGCCGGACAGGAAGTGATACATCGCCTGCGCCGGGGTCAGCTTGGCGATCGGCGGCAGCACGCCGAAGGCGTCGGCTGCGAGCATCACGACGTTCTTGGGCTGCGGCGCGCGGCCGGTGCGCGAGGCGTTTGGAATGAAGTCGAGCGGATAGGCCGAGCGGGTGTTCTCGGTCTTCGAGCCATCGTCGAAATCCGGCACCTTGGTGTTGGCATCGAGAACCACATTCTCGAGCACGGCACCAAAGCGCTTCGACGCGGCATAGATCGCCGGTTCGGCCTCTTCCGACAGCTTGATGGTCTTGGCGTAGCAGCCGCCTTCGAAATTGAAGACGCCGTCCTTGCCCCAGCCATGCTCGTCATCGCCGATCAGCGTGCGCTTCGGATCGGCGGAGAGCGTGGTCTTGCCGGTGCCCGACAGGCCGAAGAAGATCGCGGTGTCGCCGCCCTCGCCGACATTGGCCGAGCAATGCATCGGCAGCACGCCCTTGGCGGGCAGATAGTAGTTCAGCGTGGTGAAGACCGACTTCTTCATCTCGCCGGCATAATAAGACCCGCCGATCAGGACGATCTTGCGGGCGAAATCGATGGCCACGACGTTCTCCGAGCGGCAGCCGTGACGTTTCGGATCGGCGCGGAAGCTCGGCAGGTCGATGATCGTGAGTTCAGGCACGAAGTCCTTCAGCGCAGCGGCTTCCGGGCGGATCAGCAGCGTGCGGATGAACAGCGAGTGCCAGGCGAGTTCCGTGAACACGCGGGTCTTGATCTGGAAGCTCGGATCGGCGCCGCCATAGAGATCCTGCGCGAACAGGGTCATGCCTTCGGCGTGCTTCTTGAAATCGGTGTAGAGCGCTTCGAACTGCTCGGGGGTGATCGACTGATTACCGGCCCACCACATGTTCTCGGTGGATGCATCCTTGACGGTGAACTTGTCCTTCGGGCTGCGGCCGGTGAATTCGCCGGTGTCTGCGCAGAGCGCGCCATCCGACGACAACTCGGCCTCGCCATTGCGCAGCGAGTGCTCATAGAGCTGCGGCGCGCCCAGATTCCAGTTCACCGCTTTGAGGTTCTTGAGTCCGAATTTATCGGCGCCATAGGCCGAGTTACGTACGCCCGTCTCTTGCACGGATAGTCCTCCTTAGAGTCCGCTATTCAAACTATGCGGCTGCTTCCAGCCACACATCGCAGCGGTAGCCGTCACTATAACCGCTCCGGCTTTGATCCGGCGACCTAATAGTGACGAAGATGTGAAAAGCCAAGCGACCGTCACTGGCTTGGTTTATTCCAAACATGGCGGTGGGTATCTCTCAACCTTCCAAAGCGCGGGCCTGCTCTGCCAGTTCACGCAGCACCTTGCGCAAATCCATCGGCGTGACGATCCGCCGCGGAAAATCCAGCCGAAGCGCCATCGACGTTCCGTTCTGCAGATCGAGACCATCGGGATCGCATCCGGTGCAACGCCAATCGCCTGCTTCTGCGGCAAGCAGCTTCGTTGCGTAGAGATTGAGCGCATCGCTGTGATCGGCATTCATATGTGCGACGGCATCCTCTTCAGCCTCCAGCACGCTCTCGGCGCCGCTCAGATCAGTGAGATACTGCTCGGGGGCGAGATCGATGATGCGGCCGAAGCCTGCCACCAGATGCAGCGATGTCGGATTGATCCGGAAGAACGAGAAATCCTTAAAATCCACAAAGACTTGTGCGGATGGATGGGCGCTGAGATAGCGGCGGCGCAGCAACGGGCGCTCGGCTTCCGTCGCCTCCTCCGCATTGCCTCCCAGCATGATCCTTGCGCCTTCGAGCGGATCGCCCGACGCGCGCTCGTCGAGCATCAGCGAGACCCGGGAATCGTCCAGAATGTTTCGCGTGTGCAGGGCTAGGCGCGAAATCAGCAGAATGGGCGAGCCGTCGGAATGGCTGGCGACGTTCACGAGTGAGCAGTAAGGGGCGCGGTCGCCGACGGTCAGGGTTGCAAGTGCGCCCTGCCGGCTGCGACGCAGCAGTGACCGGGTGACGCGCGAGGGGTCGAAATCGTCTGTCGGCTGCATCGTTAAATCCCGAGATTCATTAATAAAAGTGACTTTTCCTATCGCCTTGGGCAGCGTATATAGGTGTGGAACTCGCGTCCCATTCAAGCGTTCAGGGAACTTGGCCACACTTCAGCCCAGCTTGCATTGCTGGTTGACTGTGTTTTTAAGGCCACCTCATACGGCGGCGTATCGAATTATCCGCCGTACAGACCATCCCGCTTCGGAAAGCAGGCTCATGCCCACAATCGCCTTGGTCGACGACGACCGCAACATTCTCACATCCGTATCGATCGCGCTGGAAGCCGAAGGCTACCGCATCATGACCTATACGGACGGTGCGTCTGCCCTGGACGGTTTTCGCACCAGCCAGCCGGACCTCGCGATCCTCGATATAAAGATGCCCCGTATGGACGGCATGGAGACGCTGCGTCGCCTGCGCCAGAAGTCCGACCTGCCGGTGATCTTCCTCACGTCGAAAGACGAGGAGATCGACGAACTGTTCGGCCTCAAGATGGGCGCCGACGATTTCATCCGGAAACCGTTCTCCCAGCGCCTGCTGGTGGAGCGCGTCAAGGCCGTGCTGCGCCGCTCGGCGCCGAAGGATCCGGCGGCCGTGCCGAAGGAAACCGACGCCAAGGCGCTCGATCGCGGCCTGCTCCGCATGGACCCGGAGCGCCACACCTGCACCTGGAAGAACGAGCCGGTGACCCTCACCGTCACCGAATTCCTCATCCTGCAGGCGCTCGCCACCCGCCCCGGCGTGGTGAAGAGCCGCAACGCGCTGATGGACGCCGCTTACGACGATCAGGTCTATGTGGACGACCGCACCATCGACAGCCACATCAAGCGCCTGCGCAAGAAGTTCAAGGTCGTCGATGACGACTTCGAGATGATCGAGACGCTGTACGGCGTCGGCTATCGGTTCAAGGAAACCTGATTTCAAGCCGTCATTGCGAGCCCGGAAGAATTGGCCAAGCGAATTCTTTTGGGCGAAGCAATCCAGTTCTTGGCCCAAGACTGGATTGCTTCGTCGCTACGCTCCTCGCAATGACGGGTGTATATGACAGCAATCGACAACAAGCAGGCAGTTTGAGCATTGCTGGATCGAACGCTCCCTGATGGACGCCGGGACACTGACGCCATGACGTCAGCATCCTCCGACAGCTCCGACGACGCACCGCGCCGCGGCTGGCAACGTCCGCTCGACTGGCTGGGCCGTGTCCGGCAGTTCTTCGTCGCGCTCACCTTTTCCAGCCTGACGCGCCGTATCGTCTCGCTCAATCTCGCCGGCCTGTGCGCGCTGGTTGCCGGCGTCCTCTACCTGTCGCAGTTTCGCGCCGGCCTGATCGATGCGCGCGCGCAGAGCCTGCTCACCCAGGCCGAAATCATCGCCGGCGCCATCGCGGCCTCGGCGACGGTGGAGACCAACACGATCACCATCGATCCGGATCGCCTGCTCGACCTCAAGCCGGGTGAAAGCTATGGCGCGCCGGACGAATTCAACAATCTCGACTTCCCGATCAATCCCGAGCGCGTCGCCCCGGTGCTGCGCCGGCTGATCTCGCCGACCAAGACGCGCGCACGCATCTATGACCGCGACGGCGTGCTGCTGCTGGACAGCCGCAGCCTCTATGGCCGCGGCGATGTCCTGCGCTTCGAACTGCCGCCGCCGACCACCGAGAAACCCGGCCTGGTCGAAAAGGCAACCATCGCCATCCGCACCTGGCTCAATCGCGGCGACCTGCCGCTCTATCGTGAGCTCGGCCCGGAGAACGGCAACGGCTATCAGGAAGTACAGCAGTCGCTCGGCGGTTCGAAGAGCAGCATGGTGCGCATCAATGACCGCGGCGAAGTCATCGTCTCGGTCGCCGTGCCCGTGCAACGCTTTCGCGCCGTGCATGGCGCTCTGATGCTCTCGACCCAGGGCGACGACATCGATCAGATGGTCACCGCCGAGCGCCTCGCCATTCTGAAAGTGTTCGCCGTCGCCATGGCGGTGATGATCGTGCTGTCGCTGCTGCTCGCCTCGACGATCGCGGGCCCGGTGCGACGTCTCGCCGATAGCGCCGAACGCGTCCGCCGCCGTATCCGCACCCGCGTGGAAATTCCGGACTTCACCGATCGCCGCGACGAGATCGGCCACCTCTCCGGCGCGCTGCGCGACATGACCGGCGCGCTCTATAACCGCATCGAGGCGATCGAGATGTTCGCCGCCGACGTCTCGCACGAATTGAAGAACCCGCTGACCTCGCTGCGCTCCGCTGTGGAAACACTGCCGCTGGCGAAGAACGAGAACAGCCGGCGCCGCCTGCTGGAGGTCATCGAACATGACGTTCGCCGCCTCGACCGCCTGATCTCCGATATTTCCGACGCCAGCCGCCTCGACGCGGAGCTTCAGCGCAACGACGTCGCACCGGTGGATGTGCGCAAGCTGCTGAACACGCTCACCGGGGTCGCCAACGAAACCAAGCTCGGCCACGATGTCGGTGTCGAGGCGCGCTTCGAAGGCCCGGCGAACGATGCGTTCTCCGTGCCCGGCCATGACTCCCGGCTCGGCCAGGTCATCACCAATCTCGTCACCAACGCACAGTCCTTCTCCGAACCGGGCGGCAAGGTGCGGATTGCTTGCCGCCGCCTGAAGTCGAAGATCGAGATCGTGGTCGATGACGACGGTCCCGGTATCGGACCGGATGCGCTGGAGCGCATCTTCGAGCGCTTCTACACCGACCGCCCGCATCAGGGTTTTGGCCAGAATTCCGGCCTGGGCCTGTCGATCTCCAAACAGATTGTCGAGGCCCATGGCGGCACCATCTGGGCCGAAAACCGCGTCGGCGCGGCCGATGCGGATGGCGAAGTGCCCGTGCTCGGCGCCCGCTTCGTCGTGCGGCTGCCGGCGACATGAACGCCCCCCAGGCCAGCGTCCACGCATCGGCCGTCCTGGTGGGCGACCGTGCGGTCCTGATCCGTGGTCCGTCCGGCTCCGGCAAGTCGCGACTGGTGTTCGACCTGATCCTCGCCGCCCAGGCCGGGCAGGTCCCCGAAGCCATGCTGGTGGCCGACGACCGCGTTTTCCTGGACACCACCGATGACGGGCGGTTGCGCGTCCGGCCGGCGCCTGAATTGATTGGCTTGCTGGAAATCCGGGGTTTGGGTATCAGGCGTCTCGATTGCGCCACCGCCGCCATTGTGGGGCTGGTGGTCGATCTCGATGCGCCGGATGCCGCGCGGCTTCCCGACGCAGAAGCGCTGCGGATCAGGCTTCAGGACGTCGAACTCCCCCGTATCCCGGTTGGATCCGGCTTCTCACCGCTACCCCTGGTGGCAGCCTACCTCACGACAACTGAGGGCATCTCGTCGCAGCGACCCTAACGCGATTGCCCGAAGGGAATTGGTAACCATATTAGTCCCACACTCGCCACCGAACTGGCCCGCTGAGCCTCCCCCGACAAAGGTCGTATTTTAAGGGAGTTTCGCGAAGAGACCTCTTGCATGGAGGCTCTGGATGGTCAAAGTGGCGCTTTCGTGCGGCGCACCATCGCGTCCACGAGGAGTTTCCGATGATTGGTCTGGTACTTGTGACCCATGGGCGCCTTGCCGACGAGTTCAAGGCGGCGCTCGAACACGTAATGGGTCCGCAAAAACAAATCGAAGCCGTGACGATCGGCGCGGAAGACGACTCCGATCTCTGTCGTAGCGACATCATCGAAGCGGTCAACCGCGTCGATAGCGGTGACGGCGTCGCCATTCTTACCGACATGTTCGGCGGCACGCCGTCGAACCTCGCCATCTCCTGCATGAGCCGGCCGAAGGTCGAAGTGCTCGCCGGCATCAATCTGCCGATGCTGGTGAAGCTGGCGAAAGTTCGCGAGGAACGCACGCTGCCCGACGCCATCGCCATGGCGCAGGAAGCCGGCCGCAAATACGTCACCATCGCCAGCCGCGTGCTCGCCGGCAAATGAGCGAACCTCTCTCCCGCGAACTGCCCATCACCAACAAGCGTGGCCTCCATGCCCGCGCCTCCGCCAAATTCGTGCAGACGGTGGAGAAGTTCAACGCCGACATCACCGTGACGCGTAATGGCGAGACGGTGGGCGGCACGTCGATCATGGGCCTGATGATGCTCGCCGCCGGGATCGGCACCAGCATCGTGGTGTCCGCAAAAGGCCCGGAAGCGGAAGCCGCAATGGAAGCGATCTCCGCGCTGGTGCTGGACAAGTTCGGCGAAGAGCAGGACTGAGATATTCGTAGGGCGGATGAGCGAAGCGCAATCCGCCGTTCTTCGTCACACACAGTCGGCCGGCGGATTACGGCTCCGCCTCATCCGCCCTACTTGCTACTTCCCCGGCGCCACGAAATAAACGTGCCAGCGCGACGATACCCCCGCCTGCCCCTGGAAGAAGCGCCGCGTCGAGATCACCACGCGTTCGGCACCCGCGGCATTCTCCTTCATCCACGTCTCGCAGCTCCCGAACCGGCTATCGGTCGGATCGCAAATGCCGATGAAGCCGGCGCGCTTTGCTTCCTCCAGCGACAGCAATCCCGAGCCGACCTTTTCGTAAGGCACATAGGGCAGCGGATGATCGACGCTGTAGAACGTCATCTGGTCAGCAGCCTCGACATAGCCGACCACCGCGCTCCAGCGCGCATGCGCACGGGTGTGCCACATCTCGGTAAGCTGCCGCGCGAGCTGCGAATAGGAGACATGGGAGAAATCGCCGTTCTCCTCACGCGGCATGCTGGCGATCGCGATCTGCGGCGCGAGGCCGAGCGTCGCCAGCGAGAGAACCAGCCATACCGCCGCGATCCGCGCCAGCGCCACGCGCGGCATCCGCAGCGACGGGATCGCGATGAAAGCGAGCGGCACCAGGAAGAACAGCGAGATGCCCCAGTCGGTCTTGACATAGATATCGAAGATCAGCGCCCCGATCGGCGGCCCCACGGCCACGATGGCCTGGATCAGCCAGATGTTCAGTGCCTGATCGCGATTGACGGACGGGTTATTCCGGATCGACCACGGCCGCGTTGCGAAACCACGCGGGTCGCGCGCCAGCAGCGCCCACCAGCGCGGCGCCCAGGCCAGCACCGCCGCCGCGATCGCCAGCGGCAGCAGCAGCAGCGCGACATTGTGTCCGACATAGCCCCAGACGAGCTGCAGGCTCTGCCACTTCGAGGCAATCACGTAATGGCCGCTCGCATAGAGGAACGGCGCATAGTCGGCGCTGCGCACCCAGTCGATATGCGGAATCATCGCCGCCGCCATGGTGACGATGGCCAGCCACGGCGCCGGCGAACGCAGGAACAGCATCCGCTGCGGATGGATCAGCGCGGCCAGCCCGATGGCGCCGATCATGGTCACCACCCAGTATTTGCACATCAAGGCCAGCGCACCGGCGAGACCGAGCAGCACGCCGGAGCGGATCGTGCGCTTCTCGAAGGCATGCAGATAGGCCAGCACCAGCAGCGGCAGCGAAATGAGCTGCACGAGATCGGCGTTGAACTTGAAGCCCTTGAAATTGAAGATCGGATAGAGCGCGACCATCACCAGCACGAAGAACGCCCGGCGATGATCGACCACGCGCAGCGCGATGGCCCAGCACGTGATCATGCCGATGCCGACCGTGGTCATGGCCAGTGCATAGGAGGCCCAATCGGCGGTCGGGAAGAAGCTGAACCAGGCGCCCGCGATCCAGCCCGACAGCGGCGGATGCTTGCCATAGCCGAGCAGGAACTTCTGCCCCCAGGCATAGGCCTCGGAGACGTCGAAATGCACGTCCTGGGCCGCCTTCACCTGGGTCAGGATGGCGGTCCACAGCACCGCATGGGCGATGGTGAAGCCGACCGCCAGCACCGGCGCCAGTTGCGGATCGATCGCCCAGGCCACCACGCGCGCAGCACCCCGGCGCACGCGCGAGGCGAGGCTGCGGCGTCTGGCGGGGGCGGGAACGGCGGGGGATTGACGACTGCGCGCAGGCCTTTTCATGGGGCCCTGCCTAGCCTGTTTCGCCCGCGAGTAAAATCAGAATGCGTTGAACAAATTGCCGCCCCGAACGGCCTTGTGAAACCGCCGGAGAAGCCCCATTTCGGTTGCCGCATCAGGGCCCGGATGCTATCCCGCGCCCATGACAACCTCCCCGATTTCCAACGTCCGCAACTTCTCCATCGTCGCCCATATCGACCATGGCAAATCGACCCTGGCCGACCGCCTGATCCAGATTACCGGCGGCTTGCAGGCGCGCGAGATGAAGGAGCAGGTGCTGGACTCGATGGATATCGAGCGCGAGCGCGGCATCACCATCAAGGCCCAGACCGTGCGCCTGCACTACAAGGCGAACGACGGCGAAACCTATGTGCTGAACCTCATTGACACCCCCGGTCACGTCGACTTCGCCTATGAAGTCTCGCGCTCGCTGTCGGCCTGTGAAGGTTCGCTGCTCGTCGTCGACGCCAGCCAGGGTGTGGAAGCGCAGACCCTGGCCAACGTATATCAGGCCATCGACAACAATCATGAGCTGGTGACGGTCCTCAACAAGATCGACCTGCCTGCGGCCGAACCGGACCGCATCAAGGAACAGATCGAGGAGGTCATCGGCATCGACGCCTCCGATGCAGTGCTCATATCCGCCAAGACCGGTCTTGGCATTCCCGATGTTCTGGAAGCCATCGTCCAGAAATTGCCTGCGCCGAAAAGCGCGGAAGGCGAAAAAGGTCCGCTCAAGGCGCTGCTGGTCGATAGCTGGTACGACACCTATCTCGGCGTCATGGTTCTGGTGCGCGTCATCGACGGCGTACTTGCCAAGGGCCAGCAGATTCGCATGATGGGTACGGGTGCAAAATACAGCGTCGAGCGCGTTGGCGTGCTGACACCGAAGATGGTGAATGTCGATTCACTTGGCCCTGGCGAGATTGGCTTCATCACTGCATCGATCAAGGAAGTCGCCGATACGCGCGTTGGTGACACCATCACCGACGACCGTCGTCCGACGGAAAAGGCTCTGCCAGGCTTCAAGCCCGCACAGCCGGTTGTTTTCTGCGGCCTGTTCCCGGTTGACGCTGCGGATTTCGAAGATCTGCGTTCGGCCGTGGGCAAGCTGCGTCTCAACGATGCGTCGTTCTCGTTCGAAATGGAAAGCTCGGCAGCCCTCGGCTTCGGTTTCCGCTGCGGTTTCCTGGGGCTTCTGCATCTGGAAATCATTCAGGAACGTCTCGAGCGCGAGTTTAATCTCGATCTCGTCGCAACAGCACCGTCGGTCGTCTACCAGATGAGCCTGACGGACGGTAGCGAGAAGGAACTTCACAACCCGGCAGATATGCCGGATGTGGTGAAGATCGATGAAATCCGCGAGCCGTGGATCAAGGCAACCATCCTGACCCCAGATGACTATCTCGGTGGCATTCTGAAGCTGTGTCAGGATCGTCGCGGCATTCAGACGGAGCTGACCTATGTCGGCACCCGCGCGATGCTGACCTATGAACTGCCGCTCAACGAAGTGGTGTTCGACTTCTACGACCGCCTGAAATCCATCTCGAAGGGTTATGCCTCCTTCGATTACAACATCATGGATTACCGTCCGGGCGATCTCGTCAAGATGTCGATCCTCGTCAACGGCGATCCGGTCGATGCGCTTTCCATGCTCGTTCACCGCTCGGCTGCCGACCGTCGCGGACGCGGCATGTGCGAGAAGCTGAAAGAGTTGATCCCGCCACACATGTTCCAGATCCCGATCCAGGCTGCCATCGGCGGCAAGGTGATTGCGCGCGAAACCGTTCGCGCGCTGCGCAAGGACGTGACGGCCAAGTGCTACGGCGGCGACGCCACGCGTAAGCGCAAACTTCTGGACAAGCAGAAGGAAGGCAAGAAGCGCATGCGCCAGTTCGGCAAGGTCGAAATTCCGCAGGAAGCCTTTATCGCTGCACTGAAGATGAACGACGAATAAGAGCGGAAGCTCTCATCGAAACGTCATTCGGGGAGGCTTGTTGCCTCCCCTTTTCGTTTCCGGTGGGTTCGGTCTCACGCGTGCAACTTTGCACCCTTTGTAATCTTGTCGACGATCTTTTTATCCGCACGTATGGCTAAGCCAACCACCTTGGCGGTCTCCGGAGAGAACTCCGAAAAGACCTGCCGGTTGGCTTCGTCGTGGCCGGTGGAAAACATTTCCTCGATATAGAGCGAGGTCGTGACCTCACGCTCAAGCGAACGGCCGTGGATTTTTCGCAGAGTTTCCTGATCCGCTGCGGTGACCACGACAGGCTGTACGGACAAGGGATTATAGACGTTGCCTGCACCATCGCGATATGGTTCACCGATGACCTCGGGCGTCTGGGCGACAATTCCAGACATCAGAAATGCGGTAACATTCAGTTTTTGCCACGCGGCAAGGTCATCTCGAAGGACAATGGCGATCTTGGTGTCAAACATGCGAATTCAATCCGGTTGCGGTTATCAAAGAGCACCGGTCCTAGAACCGCAAGACGATGCCGATCTTGAACGTTCGTGCAGTTTCGAGGGCATTGTTCGTGCGCCGACCAGCGAAGGGATCGAGCGCATCGATGCCCGGTTCCATGGCAACGCATACTCTCCGCATCGTCACGACACCTACGCGCTGGGTGTGACGATTTCCGGTATTCAAACCTTTTCCTATCGTGGGGCGTCGCGCTTCAGTGCACCCGGCAACATCATTGTCCTGCATCCGGACGAGATTCATGATGGCGGCGCCGGCACAGAGGAAGGTCTGCACTACCGGATGCTGTATCTGCCGCCGGAATGGATGATCGCGGCTTGTGACCATCATCGCGCCCTTCCCTTTGCAAAAAGCCCGGTCATCGAGGATGAGGATTTCCGTCACTGCCTTGTCGACGCACTGGGCAATCTCGATCTCGAACCGACTGACCTGCAGCTTAGCGATTGGCAATCTCGCCTTGCAGACCACCTCTGGAAACACGCTGACGCAAAGGTCAAAAGAAGCAAACGGGTTGATCATGCAGCGATGTTGCGCTGCCGCGATCATCTCTTCGAAAACAGCCATCGTATCGTCAGTTCCGAAGACCTTGAGACAATCAGCGGTCTGGATCGCTTCACACTGTCGCGCCAATTCCGGGCGCTGTTTTCGACAAGCCCGCACCGCTATCTCATCATGCGGCGACTGGAGAAGAGCAAAGCGATCATGGCGACGGGGGCTGGCCTGGCAGAAACGGCGTTTTCATGCGGTTTCGCAGACCAGGCCCATTTCACCCGTCACTTCAAAAGCGCTTTTGGCATCACGCCGGGTCGCTGGCTGAGCCTTACCTCACACTGAACCGTCGTCACACATTCGGGAACATCAGGGAACGGTGGGTGGATGCACCGGCCATTGCGCCATCGCCAACGGAAAGCGCAACAGAACTCGCCGCGCGGGCAATGTCTCCGCAGGCAAAGATGCCCGGCGCTGTGGTCTGCTTCATGGCATCCGTTGCAATCGATGCGCCCATGGGTCCATCCTCAAGGGCACAACCGAGTTTGGCGATCCAACGCGCGCTAATACGCATGATCGGCTGTGTGAAAAGCCCGTCCATGACGATGCGCCGGCCGTCTGCAAGCAGGATATCCGCAGCACCTGCAATTTCGGCAATCCTGGTTTCATCCAGTGCGGTTCCCCTGCTGGCAAGATGAGCCCGCTGGTCCATGTCGGGCGTGAAAACACCATTGGTAAACAGCGTCGTCTCCCCCCAGTCCGGCAACATCAACGCGTGGTGCATGGCAAGCGAAGACGCCGCAATCACACCGATCCGACCCCTGTCGAGTTCATAACCATGGCAGTAAGGGCAATGAAAAATTGTCTGGCCCCAACGTTCCTTCAAGCCCGGAATTTCTGGCAGCTCATCCGTAACACCCATTGAGAGGATGAGACGGGATGCAGTCTCGCGGCGTTCGCCATCAATCTCCACCCTGAAGTCATCGAACGAACCGTCTGCATCCGTCACCCGACCGCTTGCCCACTGTATTGTCGGGTATGTCTCGATCTCACGCCTTGCTTCGGCAATGATCTCTCCTGGCGTCTTGCCATCCTGCCCGAGAAATCCGTGCGAGTGGCTAGCAAAGCGATTTCGCCTTTCGCCCGCATCCACCACGAGAATGTTTCGTCGGGCGCGGCCAAGCTGCAAGGCGGCCGACAACCCGGCATAGCTGCCGCCAATGATGATGGCATCGAATTTCATGGGTAACACCTGTTGTTTGTTGATCTTCAACGAGCAGGAAGACAATTCCCGCTTTCGTAACTCATATTGTTACTTGAAATTCCATGTCAACAATCATGCAACTTATATTGTTACGTCACCAATCGGTTGGTAGGGTCCAACAAAACAACGGATGCGACCATGAGACACGACACGCGCCTTTCACGGGTGCTGCATATTCTGATCCATATGGAGAAGCATGAGCGACCTGCGACATCGGAAGCGATTGCCACAATGTTGCAGACCAACCCTGTCGTCATACGCAGAACGATGGCGGGATTGCGCGATGAGGGTTACGTCACATCTGAAAAAGGTCACGGTGGAGGTTGGGTTCTCGCCCGCCCGCTGGCCGAAATCACGTTGCTCGATATCTACCGCGCACTTGGAAAACCGGAGCTTTTTTCAATTGGCCTTGCTGGCGACAATCCCAACTGCGTTATCGAGCAGGCTGTCAATGAGGCGCTATCAGACGCCATGAGCGAAGCCCAATCAATCCTCTTGACGCGTTTCGAACGCATTACGCTTGCTGAACTGGCAAAACAATCGATCAGCCATTGGGCGATGCTGTCACACAATCCTGCAGCCATGGATACGTTATAAAAAACAACCGCCCGCCCATAGGGCGAGCGGCTGCTCTCATGACGTCCCGCCTGTTAAGGCTGGGTCTGTGTGCCACCCGTGCCTGGCGTCGTCGGCGCAGCATTGTTTGCCGGCGGCGTGGCAGGCGTTGTCGGGGTCATCGGAGCCGGCGCAGGTGCCTGATCGCTGACGGCTGGCGGTGTTGTCGAAGATGTGGTCGATGGGTCAGTCGTCGGGCCGCTCATCTGCGACCAGGCGAAAATACCCACAAGCACAACAACGATAACAGCCAGCCACGGCGTCCAAGACGAACGGGCGCGTGGTTCATTGGTAATATTCACTTCCGGGCGAAGATCACGCTCCGGACGTGGGTTGCCGGGATCAAAAGTCATGGCATTTCCTCCTCTTCACTCTGAGAAGGAAACGGCGTTCACAAGATTTTGTTCCATTTCGTTTCCCTGCACTCGCAAGAGGTAGAAAAATCGGCAGTCCGTTAACCCTGTAATGCCTGCTGAAGCACCGGCATGGTCTTCGGATCGGACATCTGCGCCACGTTGAAACGCATGAATCCGGCCGCGTTTTCAGACGAGCTGAAGACATTGCCGGGTGCCAGAACCACCTGTTGAGTCAAAGCCCGTTTTGCCAGCTCTGCAGCATCGACGCCGTCCGGTAGCCGACACCACAAGAACATTCCCGCATTTGGTTCGATCCAGGGTGTGCAGCCCAATGCTTTGAGACTGGTTGTCACTTCGGCCATCGTTACGGCGAGACGTTGCCGAAGCGCTTCCACATGCTTGCGATAACTGCCATCCTTCAAAAGTGAGAGAACCAGCGCCTCGGAAAAATGCCCGCCGCCAAACGACGTGGCGATCTTGAGATCGATCAATGGCTCCACCCATACTTCTGGAGCGGCGATAAACCCGCATCGAACCGAGGCAGACAGTGTTTTCGAGAAACTGCCGATCTGGACAACACGGTTCAGCCCATCAAACGCAGCAAGGCGAGGTGACGGCTGTGTTTCAAAATCCGCGAAAATATCGTCTTCGATAATCGTCAACCCGGCTCTCTCTGCCAACAGGAGAACCCGGTGCGCCGTAACCGGTGAAAGCGAGGCGCCGGTTGGATTATGAACTGCAGAATTGGTTATGTAGAGGCGTGGCTGATGTTCCAGCAGGGCCTGTTCGAACAACACGAGATCCGGTCCCGAAGGGGTGTAGGGGACCGAAACGGTTTTAACACGGTGCGCTTTCAGCAAAGCATGAAAATTGAAATAGCAAGGGTCATCAACAATGACCGTATCACCGGGCTGAAGCAAAAAGCGGCAGAGAAGATCGATCGCCTGTGTTCCGGACTCCGTCAGAATGATCTGGTGCGCACCGGCCCGAACGCCATGATTTTCGAGCCTGCGCGACAGAAGCTGCCGCAAGGGTGCCAGCCCCATGGGGCTGGCATAGTCCGTCAACATCGCGGCATCGGCGCGCGCAATTCCCCTGGCGGCTCGCCTCAACGCGGCCTGCGGTAACCAGGACGGTGGCAGCCAGCCGCAACCGGGCTTGGCAAAACCGGGGGTATCATCAAGCGCCTGCCTGGAGACCCAAAGAG